>CADEER010000001.1:0-97128 GCA_902826395.1 uncultured bacterium
GCTCGCGGCGCCGCCAGAAGAGGCCCCGACTGTTGGCGGGAGTCACGGTGTCGGCACGCCACAGCGACCCGCCGAGCTGTGTGCTGATGGGGATCCCTTGCGAGATCTGCCACGACGAACCGTTGGGGCAGCTCTGCGTCGGCGTCGGGCTGGAGGTCGCCGTATGCGTTGGAGTCCGGGTGATGGTCGGCGTTTGCGTCCGGGTATGGGTTCGCGTCGCCGTCGAGGTGCGCGTCAGCGTCGGCGTCAGGGTGATGGTCGGAGTGCGCGTGAATGTCTGCGTCCTGGTGTTTGACGGCGTTCGCGTCGGGGTCGTCGTGGAAGTTGGGGTGCGGGTCGGAGTGTGCGTCCGGGTCGAGGTACCGGTGCGCGTCGGCGTCGCCGTCGGCGTCGAAGTTCGCGTCGGCGTGCTGGTCGGCGTCCGCGTGGCGCTATTGGTGAGCGTCGCGGATGGGACCGCGGTCGATGTATGCGAAGGCGAGGCGGTGGACGTCGCACTCGGCACGGGCGTTTGTGAGGGCACGGCGGTCGACGTCGCAGTGGGAAACGCGGTTGGCGTTTGCGATGGCGGCTCGGTGAATGACGCCGTCGGCGTCGCAGTCGACGGCGGCGTGAAAGTCGGCGTGGCGACGGCCGTGTTCGTCGGCAACACCGTGAAGGTCGGAGTCATGGTCGGCGCCGCGGTTGGCGTGGCGGGGTCCTCGACCTCCTCGCCATTCCAGTTGCCGGAGCAGTCGCCGATGAGAATGGCGATGAAGTTCTGGCCGGTGGCATTGCCGTCGAGCGGGTCGTAGCGAATGCCGCCGCGGACGCAGGAGTCGCCCTCGAGGTCGGGAGCCTGCGTCTGCTGGTTGGCGGCAGGCTCGGCCGCCGGCACGAACACCCAATCCGAGTCGCACGCGTCTGCCGCGGCGAAGCGGTCGAGGGATCCGATCGAGAATCGCAGAATATGGGCGGCATCGAGAGCCGACACCGTTCCATCGCCGGTGACGTCGCAGGCGATCGTGTGAAGTTCGTCCAGCTCGTTCAGCCCGACGACCGCCTGCAAGACGCGCGACGCATCGAACGCACTGATCGCGCCCGCGTAGTCGCCGTTCTTCACCGGCTCGACACTGACCGCGCTCTGCGACGCCTGGCTGGCGTCGTAGATGCCGTCGGCGCCGGTCTCGATGGTCATCGGCTCGCTTCCGGCAACCACCACCGAGGCATTCGGCACAGCTTCCGCCGTGCCGTAGTACATGATTTGGCCCGAGATCAGCGCGTCTTCCGCCGCGGCGGGGAGCCCCGGCGAGAGCAGCGCCGCGATGCACGCGGCTGCGAACCGATTTCGAACGAAAGTTCCCACCACCAACTTCGCCTCTGCATCACATTCGAAGCAACATCGGTGCCAGCCCGATACCTTCGCTCGTGACGCACCACCCCACTTTGCGTTCCGCAGTGCACGGTGATCGAGAGCCGCGATGCGTTACCTCGTCAACTCTTCCGACCGCGATTCGTCCTCTTCCGGCACGCCGGCGTCGCTCTGCGGCAGGGCCGCGCCGTTGAGGATCGCCGCCGCGGCTCGAATGCGAACCATCGGGTCTTCGTCCTCGAGCGCCGTGCGCAGGACATCGACGGCATCACCGGTCATCGAGCGCAATCTCTGCAGCGATTGCGCGAGTTGGGCGCGGCCTGCGGCGTAGTATGCGCCAACAAAGCTCGGCTGTTCCAACCATTTGCGCAGCGTACTCTCTTTGACGCCACTCAGCTCGGCCGCCTTGACGAGTGAATCCGTAGCCAGCAAGCCGCGCACCGCAGCCATCTGCTTGGGCGTCAGTTGGACGCGATACGGCAGCTCAGTGGGGGTACCCGGCTCGTATTCCCGGTTCCGTTCGACCTTCTGCAGCGCGTCCCAGATCTTGCTCATCTCACCACCCGCGGGTTCGCCCATTCCGCGACGCCGACCCTGCTGGTCGATAACAGGCTTTCGCGTTCCGGTAAACGACTTCGTGCTGCTCGTAGCGCCCTGCTCTTCTCCTCGCGGAGGGAGCACCGCAGCTCACACACGGACCTCGCCGCGCTCGAGCGCCTCGCGCAAGGCATCGTCGATCTCGACGTACGCACCGACAGCATCATCGCGGAAATAGAGCGGGTCGGTAATCCCGGGGGACAGAAAGCCCTCGTCCTGCAATCGCCGTTTGCTGTGCTTCAGCGTGCCGGTGACGTCCATCGCCGACGCGATGCGAACGAACAGCGGCCGTGCATACGCCGGCAGTGTGCGTCCGACGAACCGGTAGTACTCGCGCGGATCAAATCGGGCGTCGTCACCGAGCACAATCAGCGCCATGCCCGCTCTCCCTTCTGCGCCGGGCACCCGCACTCCGTACACCGCCGTCTCGGCGACGCCCGGAGCGCCGTTGAGCAGCTCGGCGACTTCCATCGTCGCGACGTTCTCTCCCTTCCAGCGGAACGTGTCGCCGACCCGATCGACGAAGTAAAAGTAGCCGCGGCGGTCGCGGCGCATCAGATCGCCGGTGCGCAGATAGAGGTCGCCCGCCTCGAAACAGTCGCGCAGCAGCTTCTGCTCGTTGTCGTCGCGGTTGACGTAGCCATCAAAGCTCATCCGGGTGCTCTTTCCGATGACGCTGATCAGCTCGCCAACTTCGTCCGCGCGGCACTCCTCGAGCTGACCGGCGGCGTTGCGCAGCGGCGCCTGTCGATCGCGGTCGAAGCGGACCACGCGCAGGTTTCCGTGCGTGCCGGGGGCGGCGCGGCCGATCGATCCGATCGGGCCGCGTCGGTTCATGAGACTGACGTTCGCCTCGGTCTGTCCGTATGTCTCGATGACGCGCTCGATGCCGAAGCGTTCGACGAACTGCCGCCAGATATCGGGCCGTAGGCCCGGCCCCGTCGCGACGCGAAGCCGATGCGCGCGGTCGTGGCGCGAGGGAGGCTGATTGAGCAGATAGCGGCAGAGCTCGCCGACGTACATGAAGTGCGTCGCAGAGACGCGTCGGACGTCGTACAGGAAGTGCCGTGCAGAAAACTTGCCGCGGCTGGCGAACGCCGTGCCGTGATGCAGAGCCGGAGCAAAACCCACGAAGTTCGAGTAGCCGTGGTAGAGCGGTGTCGGGGCGTAGGAGCAATCCCCTTCTTCCAAACCGAGCACCGCGGCCAGCGAACGTCCTCCCATCGTAAAGCGGGCGTGGCGAACGATCGCGGCTTTCGGATAGCCCGTCGTGCCCGACGTGTAGACGTAGAGAAACACGTCTCCGAGGCCGATGTCCGGAATATCCGGCTCGCCCGTCGATGCCGCGGCGAGCTCGCTGCGCAGATCTCGCGCCCCGCCGCCGCTGCCGATGATCGCGATGTCGGGTTCGCCGGCCAGCGCCACCAGAGCCGGAGTACAAGCTTCGTCGGCGAGAACCACGCGGACATCGCCCGTCGCGAGCACGTGCGACAGAGACGCTCCGCGCAGCGAGGTGTTGATCAACGCACCGATCGCACCTCGCTTGGCGACGGCGCCCTGCGCCATCAAGAAGTCCGGCGAGTTCTCCATCATCACGCCGACGCGGTCGCCGCGCGAAACGCCGCAACTCGCCAGGACGCGGGTGTAGCGATTAACGCCCTCGTTGTACGCCCCGAACGAGACCGTCTCGTTCTCGAATCGCAGAAACGGGCGATCGGGGAATCGTTCCGCCTGCGCCCGGATGACGTGGCCCGCCGTCCGCGGATCCCGTGCTGCGGCCGCCATGGCGGCACCCGTCCTCCGGTAATCGGGAATCTCGCGCAGGTCCTCGATTCGGGTGAGGAGGCGGGTCAGCCAATCCATCCGGCGCGTCAGGCTGGAGCGCGCTCGTCGTCGGGAACACCGAGCGCACGGCGAAGATCGATCCCCGCGGCGGCAAGCGCCTCGGCGCCCTGCGGCAGCATTCCCGCCATGGAAACGAAGCCGTGGATCATGCCGTCGTAGCGACGCAGCACAGCAGCAACACCGCTCTCCAGAAGCCGCCGGGCGTAGGCCTCTCCCTCGTCGCGCAGCGGGTCGTACTCCGCCGTGATCACCAGGGCCGGGGGCAGTTCGGCCAGCGACTTCGCGTGCAACGGCGAGTGATACGGCACTGGTGTCGGTGCATCCCCGGCGTACTGGCGCCAGAACCACTGCATGGCGGCGCGCGTCAGGAAGAATCCTTCGGCGTTCTCGCGCATCGAATCGGTGTCGCAGAGATAATCCGTCACCGGATAGATGAGCAACTGGAACGCGAGCGCCGGGCCACCTCGGTCGCGCGCCATGAGGCTCACGACAGCGGCCAGGTTGCCACCGGCGCTGTCGCCGGCCACAGCGATCCGATCGCGGTCGACATCCAGTCGGTCCGCTTCTGCGGCCACCCATCGCAACGCCGCAAAACAATCCTCGGCCGCAGCCGGAAAAGGATCCTCGGGTGCTCGGCGGTAGTGGACCGAGACGACGGCGCAACCGGACGCGAGAGCGAGCCGCCTGCAGGTGTTGTCGTGCGTATCGAGATCACCGATCACCCAGCCACCACCGTGGAAGTACAGTACCACCGGCAGGTGCGACGCCTCGCACGGTCGGTAGATGCGCAGAGGGATCACACGCCCGTCGACCGCAGCGCCGACATCGACCACCGACGCGACCTCGGTCTTCTCGCCATCGAGCAGCGACATGCCCGAGAAAGCCTGCCTCGCTTCCGACGGCGACAGCTCCTCGAGGCGAATCTCTCCGCCGGCGGAGATCTCCTTCATCAACTTCTCGACCGCGGGATCCAGGGGCATACGGACTCTTCTCCTACGTCTGCTGCGCCGCTCTCAACTGAACCGGATCGGCAATCGATCCGGAGAGCGGAAAGCGACGCCGACGATTCGTGTCGGTTCGCCGGCGGCGAGACGGAGATCCTTCAGTCGATCCAGCAGAGCGTTCACGGCGGTACGAGTCTCGAGTCGCGCCAGATGCGAGCCGGCGCAAAAGTGCCGTCCGAAACCGAAACCGACGTGGTCCTCGTTATTTCGGTCGATGTCGAAGAGATTCGGCCCGTCGAACTTCGCCGGATCCCGGTTGGCGGCGCCGATGCATGCCGAAACGATCATTCCGGCCGGGATAGGCGCCCCCGCCAGCTCGGCGTCGCGTGTCGTCTCGCGCGAGACCAGCTGTACAGGCGACTCCCAACGCAGGACTTCCTGGATCACCCTCTCGATCAGGGATCGATCTTCGCGCACGCGTTCCATTAGCTCCGGGTCGTGCAACAGTACCCACAGCACGGTCCCGGTGAGGCGGTACGTCGTGTCGGCTCCCGCCGGAAGGAGGAGCCGAAGGAAGCTGAGCACCTCTTCGTCGCTCAGCCTGTGTCCGTCTACATCGCCATGGAGCAGCTTCGAGAGCAGATCGACGCCCTGCTCGCCGCGGCGCCGATCGAGCAGCGGCTGCAGGAATGTCACCAATTCCTGCGATGCCGCCAATCCACGCGCCGGGTCTTCGGCAATCGAGATGAGGTCGAGCGCCATGCGATGGAACGCCGCGTGATCATCGATCGGCACACCGATGATGTGAGCTATGACGCGCATCGGAAATATGAACGTAAACTGCGAAACCAGATCTGCAGCGCCTTCGCCCGCGAAATCGTCGATCAGATCATTGACGATCTCATCGACGACGGCCGGCATCTCGGAGCGCATGGCGAGCGGTGAGAAGAAGGGGGCTATCAAGTTTCGATGTCGGACGTGCTCGACGCCGTCCATTTCGAGCAGCGTGCGCCCCATCACCAAGCCGATCGCACGAGCGTTACCGCGCGACGAGAACACCTCGGGATCGCGCAGCATCGCTGTCACGTCCTCGTACCGAGTCACCAGGTAGTTGATGCCCATCATCGTACTGACCGCGAGCACCGGGCTCTCATCTCGCAGGCGCGCGTAGACCCGGTACGGGTCCTCGATGGGACTCATCATGTTGCCGCCGAACAACCCCTGGATGGTCGGCATCTCGACCGCAGTTTGCGACATCGCCCGCGCTCTTAGCGCGAGCGAAGGATGCGAATCAAATCGAGCCACCTGCCCAACGGCTCGCGCCGTCGCCGCGGTCCGCCGCCATTTCTGGAATATTGCGAGGTTGCTTCGATTCTGTTAGACCCAAATCATTGTCAGGGCGCTGGCCGGATTTGGTCTTCTTCCCGTTGGAACGGGCCGAAAGGGGGTTTCAGCGATGCGATCGGAGCTACGTCTGAAGGATTTGAAGAGCACCAAGAGCGCGAGCAAGTTGATGAACGTCAAGGTGCCCGACGCGGTGAGTCGCGCCATCGAGAAAGTCGCCAGGGAAACCGGGTCCTCCAAGACGGCCACGGTCGTCGCATTGCTAAACGAGGGACTCGACGTGCTCCTGCAGTCCACTCCGGAGGCGCGCGGTCGTCGGCCGGCGCGACGCCGGCCAAGGCGGCGCGGTCGCCCCCCGAAACGCTGACACCTTGCCCGGCGTCGCCCGGAGCCGTTACTCCGGGTTGGCGCCGGCGGCGATCCACGAGCGGATCGTGCCCACTTCGTCCTCCGACAGTGGCGGCTGGAACTGCGGCATTTGCGTACCCAATTCTGCCGGAACCGACCCTTCGACTTTGATCAACAGGTAGCTGTTGTCCGGGTCGCCTGGATCGACGCGCAGCAGCCCCATGTCAACGGCGAAGAGGTTGAACGGTTCGACACCCACGATCTCGTCGTATGCCTCATCGGCCTCCAGGCTCATGTCATTGGCCGGAAAAGCGCCGCTGTGGCAGGCGACCGTCGAGCACTTCTGGGTAAAGATCGCTTGAACTTCGGCAAATGTCGCACCCCCGCCACCACATCCGCCGAGGCTGGCAGCAACTGCGGCGACGAGCTCGTTGATCGAGACTGTGCCGTTGCCGTTGCCATCGACCGCGGGGCATGCCGACAGTTGTGAGCGTCCCAGGACGATGCTCACGCCGGTAATCAACTCGTTGATCGCGACGGCGTTGTTGTCGTTGCAGTCACCCGGGCACGATTGCGCCACGGCACCGGCAGCGCACACCGTCAGAACTGCGAGGCATGAAACAGCAGCGGCTCGGAATCTTCTCATCGTCATTTCGGTCGTCTCTCTTCTCGGTTCAATCGGACGATTACAGACGCGGCGCCTCGCACTGTCAACGAGGCCGGGCCTCGGTACGTCGCCGCGACGCATCATCCGGCGCCATGGGGCAGCGAGCGGTCGCTGTCGTCGTTCAACCGCCTGTCTTGCCGCGGCCACCGCTCACCGGATAGGGCTCAGCCGCGCCGGAGTGTGCGCCAAAACGCGATGATTGAATTCCCGTCCCTTCCCCCCGCGGTCACCGTGCCGTCCGCAGACGGGGCAGCCTCAGGAGACCCGGCGTGAGCGCTGCACTGATCAAAACAGCCCTCGGATTGCCCGTCATGCTGGCGGCGCTCCTCGGCGGGTGGCTGGCCGTCCGCTCGGCGCATTCGAGCCGACTGTCGGGACAGCTCGGACACGCCAATGCATTCGCGTCCGGGATCATTCTCGGCACCGGCCTTCTGCACATGCTACCCGAGTCGCACGAGGGCCTACACGATATCTACCCAGGGTACCCGGTCGCGTTTCTACTCGCGGCAGCGGCGTTTCTGTTTCTCTTATTGGTGGAGCACGTCCTGCTGGGACAGCGCGGCCACTCGCATGGCGATCTCGCCCGTCACGGTCAACACGAGCTCGGCGACGAGCTCGCGGTGCACGCCGCCGATCATCGCTTGGCGAGCTTCGTCCTTTTGGCAGGGCTGTCCGTCCACTCGATTCTCTCGGGAGTCGCCCTTGGCGCGCAGAGCGCCGCCGGTCGCACGGCCGCCATCTTCTTCGCGCTGATTCTGCACAAGGCGACCGAGGGGTTCGCGCTCGGAATCAGCCTGACCAGGAACCGCGTCGAGTCACAGCTCGCGTGGCGCCTCCTGCTCGGTTTCGCCGCTGCGACGCCCATTGGCATCGGTATCGGAGCGATAGCGGCGCAGGCCCTGGAAGCCGATGTCGCGAGCGTCTTCGAGGCAACCTTCTTGGCGATCGCCGCCGGCACGTTCCTCTACATCGCCAGTCTCGACATGATCGGCGAGGAGTTCAGCCACGGCGACCGACCGTTCGCAAAATGGGTCTCCGCAGTGGTTGGCCTCACGATCGCCGCTGCCCTTGCGGGCCATTAGGGGAATTCCGTACCGAACGGTCTGCCGGATCATCCGTTGACACGGCCGGGTTGCCCCTTCAGGGCGGATTAGGGCCGAAGACACGCGACAAATTGACGCACTGACCGGCCTGTGATCTATCTCGAACGAGCCCCGCAAACTCAGTTCTAAACTGATTCGGGCGGTATCGGGAGGTCAGATGATGCGAGAGAAGCGATCGGTTTTCACGATCGCCGCGACAACGGCGGCTGTTTGGCTCTTGGCCACAGGCGTTGCTCCGGCGAAGGCCCAACCCTGCCCCGGCGACTGCAACAACGACGCCGAGGTGGTGATCAACGAATTGGTGACGGGCGTAGGCATCGCCATGGGGAATCTGCGGATGACCCTGTGCGCGAACTTCGACCCCAACGAGGACGCCAAAGTTTCGGTGGGCGAGTTGGTGCAGGGCGTCCGCTCCGCTCTCGACGGCTGCCCGATCAATCTACGCGCCAAGACGTTCCGTTCGATTCAACAGGTTTTCGATCAGAGCTGCGCTCTCTCGAGCTGCCATTCGTCGATTGCCCGCCAAGGCGGGCTGGTCCTCAGCTCTGAGGATGTGTCCTATGCGAACCTCGTCGATGTGGCTCCCGAGCACCCCGATGCGGGGAGCATGGGACTCATGCGCGTAGCTTCCGGCGATCCGGAGAACAGTTTCCTGCTGCGCAAGCTGCGCGGAATGGGCCCCGGCGACACGATGCCGCAGGCGGGTGGAATGCTCTCCGAGGAGATCATCGAGGTCATCGAAGAGTGGATTGCTCGGGGCGCTCACTCGACGCTCGAAGAGTGCGAGGCGCTGGGTCCCTCGAACCAGGCGGGCGGCGGCGCCCACGGCGGACCGGTACAGACGGTTTGCGACGCTGAGCCGATCGATCCCGGAGACTTCGTCTGGGAGCCAGAGCCACCGCTTCCCGCGCCGGCACCTGGCGAGGGAGTTCAGTTGTATGTTCCGCCGCGGACAGTCGACGCGGGGACCGAATGGGAAAGCTGTTACGCGTTCCGCGTCGACTGGCGCGAGCAGGGACGCCTGGTCGGGTTGACCAACGGCGGGACTCCAACCATCAAGTGGCAGGAGTACCGGATGCATGAGGGTAGCCACCACCTGCTGGTCTACGCCTACTTCGGTACCTACCGCGATTGGGAATGGCCGGAGGGTCATTTCCCCTGCTCCGCGGCCAACTGCATCCGACCTGGAATCTGCACGAACAACACGTGCACCTCCGGCAAGGAAGGCGAGTCGTGCACGGTCGATGAAGATTGCGACGAGTGTCCGCCCGACGGTCGAACGATTCTACCGATCGGCGGTACTCAAGTGGCCGGCACGCGCTACCAGGTGTTCTATCCCGACGGTGTCGGAATCCCGATCCTCGGGCCGGATTCGGTAATCATCGCCAATCTGCACTACACGAACCCGTTCCAACCGGCCCAGGAGATTTATTCCGAAGCCTGGCTGAACTTCTACTTTCATGAGGTCGGCGAGTTCAAAGTCGTGCTGGACGGCATCTTCGCAATCGGTTTCAACGACCTGCTCGTCGAGCCCTACGAAACCCGTGTCATGGACACCATCTGGCGGCCGTCCGGCATTCTGACCGACCTCGGCGATGCGTACGTGTTCCAGCTCTTCGGGCATATGCACAAGCGCGGTACCCTCTTCCAGATCGATCTGGTGCGCGGCGGCACTTGCTCGGGCAGCGGCAATCTCTGCGCCAAGGATTCGGACTGTCGCTGCCGCCCGGCCAATCGCAACTGCACGCCCGACCAGGTGTGCAATATCGGTCCGAACTACGAGGACACGACGATCTATCGAACCAACGCCTGGGACAACGCACCGGTGGTCGACTACCCCGAGCCCTATCTCCTGGTCCCCAAGGATGCCGGCCTTCGCTACACGTGCGAGCACATCAACGGCATCGAGGGCGACGAAGACTATCAGCCCAAGAAGTGCCACGAGGGATGCCGCACCTGCGGTTGGGATCCCGAGACGCGCACCTGCGTCTTCGAGCGGGGCGTCCAACTCGGTTTCCACGACGAGGTGCGCACGTACCAGGAGGGCGAGCCGATTCCGCTGGTGTTTGGCGAGCTCGCCGACGACGACATGTGCAACATGTTTGGGTACTTCATCCCGGGCGACCAGATCGGCCGGTTGCCCTGATCAATCCAGAGGCCCCGGTGGAGACACCGGGGCCTCGCTGTTTCCGGGTCGGAACGAACACCGCACGCGGCGATCCGACTCCGCTTCGCTGGGGGGGCTATGCTTCTCAAGACCCGCAACAAGAACGTCCAGGAGAACGAGCGCGAGCTGCCGATCCCGACGCAGCTCGTTTCCAACGGCGAGTACTGGCCGGTCCCGCAGACCCGGCATCAACGAAAGATCGAAGACCTCACACTCGGCATGGCCGACGAGCGCGCTCGCAAGCTCGGCATGTCGCGCAGATCGTTCCTGCGCTCCGCCGCCGGCACTGCCACCGCCCTGATGGCGCTCAACATCGCGAATGGATGTGGCAGCGACGACGAAGGCGGCTTCATGGTCGACGACTGTGCCACCCGTGACCCTGATGCCGCGCGCGATCTCTTTCAGGCCGACTACTTCATCGTCGACGTCCAGACGCATCACGCCGACCTCGACGGCCCGGTCGGATCGGTTCCCGCCCTGGGCGACTTCTACCGCAACTTCCGTATCTGCTACCCCGGCATGGATCTACCGGACTGCACGCGCGGCGAGCTCAGTGAGCTGTCGCGCATGAACTACATAAAAGAAGTACTCGTCGACAGCGAGACGGCGGTGGCCATGATGAGCGGCCTGCCAGCACCCGCGGCAACGCTGGAGCTCATCGGCAACGATGCAATGGCGGCGACGCGCGACTTCGGCAACGAGCTCGGAGCGTCGCAGCGAATGCTCACACAAGCGATGCTCACGCCCAACCTGCAAGAGGCCGACACGCGGACGACTATCGCGGACATGGAGTACCTGGTGAACGTGCTCGGCATCCGGGCGCTCAAAACCTACACGGGCGCCGGCCATCGCGGCACCGATCCGGCAACCGCCATCTGGGGATCGACGCGGCCGTGGTGGCTAGACGACGAGGAAGTCGCCTACCCGATGTATGAGGAGGCGTTGCGGCTCGGCATAAACATCGTCAACACGCACAAGGGACTGCGCCTTGGAGTCTTCGACGCCGAGCACATCATGCCGCGTGATGTCCCGAAGGCCGCGCTCGATTGGCCCGACATCAACTTCGCGATTTATCACTCGGCCGGCGAGTTCCTCGACGACCTCGTCCAGATCAAGCGCACCCTCGACACCAATCCGGCCTTCGCCAACAACCTCTACGCCGAGCTCGGCGCCATCTTCGCGAGCAACGTCATCTCGGGCGACATCAACCAGGTCGGACATCTACTCGGTAAGCTGGTGAATGCGTTCGGCACCGAGCGCATTCTCTGGGGAACCGACTCGATCTGGTACGGCACGCCGCAGTGGCAGATCGACGCACTGAAGACGTTTCAGATGCCGCAGCGGCTGCGCGACGAGTTCGGGTACCCCGACATTACGCCGGACATCAAAGCGCGCATTTTCGGACTCAACGCAGCTGATCTCTATCAACTCGACGCTGACGAGATCCGCTGCACGATCGCCGACGATCCGATCGCGCTGGTCAAAGCGGAGTACGGCAGCGAGCGCCATCGCAGCCTGCTCACCTACGGCCCGAAGACACGCCGCGACTTCATCCAGATGAACTACTCGGGCAAGGGCCCGCACGTTTGAGAGCGCGATTGGAGGAGGGATTGGGCGCCCTTCCCTCCTCCAACCAACGCTCACGTCACAGGCCGAGCGCCTCGCAACCTTCGAGACTCGCGCGCACGGCGAGCACCAGGTCCGACACGAGAATCCGGCCGCTGCCATCGCGATCGAAGATTCCGCATGCCTCGACGGACAGCCCGAGCGACTCGCCAACTCCGCGAATCAACTCGTTGATCTCCGTCGTCCCGTCGAGATCACAATCTCCCGGGCAAGCGACGGCATAGGCGGTGATGCCGCCTGTCGGCCCCGACAGGCCGTACGGCGCGTACACCACGCCGTCGGTGATCGCAGCACCGCCGGCCACCGGCGCCGCGGTTGCGAAGCGCTTCAGAATGCGGCCGTCGGATGCATCGATGGCGTAGTAACTTCCCGGCGGGCACTCTTCGCGGCCGCAGGCAGGCTTGCAGGTCGTGTCGTTGCCACAGTCACCGATGAACATGATGCCGTTGACGACAGACGTGTGACTCCAGGTCTGATCGAAGGGCTGCGACCATGCCGTAACGCCGTCGGTGATCCGAAACGCCTGTAGATGATCTGGGTCGCGGCTCGGCACCGTGTCGTGCAAGCCCGCGTAAACGTGACCCGCATCGTACGCGATGGCTCCATTGAAGAGACCCCATGCCGCAAACCCCGGCGACACCGGTACCGCGACGACTTCGTTCTTCCAGACGTTCTCGCCAGTGTCTGAATCGACCGCGTAGAGAGACCCGTCTTTGCTGCCGGAGACGACGAGGGCTCGCCCGATGCCCGTTTCTGCCTCGGTGACGAACAGAGGGCCGTTGAGAAAGCCGAAGTCGTGGAAGGCTCCCTTGGCGCGGCACGTACCCGCGCTGCAGTCCGCGTCTTCGCGACACTCCGCACCGCCATCCTCCGGGCAATAGCCGAACTGTTCGGGAGGCTGCACTCGATTCTTCCAGCGCAGCTCACCGGTGGCGGCTTCGAACGAAAGAAGACTGTCGGAATCGCCGACAGACGGGAACGTGAAGCAACCGACCGTGTTGGCAAACACGATCTCGCCGGTCGAATCGACTGCGGGGCGGGAAGTGATGCCGGCGCCGCGCGCAACCACACAAGGACCTCCGCGCGGGCAGTCCGCATCTTCGTCACACTCGATTGCGGTGTCGCTGCGACAAATCATCGCCGGAGTCGTGACGTAGCGCCACAGAACCTCACCGGTATCGAGATCGACAGCGACCAACTGCCCCTCCGATGCGCACGGCGAGTCGGCGACCGAGGCAATACCGACGAATACACGTCCGTTGGCGACGATCGCGGAGCCCCACATTTCGAGCTCTGGGACCTCGGTGAGTCGTGTCGACCAGAGCACTGTCCCATCACGGGCGTCGAGACACTCCAAAGTCTTGTCGGCTGTGATGATGACACGACCATCCGCGGTCAACGTCGGGCTGCCCTCGATACCAAGAAAGGCGGCTGAAGGAGCTCGGTAATGCCACACCACGTCGCCGGTTTCCTGATCCAGTGCGTAGATCTTACCGTTCCAGGCAGTAGCGAAGACCAGCCCGTAACCGACGGCTGGGGTCGACGTGATCGCCTTGAGCCCGCCGGGTGTACCCTCGAACGCTTCCACGTCGAACTGCCACTTCACACCGAGCGCTCCGGCGTTGCTGGCGTCGACGAAAGTCTCCACCGGATTGGAGCGATGGTTTCCGTAGTTGTATCCATGTGACGGCCACCCGTGTGGCACACAGGCGAACGTCACACTGTCGCTGTCGGTGACCGAGCCTGCGGTGGTCGCCTCGATTCGAACCGTCGCCTTCTCGATCTGGTTCTCATCAACGCTGATCGACAACGTCTGTCCCTCGGTGCAGACATTGCTGGTCGCTGGCACAAGCGCCGCCAGTGCCGCGCTCAGGCCGGCAAGCGGAACATCACCACCACCAGCGAATGCTTCCGCCGCTATCACGTCGTCCGCTTCGCAGGCCTCGAGCTCCGGAACGTCGTTGCGCAAGCACACGTCGATGTCGATAATGCACGCGCCGTTCTGAACGCCGTCCAGATCGCAGCCCGCATCGCCATCGAAGCACCGCACCTCTTCGCGCGGCAGTGGCTCCTGTGGATTGAACGGCGGGAAGTTCAACTTCATCCGGGTCGTTGCGAATACCGCGTGACAATCGGTTTCCGGCGGGCCGCCTCCCGGTAGGGGCAGACTCGCCGCCGTGGTTGCGCTAAACACCAGCGCCAAGATGACCATCAAGAGCCGCATGCAGATCCTCCTCGACGTATTCGCACAGTTCTATTTGCTGCGTTTGCGAATGGTCAACCGCGAGAGAGCGAAGCACGTGTTTCCTCCGGCCAACCACTCGATTCCAACACTGATCGGCAGCCGCGCCGGGGCGCGCCGATGACGCAGTCGCGAAAACCGTCGCAGGCGCTCGGGATAACCGCCGGCTCGGCTGGGACCCGAGGTGCCGTGACGGACCCCGACGAGGCCAAGCGGGCAGCGCGCGACCCCGCCACATGGTCGGCGGCGGAGCTGGCGAAGCTCGACTCACTTCTGGAGCGTAGTCGCGCGACAGCTGGTCGCGCCGCTCGCGAGACCTTCGATCGGCCGGATCGCCATATGAACTCAGTCGAGTTCGTGGAGTTCTGGAACGGGACCAAGGTCAAGGCGATGGCGACGGTGGGGCGCGACGGCCGCCCACACATCGCGCCGATTCACGCGTCGTTCGAGCGGGGAATTCTACGCACGACGATCTACGTCAATGCGGTCCGACGCACCGACATTCGCCACAACCCCGAAGTCGCGCTGTCGACCTGGGGGCCGGGCGGCGCCGCGGCGATCGTGTACGGGCGCGCCACCGAGATCGCGGCAAGCGAAAAGGAAACTCGCACCGGAGCAAGTGGGCAACCGCGCCGAACGGTCGGACTCGCGATCGAGGTGAGCAGGATCTACGCGATGAAGGGCCGAGCCGATATCGCGTCGGCTACCGACGGCGATTGACCGTCAGGCGAGCGTCTTTTGACCACACGCCTCGCCACGCCCCAGCCGACATCCGAGTCCGTCGCCATCCGCCACATCCGCGATCGACACCGAGTCGAGGTAATCGAACAACTTTTGGCGCGCGATGCGCCACACATCGATCTGCGTGCAAACGGACGTGAAGTTGCAGGCCGCCGCGCCGTCGCGCAGGCATTCGATCAAGCACAACTCGCCCTCGAAACATTCGTATACCTGGAGGAAGGTGATCTGGTTGGCGGGCTTGCGAAGCCGAAAGCCGCCGCGCGCACCCGCAACTGACTCCAAAAACCCCGCACCGACCAGGGATCGCAGAATCTTGGAGAGGAAGTGGCGCGGGATTCCCTGCTTGGTCTCGATCTCGGAACGGCGCACGAGCCGTTTCGCGTCTTGCCCCGCGAGATACGCGAGCGCGCGAATGGCATAGTCGACGCGCCGCCCAACGTTCATCAGAGAGCTGCGCTCGGCACATGCGATCGAGGAGCCCCGTGCGACCTGCGCGCCGTCCATGTGCTCGGCCGATCTCTGCGAGCCGTTCTCAACCACGCCGGAACGGTGTCTGATCACCCCCATGAAGTCAACGTAACCCAAGCCCACACTCAGCGCGCGTCGTGCAGAGCGCCGGCGTGAGTCTCAGATCCTTCGGCCGCGGATCCGCGCGCGTGATGGTGCGCTGATTCGTCGCAGCAGAGCGTTCGAACCATCCAACCCACGCCGCCCCGGGTGCGTCACTCAGCCAAAGCTGATACATTTTGGCGAATGGATCTCGACTCCGTCCTGCGTGCCAACCCCGGATACATCGATGACCTGTACGAGCAGTATCTGCTCGATCGGGCGTCGGTCGGCGACGACTGGGCTCATTTTTTCGCGGGCTTCGAGATCGGCAGTAGCAACGGTCGCCCGGCGGGCAAATCATCGGAGCGCGTCGTCGGAGTGTTCGATCTGATCCACTCCTATCGCGAGCTCGGCCATCTCATCGCCGACCTCGACCCCCTCAGTCCGCCGCCGCGCGATCACCCATTGCTAAAGCTGGACCAGTTCGGATTCGGCGATGCCGATCTCGACCGCCGTCTGCGATATCCGACGCCAGACGGTGAAGTGGAGGCGACGCTCGCCGAATTGGTTGAAATCCTCCGCGCCTCGTACTGCCGCACGATGGGTCCCGACTACATGTATATCGACGACCCCGAGCAGCGCCGTTGGCTGCAGGCGGAGATCGAGACCAACCTCAACACACCCGTCCTGAGCAACGGCGATCGCCTGCACATCTTCCAGAAGCTGGTGGCCGCGACTGGGTTCGAACAGTTTCTCCACGCCAAGTACGTCGGGCAGAAGCGCTTCTCTCTCGAGGGCGCCGAATCCCTGATCCCGCTCGTGGACACTCTCATCGAGGTCTCCGGCGACCTCGGCGTTTCGGAAATCGTCGCCGGCATGCCGCATCGTGGTCGCCTCAACGTCATGGCCAACGTCCTCGGAAAGCCTTCCGAGATGATCTTCTCGGAGTTCGAAGGCAGCTTTCTTCCGACCAACATCCAGGGTGACGGAGACGTCAAGTACCACCTCGGATACGCGCGCGACCACACCACTCGCTCCAACCACCGGGTGCACGTATCGCTGCTCGCCAACCCCAGCCACCTCGAGGCAGTTGATCCCGTGGTCGAAGGGATTGTTCGCGCGAAGCAGCGCTATCTAAAAGACCCGGATCGCTCGCGCGTGATGCCCCTTCTGCTGCATGGCGATGCGGCCTTCACCGGCCAGGGCATTGTCGCCGAGACTCTGGCTCTCTCCGAGCTACCGGCATACAAGACCGGCGGTACCATTCACGTCATCATCAACAATCGCGTCGGCTTCACTGCCTCTCCCGCCGATTACTGCTTCACGCGCTACCCGTCCGACGTGGGCAAGTTCATCCAAGCACCCGTTCTGCACGTCAACAACAACGACCCCGAGGCGGCAGTACAGGCCGCGCGAATCGCAGCTCGATTTCGCAACCGCTTCAAAGTCGACGTCATCATCGATCTCGTGTGCTATCGGCGCCACGGGCACAACGAGGGCGACGATCCCACCTTCACACATCCGGTGATGTACAAGCGAATCGCCGAGATGGACACCGTCCGCGACATCTACGCACGACGCCTCGTCGATCAAGGGGTCCTGAGCGCCGCGGAGACGGAAGCGATGATCCGCGAGCAGCGGGAGATTTTCGACGCAGCGCTCGACTACGCCCGCGACTTCATGCCGAGACAGCAGGTGTTCACGCTCGGTGGCGCCTGGAAAGGTATGAGCTGGGCCGGCGAGGATCGCAGCGCGGACACACGCGTCGAGCGCGCGCGGTTGATCGAAATCGCCGATCTCGCCCGGCGCATACCGCAAGGGTTCGACGTGCACCCGAAGGCGAAGCGCCTGATCGACGAGCGCGTGAAAATGGTGGAGAGCGACGCCCCCGAGGGCCAGATCGATTGGGGATGCGCAGAGATGTTGGCGATCGGCTCGCTCCTGACCGAAGGCATCAACGTCCGCCTTACGGGACAGGACACGGGTCGCGGCACATTCAGCCACCGTCATGCGGTGTTGACCGACCAGACCAGCGACGAGCTCTATGTCCCTCTCCAGCATCTCCGCGACGGCCAGGGCTGGTTCATGATCGCCGACAGCATGCTGTCGGAGGCCGCTGCCGTCGGGTTCGAATACGGCTTCAGCTCGGCCGACCCGAATAATCTGGTCATCTGGGAAGCTCAGTTCGGCGACTTCGCCAACGGGGCCCAGATTGCAATCGATCAATTCATCTCCTCGGCCGAGTCGAAGTGGCAGCGGATGAACGGACTCGTCATGCTGCTCCCGCACGGCTACGAGGGACAGGGCCCGGAGCATTCGAGCGCGCGGTTGGAGCGGTATCTGCAGCTCTGCGGCGACGACAATCTGCAAGTCTGCAACCTGACGACTCCGGCCCAGTACTTTCACGCGTTGCGAAGGCAGCAGCTCAGGTCGTTCCGCAAACCACTGATCATCATGAGCCCGAAGAGCTTGTTACGCCACCCGGTGGCGCGCTCTCGCGCCGAAGATCTCACCGAGGGCGGCTTCCATTCCGTGATCGGCGACCCCTCGATCGGTCCCGACACCAGGAGGGTACTCTTGTGTAGCGGCAAGATGTACTACGAACTCCTGCGCGAGCGCGACGAGCGCAACCGCCCAGAGATCGCACTCGTGCGCATCGAAGAGCTCTATCCGTTTCCTGCCGACCAGCTACGCAGCGAGATCGATAGGGCACCGGCAACGGCTGAGATCTACTGGGTCCAGGAAGAACCGTGGAACATGGGGGCATGGCACTTTCTCCTGCCGCGCATGCCGCGCGTCATCGGAACCGACAGAGCCGTCCGCTACGTCGGCAGGGACGAGGCGGCCAGCCCAGCCACAGGATCGTACAAACAACACAGCAGCGAACAGGACGAGATCATCAACCACGCGTTCAACCCGCACTACTCATGAGCACGACGCGCCGTCGGTGATCGGCGCACGATCGGGTTGCTGTCTGCGTGCCGCGCCGGCGCGAAGCCGGCGACTCCGGCCTGGAGCTGGAACCATGGAAGAAGTCCGAATCCCCCCTCTCGGTGAATCGATCAACGAAGGCGTCATCGTCCGCTGGCTCAAGCAAGACGGCGACAGAGTCGCCGTGGATGAGCCACTCCTCGAGCTCGAAACCGACAAGGCCAGTGTCGAGATTCCGGCCCCGGCCGCGGGAATCGTTCGCGTAGCACGCGCCGAGGGAGACACCGTGCACGTTGGTGACACCGTGGCGCGCATCGAACCCGGGGATCCCATCACCAAAAGCGCCGAGCCTGGCGCGGCCGCCAGGCAAGTAGCGGCCGAGCCCGCCCACCCGCCGGAAACTCGACAGGCGGTCGCGCACACCTCCCATGGCGGACCTCGCACCGACCTCGATTCGCTGACCCCAGCAGTGCGACGGCTGGTCGAAGAGAACGACCTCGATCCGTCCTCGATCGACGGCACCGGCCGGTCCGGGCGCATCACCAAGGCGGACGTGCTGAAGCACATCGAAGCCCAGGGCCGTGACGTAGCCCCCGACCCGGGTACCGGCGCTTCCCCGACATCTCCACCAACACAGCCGGCCGCGCCGAGTCAGCGCTCACCGAAAGACCCGCCGCGCGAATCGCCGCCGGTTCGCGACCAGCAGTCGACGGTGTTAGCGGAGCCGCGCGATCCGCGTTCACCCACGCCCTACCCCGGTGGCGATCGCAACCGCCCCCCGGCCGAGACGCCCAACGTTGTCCGAACACCGATGACTCGCCTGCGACGTCGCATCGCCGAACGGCTACTGGAGGCTCAGCACGGTGCGGCAATCCTGACGACCTTCAACGAGGTCGATATGAGCGCAATCCTGGCGCTACGCGAGCGTTTCAAGAAGACTTTCGAAGAGCGCCACGGCGTGCGCCTAGGCTTTATGTCTTTCTTTGCTCGCTCTTGCATCGCGGCGATGCGCGACGTGCCGCTGATCAATGCGCGGATCGAGGGCGAAGACGTCGTCCAGCCCAACGGCGTACATCTCGGGGTTGCGGTCGGCACCGAACGCGGCCTGGTGGTGCCCGTCCTGCACGATGCCGACCGCATGTCGTTCGCGGAGATCGAGGCAACCCTCGGACGACTCGCCGACCTCGCGAAAGACAACAAGCTGTCGATCGCCGACCTCACCGGAGGGACGTTCACCATCTCGAATGGCGGCGTATATGGCTCACTGATGTCGACACCGATCCTCAATCCGCCACAGAGCGCCATCCTCGGTATGCACAAGATCGAGAAGCGTCCGGTTGTCGTTGACGACGAGATCGTCATCCGGCCCATGATGTATCTTGCGCTCTCCTACGACCATCGACTGATCGACGGCGAAGGTGCAGTGACCTTCCTGGTTGGCGTCAAGCAGCGCCTCGAAGCTCCGGAACGACTTCTCCTCGATCTTTGAAACGAAAGGTAGGCGGCTATGGCGTCAGCCTCGCAATACGATCTTGCCGTCATTGGAGCTGGTCCGGGCGGTTACGTCGCCGCAATCCGCGCCGCGCAGCTCGGAATGCGCGTGGCTTGTATCGATCGCGATCGCAGTCTCGGTGGGACGTGTCTGAATGTCGGATGCATTCCCAGCAAGGCACTCCTCGATTCCAGCGAGCGCTACGACGAGGTGCGCCAGCACCTTGCCGAGCACGGCATCGAGGTGGAATCGGTTCGCCTCAACCTCGACCAGATGATGCAGCGCAAGCGGCGCGTCGTGCAGATGCTCACCAAGGGGATCGCATCGCTGTTCCGCAAGCACGGCGTCGATTCGATCACCGGCGAGGCATCGTTCGTTTCAGCCACCCAGCTGTCGGTCAGGGGCGACGCCGCCGCCATGGTGAATGCAGCCCGCGTACTGATCGCCACCGGCAGCAGTCCGATCGCATTGCCCCAGACTCCGTTCGATGGCGACCGCATCCTCTCGTCGACGGAGGCGTTGGATCTCGCCGAAGTTCCCGCCCATCTCGTCGTTCTGGGTGCTGGCGCCATCGGACTCGAGCTCGGTTCAGTGTGGCGACGGCTCGGAAGCAACGTGACCGTCATCGAGATCCAGCCTGAGGTTTTGCCGGGTATGGATGCGGAAATCGCATCAGGGCTGCGCAAAGCTCTCGAGAAACAGGGCATGCGCTTCCGACTGGAGACGACGTTGAAGAGCGCAACGACGGACGGCGATCGGGTTCGCATGGTGATCGCCGGCGCCGGCGGCGAGGAGATCCTCGAGGCCGATCGGCTGCTGGTCGCCGTCGGCCGCAAGGCGCACACCGAGGGCCTCGGTCTTCTTCACATCCGCCTCGCCACCGATGAACGCGGCCGCATTCCAGTCAATGAACGCTACGAAACGTCGGTGCCCGGCGTGTACGCGATCGGCGACGTCATTGCCGGCCCCATGCTTGCCCACAAAGCCGAGGAAGAAGGGATCGCGGCCGTAGAGCGTATGGCGGGGCTTGCTGGCCACGTGAACTACGGGGCCGTCCCCAACGTCGTCTACACCTGGCCCGAGGTCGCGTCCGTTGGCCACTCAGCCGCGGCGGCAGAGAGATCCGGGCGGACTGTCCGCGTCGGCACCTTCCCATTCCGCGCCAACGGCCGCGCCCGCTGTTCGGCTAACACTGACGGCTTCGTCAAGATCGTCGCCGATGCTGTGAGCGATACCGTCCTGGGGGTGCACATCCTGGGCCCACACGCGTCCGAGCTCATTGCCGAGGCCGCCGTCGCAATCGAGTTCGCCGCCAGCGCCGAGGATCTAGCGCGCTCCGTGCACGCCCATCCGACTCTGGCCGAGGCCATAAAAGAAGCCGCGCTCGCAGTAAGCGAGCGCGGCATCCATTTTTGAGAACAAGCTTCGAGAAGGCGCGTTCGCGCACTTCGAAGCGGCTGGGAGATCAGGCCGCTTGGTTGTGCACGTTGCTGTCGGAAGCCGTGTGCTCCGGCGACGCGCTCACCGCAGGGACGATGCCCGGCTCGGCGGAACAGTCGGCCGGAGCCGCGTCGCCGAGAAGACCGCGGCGCATCGGCTCGACTTCGAGATCCAGTTGGTCACACAGGCATACGAAGGAGAACGGCCACGAGCGGTCGTTGGACATTACCCAACGATACGCCTCCATGTAGAGGCGCTGCTGCCGACGTCGCTCCGCGAAGCGGAACTTCCGCAAGTCCTCCATCGACTGCTCCAGCACCGCCAAGGCAAGCGCACGCTCGGGACGAATCGCCCGCGACTTGTGCCAGATATCCTTGACCTGGGTCGGCAACGCAAAATCGGGAGCCAGAATGTCGTCCGGAACACTGGACCACATCTTCGGAACCCTACCCTGCTGCTTCGCCGCGCCCCCACTAATTCTCGCCATTAGAATCTCTCCCGTGCTTCAACAATTGAAGTGCCCAACTCTTATCATGGACAAAACACCTCTACAATAGGAAAATCTGTAAAAAGCACGATCGTTCAAATTAGCACTGCTACTCCGACGCCCTTTCAATCGGGATTTGGACGCAACATATCGGGTCAACTAACATACTGTTTTTTCGTTGTTTTCGGCCGATGGATAGGATCCGACCGTGCGCTTGAGCGAGCCATGGCGCGCTCGGTCGAGCGATTCGAGGGTTCAGTTCAAGCCACTTTCGAGCAGCTCAACTGAACGGATATTCTCCCTTGGACCGAGCCTCCATAGCACCCGCTTAGCGCCCGCATGAATGAGAATTCATCGTGAGCTCAGATCCTTCTGGTTGCTTGACGACGTTGTCGTGCTCTGGAACACGAGACGGATGCCAACCGCACTTGTTCCCGTAATCGTCGGAGTGGGTCAGTTTACGAATCGCCCGGCTGCCGTCCCCGAGATCGTCGAACCACTGGAGATGATGGCGCGTTGCGCCGAGGTAGCGGAAGAAGACGCCGGTGCCCCGCTGCTTGCCTCACTCGACTCGATCACTGTCGTCAACCTGATTTCCCATTCGTATGCCGATCCGGCCAAACAACTGGGGTCGAGGTTGGGGGCCTATCCGGGGGAGGCCGTGACGACCTCCATGGGTGGCAATTCCCCCCAATGGCGAATCAACGATGCGGCCGATCGAATCTCTCGCGGCGAGCTCTCGCTCGCACTCATCACCGGGGCGGAGGCCTTCCACTCCCTGAAGGTAGCCCGGCGCGACGGCATCGAACTGAGTTGGGGAAGAAAGGGCGACCCCGGGAAAGTCGTCGGCGACGCGCGCAGCGGCTCGAACGAGGTCGAGCGCGCTCACCAGGCGCACATGCCGATCCGGATCTACCCGCTCTTCGAAAATGCCCTTCGCGCAGCGCGCGGCATCGATATTGGACAGCACCGTCAGCTTCTCGGCACCCTGTGTGCCGGCCTGTCGCGGGTAGCCTCGGAGAATCCATACGCCTGGTTTCAGGTAGCCAAGAGCGCCGCCGAGATCACCGCCGACTCACCCGACAACCGGATGATCTGCTTCCCCTACCGCAAGTTCATGAATGCGATCATGACGGTAGACCAGGCCGCCGCGGTGATCGTGACCAGCACCGCGCGAGCCCGGGAGCTCGGCATTCCCGAGTCGAAATGGGTCTACCTCCGCGGCTGCGGCGATGCGCACGATCACTGGTTCGTCAGCGATCGGGTGGACTTCCATTCCTCCCCGGCGCTCCGCCTCGCCGGGAGGCGCGCCCTGGAGCAAGCAGGCACCGACCCTTCGCGAATCGACTTCGCCGACTTCTACAGCTGCTTCCCCTCGGCGTTACAGCTTGGCGCCCGCATGCTGGGCGTGGCAGACGACGGCTCGGTCGAGCTGACCGTCACCGGTGGCCTGCCTTATCATGGTGGTCCCGGGAGCAACTACACGACGCACGCAGTCGCGCAGTTGGTGGCGCGCCTGCGCGATGCATCGGACGCTCGTTTTGGGCTCGCAACCGGAGTTGGGTGGTACATGACGAAGCACTCGGTGGGCATCTATTCGAATCAACCGCCGTCGACCCCTTGGTCACGTCACGATGTCGCCGCCGATCAGGCAAAGCTCGACGCAGAGATCCATCCGCCATTGTCCATCGATGCCAACGGATCAGCGACGGTCGAGACCTACACGGTGGCCCACGATCGCGAAGGAAGTCCCGACTACGGACTCGCGGCCGTACGACTCGCCGACGGTAGCCGCGCGTGGGCCAACATCCTCGATCGTTCCGCACTGGATGCAATGGAGACGAGCGAGATCATCGGCAGATCGGGGCGCGTCTCCCATCGTCAAGATCGCGGCATCAACGTTCTCGAGTTGTGAAGCGGTTGACACAGCCCGATCAACGCGCGAGTGAAGGACCGATAGTGCGCAGTTGACGACGGTCGAGCCCGCAGCAAAGCGGTTGCGGCGCAACACGAGGAGGCTCACATGGCACTTCGCTTGGGAGACATCGCTCCCGACTTCAAAGCAGAGACGACTGAGGGTCCCGTGGCGTTTCACGAGTGGATCGGCGACGGCTGGGCCGTCCTCTTCTCCCACCCCAAGGACTTCACCCCCGTCTGCACGACGGAGCTCGGCGAGGTCGCCAGGCTCAAGCCAGAGTTCGACAAGCGCGGCGTCAAAGTGATCGGGCTCAGCGTCGACCCTGCGGATTCCCACAAGGCGTGGGCGAGCGACATCAAGGAAACACAGGGGCACGCGCTCAACTTTCCGCTCATCGCGGACGCGGACCGCAAGGTGTCAGGCCTCTACGACATGATTCACCCCAACGCCAACGACACCCTCACCGTTCGGTCGGTGTTCGTGATCGACGCCAACAAGAAGATCCGCCTGGTCATCACGTATCCCGCCAGCACGGGGCGCAACTTCGAAGAGATTCTGCGCAGTATCGATTCGCTGCAACTCACCGATAAGCACAAGGTCGCAACGCCCGTGAACTGGAAGCACGGGGAAGACGTCATCATCGTCCCGGCCCTGTCCGACGAAGACGCAAAGAAGCGATTCCCGGACGGCTGGAAGACGGTCAAGCCGTATCTGCGGATCGTTCCGCAGCCGAAGTAAGTCGACATTGCCGCGAGCGATCGATCGCGCTCCCAAGCACTTGGCCTGGGCCGCGATCGATCACTCGCTCACGCGTCGCGACGCAGCGCTTCGATCTCGTCGATCTCTTTGGGTGCCGCCTCGGTCAATACCTCGAAGCCCGATTCGCGAACGAGAACGTCATCCTCGATGCGAATGCCGATCCCCTGCCATTGCGGCGGCGCACCACTGTGCTCCGCCAGGTACAAACCCGGCTCGACGGTGATGATCATGCCCGGCTCCAGCTTTCGCGAAGCACCCTGCAGCCGATAGACGCCGACATCGTGCACGTCCTTGCCCAGCCAGTGGCTGGTCCGGTGCATGTAGAACGCGCGATAGTGTTCGTCGGCGATGTTCTCGTCGACAGTGCCCTGCAGGATCCCGAGGTCGATCAGTCCGCGCACCAGAATCCGAAGAGCCGCCTCGTGGACATCCTCCACCGTGACGCCCGGCCGGATCTCGAAGATCGCTGCCTCCTGAGCCGCCAGGACGACGTCGTACAAGGCGCGTTGCCGGCCGTCGAAGCGCCTGCCGACGGGAAACGTGCGGGTCACGTCGCCGCAATACATCTCCACCTCGGCGCCGGCGTCGATCAGGAGCAGATCGGCTTCCTCGAGGCGGCAGCAGTTCTCCGTGTAGTGCAGCACTGTCGCGTTTGCCCCCGCCGCCACGATCGAGGGGTACGCCGGTGCTGAGGCACCGCGCGCGCGAAACGCATACTCGATCTCCGCTTCGACCTCGTACTCGTACTGTCCGGCGCGCGCGCGGCTCATGGCGCGACGATGCCCCTCGCAGGACACGACGGCGGCGCGCCGCATCGCCTCGATCTCGTCCTCGCTCTTGAACAGCCGCATCTCGTGTAGCAGCGGACGCAGATCGTGGACCGCGGTCGGCCCCTGCCCGCTGCGCTGGCGCTGCGCCTGCATGGTCTCGACCCAGGCAAGCACTCGGCGGTTGTAGTCACCGCGGCCTTCCATCGCGTAGTACAAGATTTCGCGATCGGCGAGCAGAGCCGACACGGTTTCGTCGAGGGCCGCGAGAGGGTGCGCGGCATCAGCACCGTAGATCTGCACCGCTCCCTCGGTGCCGGCGCGCCGGCCCGTCCAGGTTTCGCGCTCCTGATCGCGCGGCCGCACGAACAGCACGTACTCGTGATCCGGATGGCCCGGGAGCAACAGACACAACGCCTCGGGCTCGGGAAAGCCCGTCAAGTAGTCGAAGTCGCTGTTCTGGCGGAAGCGATACTCGACATCGTTGGAGCGGATCCGCTCGCTTGCCGCCGGGACCAGCGCAGCAGCCCCAGGGCCCATCTTGTCCATCAACAGCCGCCGCCGGCGGCTGTGAAAACCCGCCGTCAGGCCCATCGCGAAATCAACGGCTACCCGCGAAAAGCGATCGGATGAGATCGACGGGAATCGGGACGACGACCGTGCGGTTCTTCTCCGTCCCCACTTGCGAGAGCGTCTGAAGCATCCGCAGTTGCATCGCCACGGACTCCTTCTCCATGACCTGGGCCGCTTCGCCCAGCCGCGCCGCAGCCTGGAACTCACCTTCCGCGCTGATCACCTTGGCGCGGCGCAGGCGCTCGGCTTCCGCCTGCCGCGCCATCGCCCGCTGCATGTCCGCCGGAAGGTCGATGTGCTTGATTTCGACCAGCATGACCTTGACGCCCCATGGCTCGGTGCTGGCGTCGATGATCTCCTGGAGCTGTTCGTTCAAACGGTCCCGATCGGCCAGGAGCGAATCGAGCGGCGCTTGCCCGCAGACGCTGCGCAAGGTGGTCTGCGCAATCTGCGAGGTCGCGAGATAGAAGTTCTGCACGTCGACAACGGCTTTAGCCGGGTCGACGACGCGAAAGTACAGAACGGCGCTCACCTTGACGGATACGTTGTCGCGCGTGATTACGTCCTGCGAAGGAACGTCATGCGTGATCGTGCGCAGATCCATCCGAATCATCTGCTCGACGAACGGAAGCACGAACACCAACCCCGGCCCGCGAGTACCCACCAATCTGCCGAGGCGCAGAATGACTGCGCGCTCATACTCACGCACCACCTTGAGAGCCATATAGAGGACCCAAAGGACCGCGAAGGCAGACAAAGGCAGCGCTGAAAGCATGCTCGTGGCATATCGCACGCGAATCGCACCCGCAATCAGCAGCCGGCCAAAGACGTCGACCTGCCAGCTGCTGTGCGTCCATCCAGGGTGGGTCGAACGTCGAAAGCAATTCAATCGAGCAAACGCGTAATTCCTGCTTTTTGCCGCTCGCCTACCGGGCTACCATTGGCTTTGCGCTATGTTTCGTGCCGTCGGCCATGATTCCGGGAACACCGCCTCCCAACGCGCCTACGCGATCGAGCGCAGCGCCCAACTTCGGCGTTACCTCCGGCCGACATTTCTTGTCGCGTTTCTGCTGCTCCTGCTCCAGCTCGCCATCGATTTCGTGAATCCAGAGCGAGTGCGCCCATTGGCGGTCGACCAGTGGATCTTCTTGCTAGCTGTGCCGCTGTTCGCGACGACCCTCACCTACCTACCGCCCGCGCTGCTCGCCGTCGAAACCCTCGCGGTACTCTTCGACGTCTTCTTCTCTGCGGCGCTTACCAGCTTCCTTTTCGTTCCACATGGAAGCCTTTCCAGCATCACCGTCGCAATGTGCTTGAAGATGCTCGCGACCGCCATCCTCGTGCCATGGGGCGCCACGCAACAGACTCGTTCCGCCCTACTCTCGCTCACCCTTTTCTATGGCGGTATGTGGTGGAGCGGCGAGGCCGCAACCGAGACTCATCAGTTCGTCGCTCCGATTCTCGCTTCCATCCTCAGCATCTACGGATGCAGGCGACTCGATCATACACACAGCTCCCTCTACGAGCGCGGCACACAGTTGGAGGTATCCGGCGAACAGTTGAGCGTCGCCCTCGCCCAGGAGCGGACCCTCCTCGAGGTCGCCAGTGAGACCAACGTCCTCACCGATCTGCGATCCGTTTTGCAGAGGCTCAACCGCGCCACGGCCGAAGCGACACAATCCTCATTCTCGACGATCTTTCTCGTCCACGACGACGATGACACGCTCGAGCTCGCATCGACACACATCAAGCGAGGCAATCTAACGCACGAGCTCGGCACGCGGTTTCCCGGCTGGTCGGGAAGTCCTCTGCACCGCGCGATGAGCGGCGGCAAGACCGTCTCGATCGAAGACATCCACGCCCAGGATTTGATCGTTCCAAGACTTCTGGAGCGCCAAGGTGTGCAACTCATCGCCCTAAGCCCCATCATCAGCCAGGGCCGCCTACTCGGCCTTCTGATGGCCGGGCGAACTACCGGTTCCAAGGGATTCGACGAGCGCGAAATCGCGATCCTTACCGGTATCGCCGCGCACGCCGCGGTCAATATCCACAACGCCCGCCTATACAAGGAGCTATTCCTGTCGGAGGCCGCTTACCGAGATCTTTTCGAGCGCGCCAACGACCTGATTTTCGTCGCAGACGTCGAGGGGAGAGTCGACTTCGCAAATCAGGCGGCCCTTCAGTTCTTCGACGTCGACGCAAATGGGCTCGAGAAGGTGCGGTGGACCAGATACCTCGACACGACCGAGGTGTTCCGCATGATGCGTCGCGCCAGCATCGCGAGCCGCCGACCACGGGCCACCGGCATGGCTGCCTTCGAGGTCGAGATATCGACCCCCGACGGCGACAAGGCGATCCTCGAGGTGCGAGCGCGCCTGATCTCTCCACCTGGCCAGACTCCTGAGCGCTACCAGTGCATCGCACGCGACATTACGGAACGCAGCCGACGAGACGAAGAGACGCGCGCACTCCTCACTCGGCTACAGGAATCGCAGCGCCTGCAGGACGAGTTCGTCGCCAACATGTCGCACGAGTTGCGCACTCCGCTGAACGTCATCATCGGCTATGCCGACTTGATTGCCGACGACCTGCACCTACCAATCCACAGCGACGCCCGCTCATTCCTCGACCGCATCAGCGCCGCATCGAGAGCCCTGCACCGCATGGTAGAGAGCATCCTAGAGTATGCCCGCCTCGATCGCGGGCGCATGATCGTAATCCCGACCAACTTCTCGTCGGATCACCTGCTGTTGGAGCTTCATGCGCTGTGCAACGACGTACGCAGCAGCTTCGACGTGAAGCTCGAGCTGACCCAGCAGCGCAGCATCGAATTCACCACCGACTACGACCGACTCTATTCCGTCCTCAGCAACCTGCTGCTCAACGCACTTAAGTTCACCCCCAAGGGGCGTGTGACCCTGCGCCTGACGCACGACGGCGACTATGCCGTCTTCGAAGTTCGCGATACCGGTATCGGTATCGAGGCGGGACAGTTGCGCTCCGTCTTCGAGCCCTTTCGGCAGGTCGACGGATCCGACACGCGCGCATTTGGTGGAGTCGGCTTGGGCCTTGCAATCGTGCGCCGCAACGTCGATCTCCTACAGGGAATGATCGATGTCGACAGCGCACCAAGCCAGGGTACGACCTTCGCGGTTCGTGTCCCCATCGTCCTGGCCGGGGTCGTGCCGCACCGCACCTCCTCGGCCGCTTGAGGCTGTCCTCCCGGACGACTTCCCCCCGACCCGGCGGTCAAGGGCAGATCGCGACCTTGATGGCGCCGGTGCTCTTGTCGGCGGCCGTGCGAAACGCCGCCTGCGCGTCACTTAGCGAGAAACGGTGCGTCACCAACGCGCGGAGGGTCGCCGCTTCGTCCCGGAGAAACTCGAGAGCGATCTCGAAGTCGCTGCCGGCGGCGGTACGATTGTAGACGATCGAGCCGACGACCCGGGCTTCTTTGACCAGTGCGGCCAGTGCCGGATACGGCGGATCGACGTCGAATAGGCCGAGAACCACCACCGTACCTCCGGGCCCGACCAGGTGGATCGCCTGGCGCAGTGTCGGCGCGCTACCGCCTACGGTCTCGAGGACGACATCGACGTCGTGCACCGCTGCTGCCGTCCGCAAGGCGCCGCGCCCGTCCCGGTCGGTGGGAAACACCGCGGTAGCCCCGAGGCGGAGGGCCTGGTCCCGTTGATGGGCATGGCGCGCGCTGACCAACACCTCGGCCGCACCCAACCTTCGGCAAGCGACGATGGCGAGCAAGCCGATGGCACCGGCCCCGAGTATCACGACGCGCGATCCGGCTACTACACCACCCAGGCGAGCCGCGTGGACGGTGACAGCGAGCGGCTCCGTCAGAACGGCATCGGAGAGGCTCAGCCCCGCCGGAATCAGGTACAGCGCTTCTATCGGCACACGAACGGCTTCCGCGAGGCCGCCATCCTCATGGACCCCGAGAATGCGGAGCTGATCGCAGAGGTGATAGTCGCCGCGCCGGCAACGCGCGCAGGATCGACACGACCGCAGGGGCTCTACCGCGACCGCATCGCCCTCGCGAGCGACACCCCCACCCGCCAGGGCGACGACCTCCCCCACGATCTCATGGCCGGGACAGACCGCGGGTGGCGTACCGGCACCCCCGAACCAGTGCAGATCGCTGCCGCAAATCCCGCAAGCGGCGACCCGCACGATCGCCTCGCCAGCGCGCGGCGTAAGATCGGCGACCTCGCGGATCGCTATCTCACCCGCGCGCTCACAGAAGGCGGCGCGCACGGCCGTCAGACCAACGCCGAGACCGACTGAGGAAGCTTCTCGGCAACCCGAACGATGGGAATACCCGTCTGCGTGTTCTGATGCATCTCGCGGACCGCCCGGGGCAGCTCCTCGAACGGATAGACCTCTTTGTGCACCGTTGGCTTGAACACCACCCCGTACAGGTCAGTGGCCGCCGAGCAGCCGTCGATGGTTTCGTAGTGCGTGTGATCGAGCGTCACCTGCTTCACCGACAGCAGCGCAGAATCGTAGGAGATCTTCTGACCGAGCTGCCACCCGGCGCTGACGTTGACTCCTTGGCGCGCCAAAGCCGTCAGACCGGCTGGGAAGATCGGCCCGCGCAGCAGATCACAGACGACGTGCATGCCGACGCTGTCACTCACGTCCTTGACTACCTTCGAGAACGCCTTGACGTCGTCGGGACCCTTGAAGCGGTTGAACTTCTTCTGATCGATCGGCTCGATTCCCATCGCCGCCAGATGCTCGCGACGCTCGGGGCTTCCCGAGCAGAAGAACGCGTTGTGCCCCTCGTGGCGAGCCAGCATCAAGAACAGCTCGGAAACGCCGCCGCCGAACGCCAGCACATTGAGGCGAGCCAACTTTTCGCGCGAAACCTTCAGGCGGAAGATCGCCTCGGCGCGACGCCACATGTGGTACGCGGTCGGCGCGCGCAGCGGCAGCGCCGCAATCTCCCAGAGGTTGAGGCCGCACTCGAGTGGCGCACGGATTACCTGCCAATCCGCCACCACCGCCTCACGACCGTACCATCCGATCGACTCGGGCTGATCGTAAGCCCAGATGCGCAGCGGATAGCCGTAGATGTCGGGCTCCCCGTTGCAGTGGGTGATGACGACATCCCCCGGCGCGAATCGCGTCACCTGATCGCCGACGGCGATCACCTCGCCGACGGCGCTGTTGCCTGGATATATCTTCCCGCCGCGCAAGGCAGCGATGTTGACTGTATCGGCCAATACGGCGTGGTCGATGTTGTGCTCGACCGAGATCGCCAGAATCTTGAGATGGACGTCGCCCGGCCCCATGGGCCGCAGTTCGACCTCGTCGAGCTTGATGACGTTCGCCGCATCGAACTTGTCGAGATCGTCGTTGACCCGCTTCCGCTCCGTCTGGATCGCCTCGGCGCTGATCGCGTATGCTTCTGGCATGCCCGGTTCCTCCTCCCGAGCGAGCGAAGCTAGCGGATCGATTCCGGAGCTTCAATTGACCCACACATCGGCCGAGGCAGCGAGCCTCTCGAGCGAGTGACGGTTCGATGGAAGCATTTCTCGGCATCCTCGCAGCCATCGCCGCGGTGGCGATTCTCGTTCGCTCCACGCGCGAACGGCGAGCGGCGGCCGCCAAGCCGGGGGGCAGCGCCGCGAGCGCCATTCCGGTATCGCAGTTCGGAGTGATGGACGCCGTCGTCGCCGAGCAGAGATGCTCGTGTCGCGGCCGCTTCGCCTTGCGCGGCGAAGGTCCGGTCGGCACCGGAGGCAGGATCCGGCGAGCGCTGGTCGAGTGCAGAGAGTGTGGGCGCGAACGATCGCTGTTCTTCGACCTCACCGGGGTCGAACACGCCATGGGCGACCACTGACCTCAGTCGCGGGTCTACACTTTGTCGTTTGAGGAACCGCGCTCCAACACGTACACTGACGCGGTTTCGTGAACGGCCATGCGACGTCCCTCGGCACCCCTTCCTGCACTCGAGTCCCTGAGACCGTCGCCCCTATTGGTGATGATGGCGCTGGCGGGCCTACTCTCGGCGTGCTCGTCGCCGGAGCCGCCTCAACCGCGCAAGATCGTGGACCTATCGCCAATCATAACACCCGACGTGAACGTCCGGCGGCTCGGTATCAGAGCCCTCGAGTTCCTCGGCACCGATGGTCGGGTTCGCACCGCTTCGGTCGTGCCCCGACAGGCTCGGACGGCGTTCGGCCTCGAAGAGATCGAGCTCATGTCCCACACCGGCGCCTACCTCGACGCGCCGGCGCGTCTCCTGCGCGGCGGCGAGGCACCGTCGCGGGTCGGGCTCGACAAGGTTTACGGACGAGCGCACGTTATCGATCTGCGCTGGCACAATCGTCACTCCGCCATTCAGATCACCGACCTCGAGCTGAATCCGCCGGCAGCCGGAGACATCGCCATCCTGATGATCGGCTACCAGCCTCCCCCGCCGGAAGACTGGCCGCGTTATGCGCCCCTCTCGGAGCAAGCCGCTCTCTGGCTCGTGGCGCGAGGCATCAAGGCGGTCGCGACCGACATGCCTTTTCTGTCGCGGTTGGACGAGGTCTCCGATCGCCTGCAAAAGGGACAACCGCCGGAGGTCGTCTGGGCCGAGTACCTGCCCTTCTTCCAAGCACAGATCCCTGTCATCGCCGGGCTCACCCGCCTCGATGCGATCGCCAAGGAGCCGAACGTCGTCTTCCTCGGCTTCCCGCTACCCCTCGCTACCGGCAACGGCGCACCGATGCGCGCCGCCGCTCTGGTCTATTGAGGACCGCTGATCAGAGGTTGCGCGGAAGCTGATCCGACGCCATCGGGGGATTGCCAACCGGCGCGTGTTGGAACTCGGCAGCAGTGATGTCTACGGGGAGACCCGTTTGCTCCTCGATCGCCTTCTGCAGCTTTGCCTCGTCGACGTAACCGAGCCACTCGCGCTCGCTCAGCAGTCGACGCGCTTCGCCGTAGAGACCGGGGACCAGCGTATAGATGTCGTGGTGCACCTCGACGTAGATGCGCCCGTCGCGCGAACCAACCTTCACGGGCTGGTAGAGGAACTCACCCGGGCTGCCGACGTTGACGATACCGAACAAGCGCTCGATGTCTTCCGGATAGAGCCGCACGCATCCGTGGCTGACCTGCATCCCCACACCGTAGGTCCTGTTCGTACCGTGGATGCGATAGCCCGGCATGGTCAGTTCAAAGCGATACTTGCCCAGGGGATTGCGCGGATCACCGCCGGCGATCGAACGCTCGTGCAGGCCCTTCTCCCGGATGCGCTCCTGGCGAATCGCCTCGGGGATGATCCACTCCGGGTTCTTCGTCTTGCCGATCACCTTGAAACGCCCCTTCGGCGTGCGCCACTCGTCGCGCCCCAGGCCAACTGGGTACGTGTAAAGACCGCCGTTGGGCCGGAAGTAGTACATGCGCATCTCGGGGATGTTGACGACTACGCCGCGGCTATCGGTGCGCGGAACGATCCATTCCGTGGGCAGCAGGATCGATTTGGAGCGCTCCGGTAGCCACGGATCCACATCCTTATTCGCCGCCTCGATCTCGTTGTAACCAAGACTGTAGAAGCGCGCGATGTCGAGGAACGTATCGCCGGTCTGCGCGGCATAGAGATGACGATTGCCGATCACGGACTTCTCAGCGCGAAAGTCATCGTCGAAGCGATAGTTGTAGACGACCTCGAGATGAGTCTTACGGAGGAAATCCTCCTCCGTGAAGCGCAACACCGACGGATCCGGCTCCGCCAAGGCCACCGGTGGGAGCTGTTCGACAGGGGCGGCCGCTCCTTCAGGGGGCGAAGTGACTTCGACCTCCGCCGCCGCCGCGAACGAGATGACTACGGAAACCAGAGCCACCAACAGGCATCGAGATTGAGTCTTCACAGCTCGCGATTAGACCACAAGACGCACGGACTCGCTACTGGACTCCGGGGCACATCAGCCCGCGCACAACCCTCACGGCGTCCAGCGTCGCCGCAACATCGTGCGTACGCACGATCGCAGCACCGTTCCAGACGGCGATAGCCGCTGCCGCGAGCGACCCCGCGAGACGCTGATCAACACTCTCCCGCCCGGTCAGCTTGCCGATGAACGACTTGCGCGAAACTCCCACCAACAGCGGTCGGCCCAGAACCAACAGCTGCCGGAGATCACGCAGCACGGCCCCGTTGAACTCAACAGGCGGCCATGCCGTCTGCGTATAGAAGCCGATGCCCGGGTCGGTGACGATGCGCTCCTCGGCAATACCGCTATCCAAGGCGCGGCCGATCGCCACTCGGAGGTCGGCCTCGACAACGTCGATCGGCCGCTTCCCTAGCGCGCTCGGCACTGAAGGCGATGGCGATGCCATCACCACGACGCCGGCAGCATTGGCAGCAACCGCACCGATACCGTCTCCGCGCAGGCCATTTACATCGTTGACGATCGAGGCTCCCGCATCGAGTGCCGCCTGCACCACGGTCGCCCGTATCGAATCCGCCGAGATCGGAACCGCAACAGCGCCGGCAACCGCACCGACTGCTGCGACCATGCGCCGGCGCTCCTCCTCCTCCGTGATCTCCGTCGCAAGGTACGGTGCCGTGGACTTGGAGCCAATGTCGATGAAATCCGCGCCCTCCTCGACAAACCGGCAAGCGCGCTCGCGCAGTAGGCCCGGGTCGACGGCCACCGATCCGGCGTAGAAGGACTCGGGGCTGGCGTTCAGGACGCCCATGATTCGAACCGGAGCACCACCGCCAACAGTAACGCCAGCGATCAAGGCGAGTGGCGCATTCTCAGTCATCGCCGGGAACCAACCCCCCTCCTGGCGGTCTGTCAATACGCGCGACTCGGCAAGCGATCCCCCGGGCCGTCCCGTCCGCGCAAGGTCGACGGCCCAGGCGCCGCCGCTCAGGGCCGTCAAATCGACGCCAACCCTCAGCGTGGCTGGCGGGGAATCGACACGGCGAAGACGACGTCACCGTCATCTCGATCGAAGACGACCCGCCCAGAGTGCAGGGCGACGACTCGCCGCAGGATCTCCAGATCGTCGATTTCGATCTCGCGAAAGACGGCGTCGCGTTCGCCGATGCTACCAGCCTGCATCTCGAAACGCGCGAAGTCACCATCGCCGGCGGCGACCACTCGCAACACTCGCGGAGCACTCAGGCCGCGTACGATCTTGCGCAATACCGCTCTGGTCGCCATTCCGAGCAGATCGCGATCACCCAGCAAGAGCACACCGTCGCGCGGCACGACGCAAACCAGCTCGAGGCCGCGGCGCAGACCGGGGACCACGTCTTCGCAGGCTCGCCGAACGACCTCTCCCAGATCCATCGGACGCACCGTCAAGTCGGTCTCGCCTGAACGCAGATCGCAAAGAGCCGAGAACTCCTCCAGGACGGCCAGCGCGCGGTGGGCGTTGGCGATCAATCGCTCCGCGTAGCGAGCCCGCTCTTCCCGACCGACGCCATCGAGCGACTCAGCAAACGCGACGATGACCGACAAAGGACCGCGAAGGTCGTGCACCAATCCGTCGATGTCGGGCTCACCGACCGACTCCGGCGAATCCTCGTCGCCCAGAGTCGAAAGCTCTTCCACCAGCATTGAAGCCTCACGATCTTACTCGCCGCGAAATTGAGCAATCCACATGCCAGGACCGAGTCGAGTCCTCTCGATGATCGGGCAGCCGAGGATCGAGGTAGAAGTGTCGGACGGTGAACGACAATGGACGCAAAACGGCTCTCGAGTTTCCGCGCGAGCATGTTGAGCACCTTTCTTTCAAACACCCATCCGATCCGTTAGCGTCTCTCTTCATGAGTCGCGCCCAACGGATCTTGATCACCGGCATCACCAGTGGTCAGGGGCAGTTGCTCGCACAGCACCTGCTCACGAACTCGCCCGGCCGCTATCGAATTTACGGGGTCGACCGAAAACCGTGGCCGGGGCGGCCGCGCGAGATCCGCCTGACCGTCGCCGCGATCGGGACGAGGAAGTTCGAGGACGTGATTCGCCGCGTCAAGCCGGACTCGATCGTCCATCTCGCTTCGGTGCGGCACTTCCGGGTCCACCCTGCGGTGCGGCACGAAGTCAATGTCGTCGGCACCAAGAAGTTGATCGATTTCTCGATCGAGCATGGCGTCCGACAGATCATCGTCAACTCGAGCTCTTATGTTTACGGCGCCTTGCCGGATAATCCGTACTACATGGACGAGTCCTACCCGCTGAGCGTCAGCCGCACCTATCCCGATGTTCGCGATCTCGCGGAGATGGACATGGTCGCCAGCGCTGCGCTGTGGCAGCACCCGGAGGTCGCGATCGCGGTCGTTCGACCGGTCAACGTTCTCGGTGCCCGGGTCAACAGCTCGATCTCCAAGTATCTCCGGCGCGAATACGTCCCCACCGTCATCGGCTTCAATCCGATGCTTCAGTTCATCCACGAGGACGATCTCGCCGCCGCCTTTGCGCGCGCCATCGAGGTCGGCGCCCGGGGCGTGTTCAACGTCGCCGGCCCAGGAGCCGTACCGCTTCACGAGGCGATCGAACGGATCGGAGGAACGGTCATCCCCGCGCCTGAGCTTCTCCTGCGTCCCCTGATCACGCGCATGTTCCGCTGGGGCCTCTACCCCTTTCCACCCGGAGCGATCGACTTCGCAAAGTACCAGTGCACGCTCGACGACAGCCGCTTTCGCGCGACAACCGGCTTCGAGCCGATGCACTCTCTCGCCCAAACATTCGAGGACGCTCACCTCTAGGCGAGCGAGGAACCCGATGGCCAAGCAGACCCGCAAGCCGCCGAAACGGCGGCGACCTTCCCCACAGCCTCCGGCTCTCAGAACTCCCGCCCGCAACAGCGGCTCGGCAACGAGCATCTACGGCCTGCTCGCCGGCCTGCGACCCGACTTCATCCGCGAGATCGAAGAGGAGGTCGCGGAACGGTTGGCCCGCATTCCCACGAAGGTGAACGAGTTCGGCTACGATCCATGGGGCCTGGACATCCGCTCGATGCAATCGGCGCTCACCATCGCCACCGCAGTCTATCGCTACTACTTCCGCGTCGAGACATTCGGCGTAGAGAACTTATCGGCGGGCCGCGTCTTGTTGATCGCCAATCACGCCGGGCAGATTGCCGCCGACGCCGCCATGATCGGTGTGGCGACCGTGCTCGAAGCCGAGCCGCCTCGTATCGTTCGCGGCATGGGCGAGTACTGGCTTCCCACCCTGCCGTTTTTCAACGAAGCCATGGTGCGCACCGGATCGGTCGTGGGCACACCCAAGAACTGCCGCGACCTCCTGGCACAGGGAGAAGCCGTAATCGCCTTCCCCGAGGGCGTGCGCGGTATGAACAAGCTGTTCTCGGAGCGCTACCGCCTGCAGCCCTTCGGCAATGGCTTCATGCGCCTCGCCCTGTCGACGGACACGCCGATCGTGCCGATCGCGGTTGTTGGATCGGAGGAGCAAGCACCGGGCATCGCGAATCTGCGCACCGTCGCGCGCCTGCTGGGAATGCCGGCATTTCCCATCACGCCGACGTTCCCCCTTTTCGGACCGCTGGGCATGCTGCCCCTGCCGGTGAAATATCGCATCTACTTCGGTGCCCCAATGCACTTTCGCGGCGACCCAGACGATCAGGACGCGCAGATCAAGAAGAAGGTCGCCAAGGTGCGCGCCCAGATTCAGAAGATGCTCGACAAGGGCGTCGCCGAACGCGCTTCGATCTTCTTCTGATCCCGGAATCACCGCGGCGCAACTTCCCGTCAGGGAAGGACTCGTACGACGATACTGGCCGACGGACCAAGCTGGCCGATCGTGTTGCGAATTCTAACCGTCAGCAACGTGTCGCCGACGCCGAACGCGAGCTCGGACCCAATGCCGACCTGGGGGCAGAACTGAAGCGTGCTCGTCGGATCGACGAAGATCGGATTGGAGGAGAAATCTCGTGTGCACGTTTCTCCCGCCGTGCGGGCGCTGAATCGGCACGCGAAGTCGTTGATCGCGTTTGCCGTCGCTTGCGATCCTCCGAAGGCGGGCGGGACCACCGCCGGAACACCGCCAGGCGTTCCGACGGTCGTGACGCCGTCATCGCAGACCTTCGTGCTGCCGTTGCCGAGAGCTCGATTGGCTATGATCAAGAAATCGGGGAGCGCCGAAGGATCGCCGGGATTGTGATTGAACGTGTTCGTGCCGATCGGACGGAAATCGAGACCGCGACGCGCCTCGACGAACACGAAGAACCCCTGCGGTAGAACGCGCTCGTAGATCGGATAGCCCTCGGGAGTGGTCCCGACGGGATCCGTGACGATTCCATCGGCGCGTGCGATGCCGAAATGCGTCACTACCGGCCCGCTGCCTTCAATAGTTGGAGTAAAGGTCGGTCCCGCAGTTCCCGTTCGCGTCGGCGTGCGTGTCGAGGTCGGCGTTCGGGTAAACGACGACGTGCGCGTCGGTGTCGCAGTCGGCTGCACGAGCGGCGTCCGGGTGACCGTCGGCGTGCGGCTCGGCGACTCGGTGCGCGTCGCCGTGCGGGTGCGCGTGGCAGTGTTCGTGCGAGTGTCGGTAGCTGTCCCCGGAGCGGTCCGCGTCGGCGTACTGCTTCGCGTCGGCGTCGCGGTTCGCGTCACCGTTGACGTGCGCGTTGGGGTAAGCGTGCGAGTCCGAGTCTGAGTCGGAGTACTCGTGGCAGGGCTGGTGTTCGTACGGGTGACTGTCACCGTCCGCGTCAAGGTCGGCGTACGGGTGATGGTCGCCGTGCGCGTCCGCGTTTCGGTCCTCGTCGGGGTCCGAGTCACCGTAAGCGTCGTGGTGCGCGTCCGCGTCTCAGTCTTCGTCGCAGTTCCCGTCACCGTGAGCGTCGGGGTGCGGGTCCGCGTTTCCGTTCTCGTCGCGGTTCCCGTCGGTGTCAGTGTCGGTGTCCGCGTGACGGTGCGGCTCGGTGTCGACGTCCTCGTCGGCGTACCTGTTTGAGTCGGCGTCCGCGTTCGGGTCGACGTCCGCGTCGCCGTGCCGGTGCGTGTCGTCGTGCTCGTGCGCGTCGGCGGGTCGGTGCGAGTCGGCGAGCTCGTTTGTGTCGCAGTGCTCGTGCGCGTGGCCGTCGGCAGAGTGCCCGTCGGGGTCGTGGAGGCTGTTTCCGTGGCAGTCGGAGTACGGGTGGCCGTCGGCGTGCGGGTCGGCGTCACGGTACGGGTCGATGTCGGCACATCGGTGTCGGTTGGGACGGCGGTACTGGTCGACTCCGCGGACGCAGTCGGCGATGCCGCCTCCGTCGCAGTCGGAATCGGCGTGTCCGTCGGCACCACCGCGGTCGCGCTTGCCGTCGGCAACGGCGTAGGAGTTTCGCTGCCCGGGATCGGCGTGTCGGTGGCTGTCGGTGTGGCGGTCGGAGACCCCGGTGTCCCCGGGGTCTCCGTCGGCACCTGGCAGCCCTCGAGAGAATTGCGCACGGCGCGAATCAACTCATTGATCTGGACCGTCAAATCGGAGTTGCCGTCCATCGGCGGGCATTCCTCGACGGGCGCGTTGCCGATCGAGATGCCCACGCCGCGAATCAGCTCGGCGATCGAAACGGTGAGATCTGCGTTGCAGTCGCCGACGCAGGGAGGAGGGATCTGAGCCGGCGCGGAGGACACGACCAGTACGACCCCAATGGTCGCGACCATGATTACCCGGCTGAATCCCAACCCCGTCCTCATCTCTCCAACACCAACGCGCATGAACACATGGGCATCCGTGTGCAGGGAGATGCGAACACCCGAGCGATTGCTGCAGCGGACGCTACTACGCCGTCAGCATCGCGCAAAGGGGGGCCGACACCCCCGCCAGGCAAGCCGGGCAGTCGTCTAGCGCGCCCGGCGATGGGTCCGCTTGAGGGCTTCCGCGATCAAGCGCAACTGAAACTCTTCCCGCAACGGGTCGAACTGCTCGTCTGCGCTGGCGATGCTCGCATACCGGCCCGGAAACCACCGAATCTGCGGCGGCAGGTCGTCAGCGGAAGCGACTCCACCGCCCGACCGCTCGCACATCCGTTCGACGACCTGCTCGAGCTCTCCGATATTGCCAGGCCAGTCGTACTCCACCAGATAACCCATGACAGCCTCGCCGATGCGAAGCGCCGCACCGCGCCGATGAATCAGCCGCTCGACCAGATCGGGTAGATCCACCGAGCGCTGCCGCAGCGACGGCACACGGAGGCAGGAGGACGCAAAGACATCGGCAAGAGACTGCGGGAACTGACCAGCGGCGCTCCTCGCGATCAGATCAGCACTGCCACCCACCACGATTCGCAACGCCAACCTCTTCTCTCGGAGAAGCCCCGCCAATTGCTCCTGGAGGGTCGGCGACAGTTGCTCGACATCGCGCAGGTATACGGTGCCGCGGCTGCCGTTCTCGACGAAGTGGAGGGTCTCGAGGCCGCCGCAGTCGAGCTCGACGAACGGGCTGTCGGGCACTGGCCCGCGTTGGTGAATGAACCGCGCCAACAGGCCTCGGCCGGATCCCGGCTCCCCAAGAATGAGGACGGGAGTCCACTCGGGCGCCAAGCGCCGAGCCGACTCGAAGACCGCGCAAGTGTCCGGATCTCGTGATGGGTTAAGGACGTCGGGCGACCGGAGTACGGGAAAGTACTGGCCTGAATCTGTCGTTACCATCGCCGGGCTCCTCGTCTCCTCACTGCCGGCTTGTCTTGGCAATTCTCATGCCGGCGTCCTTGTCACACGGGCGGCGATTTTTTGGGTTTCGCGGGCCCGGTCCGCTGGCAAACGCGCAAGGATCGAAGAGGCAAAACTGCAATTTCAGCTCAGACATCAAGACCTATCGGTCGACAAGGACGATCACCGCCTTCTGTTGCTGCAGGTCTCGAGACGCCCGAGATGGCGCATGGCATCACAGCGAGAACGCGGCTATGGTGCCGCGACATGGCGCTTCCACACCAGGAACAGCGTCTGCAGACGGTCTGTTTGCTGATCTTGACCAGCTTGGCCGTCGCGCTGGCCCTTTATTGGCTCCGCTCGGCCATGGTTCCCTTCGTCTTGGCTCTTTTCTTCTCCTTTGCGCTGGCGCCTTTCGTCGACTTGCAAGTGCGCTACTTACGCCTTCCGAGCACCCTGGCCGTGACGGCAACACTGGTTCTCGGATTCTTCCTCCTGACCACCCTTGCCGCCGTTGTTTCCGCATCGGTCAGCGAGCTCACCGCCAACGCGGTCTCTTATCAGGAGCAGATCGAGAGACTCCCGCTGTATATCGACACGCTGCTGAGGAGTTGGGGGATTCGAACTCCGGAGGTGTTCAATCCGGTCGCGTTCATTCAGCCCGGCACCGTCGGCAGCATGGTAATCTCGACCACCAACGCGGTGCTCGGCGTCCTGTCGCAGGGCACGCTGGTGATGATCTTCATGTTTTTTCTGATGGCGGGCCGCACGGTCGATCCGGCGATGCCAGCCGGCGTCTGGGGCGAAATCGAGTTCAGCATCAAGCGCTACGTACTCACCAAGATGGTCACCTCAGGCGCCACCGGTGTCCTGGTTTGGTTGATTCTCACCAGCTTCGGCGTCGATCTCGCCGAAGTCTTCGGGCTCTTTGCATTCCTGCTGCACTTCATTCCCAACATCGGTTCAGTGATCGCGACCCTACTGCCACTGCCGGTGGTCCTGTTCGATCCCGACCTCAGCTCCACCTCCGCAACGCTGGCACTGTTGCTGCCGGCCGTCGTGCAGTTCACGATCGGCAACTTCGTCGAGCCGCGGCTGATGGGAACTTCGCTCGATCTCCATCCCGTCGCGATCCTCCTCGCCCTCGTGGTGTGGGGGGCACTGTGGGGCATCGTGGGCATGTTGCTCGCCACGCCGATTACGGCCGTTATGAAAATCCTCGTCGAGAAGCTCGACCTCACCGCGCCGATGGGGGCCCTGATGGCCGGGCGCTTCGAAACCTACCCGCGGGCCGTCCCCACTCCGGTGCGGCGCGAAGACGACAAGAAAGACGCTGTCGGCTAGTCCGCGACGCCGCCCGCTTCTGTTCGCCAGCCGATCACTCGCTCTCAACCGCGGCGTCGACGATCCGGATCGCCGGCTCGTTCACCCGCTGGCCCGGCCGAACGCGAAAGCGGAGGATCGCAATTGCCGCACGCCCGTCGATGTCTCCAGCGACCGCCAGGCGCAGACGGCCCGGCTTGCTCCGATTCTCGACCATCAACGCGTTTGGCGATGCGCCGCGCCGCGTTCGTCGCGCCGCCAAAGTTCCCTGGTCATAGGAAACCTCGAGTAGTACACCGCTCGGCGCGTCGGCATCGACATACACTGGCATTTCGATTCTGCCTGAGCGCTGCCGCCGCGCACGGCCGAGGCGGACGGCACCACTGCTCCCAACGCTCGATGACAGCGTCGCGCCACTACCCGATTGCCAATTGCCGGTACAATCACCGAACGGAATCGCATGAAAGGACTGCCCGGACGCGTTCGTCGACAACGGATCGTAGTGGATCGCCCCCGCTCTGCAGAGGCCTCCCTCTGTCGACGGCTGCACCACGGTTTGGTGCGCTGCCGCCGCGGGGACGGGTACGAATGTCCACTCCGAACCGCACCGCAAGTCCTCGGCGACCGGCAGTCGATCGATCAGTCCGACGGTGAGTTGGAGGATGCGCGTTGCATCGAGACTCGTCAGCGTTCCGTTGCCGGTGGCATCGCAGGCCAGGCGTTGGCGGCTGTCGAGGGACCGCATCTGTGCAACCGACTGGAGCACAAAGGCGGCATCGAGCGGGCTCACCCCGGCGCCGAGGCTGCCGTTCTTGCGCGGTTCGATCGCCACCGGTGCAGCCGGCAACTGATGGAGCGCGTATGTGCCTCCGACGCCACTCGACGCCGAGCGACCCGACGCCTCCTCGACCGTCACGCCGACCACTGGTGCGCCGGACCGATAGTGCGTGATGGACCCTGCGACCGAGAACGATCCCGACAGAGTCGGCGTCGGGGTGGGCGTCGGCGCCGCGGTTCCAACGCGTATGACGATCTCGTGTGCCGGACCGAGATTGCCCTGCGTGTCGCGGAGCTGGATCTGGGCGACCGTGTCGCCGTCAGCGAACTCGGCAGACTCCGGCACTTGAAAGCAGAATTGCGTGATGGTGTCGCTATCGATCGTGGAGAAGTCGCCGAAGCGGTTGCGCGTGCAGGCGGACGCGGCCGGCACCCATTCGAAGCGGCAGGCGGCGTCGATCAATGCGTTGGTGAGCTGAGTCTCATTGAGACCCACTGCGGCCGGCACGCCGCCCACCTGGTTCGTGCCGCACTCGACGAAGCTACTCCTGTTGCCGATTCCGCGATCGAAGCGGACTTGCAGCCCCGGTCTGGCGAACGCTCCGAGCGGCTCGATGGACTCGCCGCGACGCGTGCCGCTCACCGAGGGCGGCCGCAGCGACAAACCGTGCCCGCCCTCGACGACGAAGAGAAATCGACCGGCGGCGCGCTGGAAGACCTGCCTGCCGAGCTGATCGACATGCGGAGTGGGAGTCGGGGTCAGCCTGCAGTCAAAGCGGCAGCAGCCCGGACATCCGTCCTGCGGAATTGCGCCAGCGTAGGTAACGATTGGCCCGGTCTGCGAGGCAACCGGTGATGCGAGCGATACAATCGCCAGCGCCGCACGCACAGCTAGACGCGCGACCACCCCCTGGCGACGCCATGGCGACACCGCGAGCCCGACCACGGGGCGGCCCGAATCTTTCCGATCGAGCAACATCGCTAGATGAATGGACGGCAGAGAGCGTCCGTTTGCTGCATCGCTCCCGCGCTGCCCGCAGCCTCGCACCGCCGCCGCCGCGAAGACAAGGAAATTCGCTAGAGCGCACACCCCGGATGGTGAGCCCCGAGTTTTTGCGTCAAGCCGCGCCGATCATGCCGCGCATCACCGCCTGGAGAATCCCCCCGTGTCGGTAGTAGTCGACCTCGACACGCGAATCGATGCGGCACAGGACCCGGAACTCGATCGAAGTCCCGTCGCTGCGCTGGGCGCGCACCGGGAGCTCGCTCCGTGGCTTCAACCCGGCGGCGATACCGGTGATCGAGTACACCTCCTCGCCGCTCAGACCGAGCGATGCGGCCGATTCGCCGTCGCGAAACTGTAGCGGCAGAACCCCCATGCCGACCAGGTTGCTGCGATGGATCCGCTCGTAGCTCTCCGCGATGACGGCTGCCACACCGAGCAGGCGAGTACCCTTCGCCGCCCAATCACGCGAGCTGCCGGTACCGTACTCTTTGCCGGCCAGCACGATCAGCGGCACGCCTTCGTCTCGATAGCGCATCGCCGCCTCGTAGATCGACGTCTGCTCACCCCCGGGAAGGTGCCGCGTGAGGCCTCCCTCGGTGCCGGGTGCGAGCTTGTTGCGCAGGCGGATGTTGGCGAAGGTGCCGCGCATCATCACTTCGTGATTGCCGCGCCGTGCGCCGTACGAATTGAACTCCGCCGGCTCCACTCCCTGCGCGATCAGATAGCGCCCTGCCGGCCCGTCCTTCGGTATGGAGCCCGCCGGCGAGATGTGATCCGTCGTCACCGAGTCGCCGAGGACGGCCAGGACACGCGCGCCACCGATGTCGGCGAGTTCCGGAACTTCGAGGGTCATGTCTTCGAAGAAAGGCGGCTTCTTGATGTAGGTCGAGGAGTCGTCCCAACTGTAGATCTCGCCACTCGGGACCGGCAGCGCTCGCCAGCGCTCGTCGCCCTCGAACACCGACGCATACTGTTCCGCAAACAGCTCCGGCGACACCGCGCCGCCGATCAACTCGGCAATCTCGCCGGGCGTCGGCCAGATGTCGGCAAGATAGACGGCGCGTCCCTGCGGATCTTCGCCGATCGGCTCAGTGTCGAAGTCGATATCGACGGTCCCTGCCAGGGCATAGGCGACAACCAAGGGCGGCGAGGCCAGGTAGTTCGCCAGCGTGTGCGGGTTGACCCGCCCTTCGAAATTCCGGTTGCCGCTCAACACTGACGCCACCACGAGACGACTTTTCTGTACCGCCTGGGCGATCGGCTCGGCGAGCGGCCCGCTGTTGCCGATGCACGTGGTGCAACCATAGCCGACGACGTGAAAGCGCAGCTCTTCGAGCGGCTCCAGCAGATCCGCGGCGCGAAGGTAATCGGTCACCACCTTTGAGCCGGGGGCCAGACTGGTCTTGACCCACGGCTTCACCGACAGGCCACGCGCGACGGCGTTTCGCGCCAATGCCCCGGCGCCCACCATCACCGATGGGTTCGACGTGTTGGTGCAGCTGGTGATCGCGGCAATCACCACGGAGCCGTGCGTCAGGTCGAAGGCTTCGCCTTCCATCGATACTGCCACCCGGCTCGCGTCATAGGTCGGCCGCCGCTCCGCGCTGCGACCGCTGGCGCCGTTCAGCGCCGGCGCTTCGCGCGAGTACTCGTTGCGCAGTGCATCGTAGAATCGCTTCTTCATCGCCGACAGCGACAGGCGATCCTGCGGCCGCTTGGGTCCGGCGAGACTCGGCTCGACGGTCGCTAGATCGAGCGCCAGCGTCTCGCTGTATCGCGGCTCCGCCGCGCCGTCGACGCGAAACAGCCCTTGCTCGCGACAGTACGCTTCTACGAGAGCCACCTGCGACGCATCGCGCGCCGTACCGCGCAGATAGTCGAGCGTCCCTGCATCCACCGGGAAAAACCCCATCGTCGCGCCGTACTCGGGAGCCATGTTGGCGATGGTGGCGCGATCGGCCAGCGCCAAGGCGCTCAACCCGTCGCCGTAGAACTCGACGAACTTGCCGACGACACCGTGCTTGCGCAGAATCTGCGTCACGGTGAGGACCAGATCGGTAGCCGTCGAGCCCGCCGGCAAGCGTCCGGTGAGCTTCATCCCAACGACTTGCGGCGAGAGCATGTAGTACGGCTGGCCGAGCATGACAGCCTCTGCCTCGATTCCGCCCACGCCCCAGCCGAGCACGCCGACGCCGTTGACCATCGTCGTGTGGGAATCGGTGCCGACCAAAGTGTCGGGAAAAACCAGCGTCTGGCCGTCGCGCTCGCCACGAAACACGACCTGCGAAAGATACTCGAGGTTGACCTGGTGGCAGATGCCCGTCTCCGGCGGTACCACCCGAAAGTTTTCGAAGCTGCGCTGCCCCCAGCGCAGGAACACGTAACGTTCGCCGTTGCGCTCGAACTCTCGCTCGCCGTTGTAGCGAAACGCATCCGCCGTGCCGTAGCGATCCACCTGTACCGAATGATCGATCACCAGATCGGCGGGAATGCGGGGATTGATCTTCGAAGCGTCGGCCTTCAGACGCGTAACCGCATCGCGCATCGCCGCCAGGTCGACGATCGCCGGAACGCCCGTGAAGTCCTGCAGCAAGACGCGGGCTGGCATGAACGGCACCTCGCCGTCGTCGGCACCGCCCGACCAGGCGGCGATCGATCGGACGTCCTCCTCGCTAATCAGTTCTCCGTCTTCGTTGCGCAGGACGTTCTCCACCAACACGCGGATGCTGATCGGCAGACCTTCGATATCGACACCGGCCGCTTTCGCGAATGCGTCGAGACTGAAGTATCCGTACTCGGAGTTACCAACCTTCAGTTTCCGGCGCGCACCGAACGAGTCACGCAATGCCATCGTTTCCGTCTCCCATCTCCAATGCAGTTACCCAGCCCAAATCGCCCCACACACCCACTTCGTGCCCTCTCAGCCCCCGCGCTCGAGACGGCGCTTCGTGAATTCGTCATCGTCCAGCCCGAGGTTGAACTCCAGCGCTTCGACGGTGGCGACAGTGTGACTGCCCGCCTTGGCATCGACCATCTCCAACCTGTGTGGGGCTGGGATGCCGGAGACATCGCGAATCTCCGAGACCAAGAGGGTCTTGCGCAGGGCACCGTCCTTCTCGAGGAAGTCGTAGCGGTAGACGATCGAATCTTCGCGGCCAATCCAGATCCGGACAGCGTCATAGCTGACGTCCTGCGAATCGGCCGGGTCGAGCTGAATGACCGTGCACGGCGTGCCTTCGATCGATTCCTCGCGCAGCAGCTGACTACTTGCGTCGGCCGGCGTCCAGCTCACGACGTCCATCATCAACCCCAGATCTTCGTAGCTGAAGTCGGTGCCGACGAAACTCTCTTTCTTGCGCGAACCCGTGATCTGGCGAACTCGCTTCGTGGTCGGCAGATAGAGCCACTGCGAGTCCGGCCCTCGCGGGTCGACCCATTGCAGGAATCCGACACCGCGCGCCTGCGCGGGCTCGCGAAAGATGAGTGCGGTGCGACTGCTGTCATCCGGATAGCGTTTGGTCCACATCTCGAGTCGCCGATCGCGACGCCCGCCGCGACGGTCGAAGATCTCGAGCGACAGGACTTGGTGCCGATCTGACCAATGCCGCGTCGTGCGGCTCAATTCCCCGGCCCGATCGAGAATTTCGCGGGCGGCTGGATCGTCCGTCGCGCCACCGACAGCGATCGGCAGGCAGAGTGCGGCAAGAAGCAGAAAGAACAGTGGCATAAGGCGACTCGACCGGTAGCGCGGCGGGCGCCGAACGGGCACCCGGGTCGCCGGTCGCTTCAGACGCCGAAGTTACCGCGCCTCTGATGCCACAGCAACCCGCGGTAGACGTATTGGACGCCAGAGCCTGCGGTAACCGCTGCCGTCAGGGTCTGCATGGAATAGTTGAACCAGCGCAGTGGCAAGTCCGGCCTCGCCTCGCCGACCAACGCAAAGCCTAGCGTGAAGAGTTGGACGAACGTCGTCATCTTGCCGAGCCGGCTCGGGTCAATCGACATCCATTCGTGATCGACAACGAAGACCGCGACGTAGCCGACCATGAGGATCACGTCGCGCATGATCACCAACACGACCAGCCAGCCCGGCACATGGCCACCGACGGCAAGCACGGCGAACGAGCTCAGCAGCAGTAGCTTGTCGGCCATCGGATCGAGCAACGCACCGAGCTCGGAGTGCGACTGGTTGATGCGCGCTACGGCACCATCGACTACATCGGTGATCCCGGCCCCTACGAGTAGGATGAACGCCAGCGCGTAGTCGCCCTTGGCGAGGACCGCCAGCACGACCGGGATCACGATGATCCGCAGCAGCGTCAGGAAGTTCGGCAGGGTCAGCACGTCAGGCGCCACGAAACCCAGCCGACCGCGGGGTTGGAATCGCGGTCTTTCATTACACCCCATCTGCCCCACCGGCTCGCCCTGCCGGGTGACGATGACGCAGCGACAAGTGCATCTCGCTCCAGGTCGACCGGCGCCCTAGCCGGCGAGCTCCTTGCGAATCCGGCCGGCGACGACCGGCGGAACCAGCGCCGTCACCCGATAGAGATCGGCGCCATCCTCGAACACCTCTTCGACGACGCGGCCACTGCGGTGCAAAACGGCGATCAGGTCGCTGCGCCCGACGGGGATCCTCACCTGGAGTCGTTCCTGCTCGATCGCCAACAGGGACGCTATCTGGCCCAGCAGAACATCGATTCCCGCTCCGGTAAGCGCCGAGATGTCGCAGCTCGGCCCGTCGACGCGCGGCCGCCCTACGGACGGCGCCGGTATGTCGGCTTTGTTGAACACCGTGATCCGAGGTATGCCGTCGGCTTCGAGCTCGGCGAGTACCGCATCGACCACGTTCATGTGTTCCAAGGCCCGCTCGCGCGAAACGTCGACGACGTGCAGCAGCAAGCTGGCATTCCTCACTTCTTCCAACGTGCTCTTGAAGGCGTCGACGAAGCCGTGCGGCAGCTTCTGAATGAAGCCGACCGTATCCACCAGAAGCGCGTCCGCGCCGTCCGGCAACCGCAGCAGCCGCACCGTCGGATCGAGCGTAGCGAACAGCTTGTCCTCGACCAGCACTCCCGCATCGGTCAGGCGATTCATCAGTGTCGACTTGCCCGCATTGGTGTAGCCGACCAGTGCGACAATCGGATACGGCACGCTGGCACGCTTGCCCCGGTGCAGGGCACGCGTGCGGCTGACCTGATCGAGGCGACGTTGTAGCAGCGCTACTCGCTCGCGAGCTCGCCGCCGATCGACCTCGAGCTGCGTCTCACCAGGCCCGCGCGTGCCGACGCCGCCGCCGCGTTGTCGAGACAAGTGCAGCCACTGCCGGGTCAGCCGTGGCATCAGATACTGCAGCTGCGCCAATTCGACCTGCAGCTTGCCTTCCTGGGACGTCGCGCGCTGCGCAAAAATGTCGAGGATGAGTTGAGTCCGGTCCACGACTTTGACGCCGAACTGTTGCTCGAGATTGCGCTGCTGGACCGCCGACAACTCATCGTCGAACAGAACAGTATTGGCACCCAGAGTCTTGGCGAGCGCTGCTATCTCTTCCACCTTGCCCGAGCCGATCAGTGTCCGCGGGTGGGGACGCTTGACCGTCTGCATCGCGGTGCCGACGACCTCGATGCCGGCAGTCGCCGCCAAGCTCGCCAGTTCGCGCAGCGACTCATCAGCGTCGAGCGCGCCCGGCGACTGCCGCTGCACCGCGACGAGGACGGCCCGCTCTGTCGTTTTCGACGTTTCCAGCAACTGGAACTACCAATCCACTTAGCCGCGACCCCGTCAAGGGAGGCTCACCCCGCCTGGGCGGACATTCGTGGATCGGGCGCCTGTTTGTATCAGCGGTCGTCGGTGACGATCACAAACAGCGGTAGACGCGGCAGCGACGATTACGGCCACCTCATTTTATGCGTCGCCCTCTAGTTCCGTATCGATTTGCCGGACCCAGCCGTCAGCTTGGCTCCGAGTCTCGCTGTGCGCCCGTGCGCGTTCGAACCACGACCGCGCATCGCGCACCTTCTTCTCGTTGTACAGCGCGATCCCCATCAGCATCTTCGCGCTGCCAGGCCGCTTCAGGTTGCCTTTGCTCATGGCGCGCTCCAGCGCTGCGACCGCCTTACCCCATTCCTCACGCTGCACGTGAACTTCGGCAAGGCGAACGAACGGATCTCCGTTGTCGGAGGCCTCCCCCGCGCGCTCGAGCCACTCGATCGCCTTCCCGTACTCGTGCGCGGCGATCCAGAAGTTTCCGGCCAACTCGTAGTTCTTCGTGCTCGCGGGCACCTGCTTCCGATCGAGCGCCTCCGAAAGAATTCGCGCGGCCCGGTACGGGATCCCCTCGTGGGCGAGTAGCTCGACCAGCCGCTGGATCTCGTCGCCAGTCGTCAGGAACCCGGCGGTGTGGGCGAGCTGGAGCATGGCCGTCGCGGTGTCGTACTTGTCCATCGAAAGCGCAACCGACGCCGCTTGCATCCAATAGACCTTGTTGTCGGGTAACCGCTCAATCAGCCGCAGCAAAGTCGGATAGGCCAGGCTGTACTCCTCGCGCTGCGCGCGAATGGCAAGAAGTAGCTGCAGCCAGGACTCCTGCACCTTGTCGCCCGCCAGATCGACCGCCTTCTGAGCAGGGGTGACCGCGGCGTCGTAGTTGCCGAGCTGATAGTACGCGGCCGCCAGCGTGTAGTAGGCAGAGGAGTTCGGCTTCGGCTCGCTGGCGAACCATGCCTCCAAAGCCTTCACGCCCTCGGCCCACTTCTCCTCGACGATGAGGAGCTTCGCGATCTGAAAGCGGGTCGCGGACATTTCCTGGTCGTTCAAGCCGCCCGACGAAAGCGCCTTCTCGAGATGTTGACGCGCCGAGGAGTACTTCTCCTCCATCTGATCGATGGCGGCGAACAGCTGCTCGACCCGACTCTTCTCGTAGGGAGACGCCCGGTCCAGGTTGATCGATTCGAGGGTCGACCGAGCTGCACCGGTCTTGCCTGCCTCGAGCTCTTCGATCGCCTTGTTGAGCCGCTTGCCCGTGCGGGGATCGAGAGGCGGTGCTTTCGCCTCCTTCTTGTCCTTCTCTCTGGCGTAAGCCACGGACGAGAGAACGCACGGCGAATAGCAGGCCAGCGCAAACATCACGGACAAAATTCGAAAAAAGCGCATCATTCGGCAATAGCGAAGCTGATCAGGACTTGAACACCGCGGCGATCGGTAGCCATACCGGATTCGACTCTAGGGTTATACTTCCACGACTCGACTGCCTTTACGGCCGCCGCGTCGAACACTCGCTCGGGGTCGGCCTTCACGGCGCGCACATCAGCCGTCGTGCCGGCAGCCGTGATCGTGAATTCCACCAGCACCCACCCTTGGACGCCGCGCGCCAGCGCGCGCGGTGGGTACACGGGCTCGACGCGTACCAGCGGCATCTCCTCGCGATCCGAGCCGCCCGCACTCACGGCCATCGGGCCGCCGAGAATCCCCTTTACGTCGACGGTGACGCCGGAACCCAGTCCGATCGCGATCGGCCCCGCACTCGGCTCGAAGCCGGAGACACCGGATTCGGTGGACACCTTCGACGTCGACGCCATCGCCTGGATCGGCTTCTCCGGCTCGGGCTTCTGCCGCTTGATCGTCTTCGCCTCCGAGTCGCGGCGCACGCGACTGAATTCAATGCGCATCGCCTTCTGTTGCTCTACGTGCTCGACTTTCATGCTGGTCAACGTCGAGAGGAACCAGAACACCGCACTGGTGAATCCCAGAGCGAGCAAGAAAGAAACCGGAAAGCGCACTGCCGCATTCACCGGCCTCACTCCTCGCCCGTCGACTCGGCACCGATGGCGATCTCATTGATGCCAGCGAGCTTCACTTCGTCCATGATCTTCGCAACGAGCCCGGCGCGCGCAGACTTGTCCGCAACGATCACGGCGCTGTCCTCCGGTCGCTCGACGTGCATGCGCTCGATGATGGCACGCACTTCGCGCAGGTCGACTTGCTGTCGATCGATCCAGATGTCTCCATTGTCACGCAGAGCGATCAGGATGTTACCCGATTCTCGATACACAGCCGTCTCGGCCTTGGGCCGGACCACGGTCATGCCGGGATCCTTCACGAACGAGGTCGTGATGATGAAGAAGATCAAGAGGTTCAGTACGAAATCGAGCATCGGCGCGAGATCGATGGGCTGCTCCTCGCCGTCCTCAGAACTGTGTCGCGCTCTCATAGGGCTAGTTCGTACCGAAGGTGACGTCGTAGACCCCGGCGAGATGGACCTGATCGACGATCTCGACCAGCAATCCCGCGGTGGCGTCCTGGTCGGCCGCTACGAGCACGCCGCTCTTCGGGCTCGCCGCGCGCAATCGCTCGATATTCGCGCGCACCGCACGCAGGTCGACGACGCGGCCATCGATCCAGATCTCGCCCTCGGGCATGACGCTCACGACGATGCTCGGCGCGCCACCGCCGCCCGAGGTGGCACCACCAGCGCGATTCACGCTGACTCCCATCTCCTTCACGAACACTGCCGTGATGATGAAGAAGATCAGCAGGTTCATGACGAAATCCAGCATCGGCGCCAGGTCGATCCCGTGGCTGTCGTCGCTGTGTCGTCGTGTGTGCCGGCGTCGCCGCATCTGCCTCAGTACGTGAAATGATCGCCGAGTAGCTCTGTCTCGCGCTTCGCTCGCGCCTCGAAGTAGTGCACCGGGTAGAGGCCGGTGATGCTCACGGCCAAACCAGTCAAGGTGCAGATCATCGCGTGCGATACGCCGCTCGCCATCGTGCGCGCATCGGCCGATCCGCGAAGCGCCATCGAGTCGAAGACTTCCAGCATTCCGGACACCGTGCCGATCAGGCCGAGTAATGGCGACAGCGGCACGAGAACACGGAGCAGCGGCAGCGTACTGGTCATCTCGGTGTTGATCCTCGAAATCATGGCTTGGCGGATCTGCCGGGCGCACCAGGTCTTGTGCTCGCTCCGCGCCAGCCATTCCGCTACCGCCACCCTGGAACGCTTCGGCAGGACGCGCGCAAAATACCACGCTCGCTCGATGACCAACGTCCACATTGCCAGCCCGCAGAGGAAAATGAGCAGCACGTACGGCCCACCCTCTTCCACGAGGTCGGCGACCGCTCCGAGAAGCGGTAGGGCTGTTACGTCAGACAGGGACACTGGACCCGCTTCCCACCACGTTTCGCTTCGCTTCGATGCTCTCGGCCAACAGGCCGGTACTCTGTTCGTCGAGGATACTCACGATCTGGCGCGACATCGTGGACAAGCCCGCGTTGGCGAATAGGAGTGGAATGGCGATGCCGAGACCCAACACCGTGGCGATCATCGCCTGCCCGATGCCGTCCGCCATCAACCGCGGATCGCTAGAGCCAGACTCGGTGATGCTCTGGAAGGTGATGATCATGCCGACCACGGTCCCCACCAACCCGAGCAGCGGGCCGGCTGCGACCGCAAGGCGGAGGAACGACTGGAACCGCTCGATCCGCGGAATCTCACGCAATACGGCCTCGGAGATCCGCAACTCGGCTACCTCTGCATCCTCCTCGATCCGCGATGGGTCCCCTTTGAACGACAGCAGCACACGGCCGAGGGGATTGTTGGCGCTCGGTTGCGACAGGTTGCCGAGCTGACGCCGAATCGCCAAGCGCGTGCGGAGCAAATAGAAGAATTGATAGATCGCGGCCAATGCACCGAGGAGGCCAACCGCGAGGATGACGAAACCGATCAGCTCACCGCGCTCGATACGTTCGACCAGAGTGGGCCGCTCGACGTACAGCGCGAGTAGTACGCCGCGCGAAGGATCGGCGGCCGCACGGACATAACCGTCACGAGCCTGCTGCAGGTTTGCTGCAACTTCGGCGAGCTCGCCGGTGATCTGCCGCGGCAAAACGGTCAGGCTCTTCTGCGACGGTAGGTAGTTCAAGTATTTCCCGTCGGAAACCGCGAGGAAGGGACCGACTCGAACGACCTCGTGCTCCCCCTCCTCGCCACCCGGTGCGATGACCTTCGTGCGGAAGCGAGCTACTCGGCCGCTCTCGGTCATCTCTCGCTGCAGCTCGAACCACAGCTGCTCGAGCTCGGTGATGGAGGGCAACTCCTTCGAGTCGGCGAGCTTGCGCATGAAGGCCTCGCGGTCCGGTAGCTCGCCGCTGATCATCGACTGGCTCAACGCCGTCGCCGTGTCGCCCGCGACCTGGCGGGTGACACCGAAGAGCTCACCCAGATTCCCCGAACGCTCTTCCAGCGCCGTCTCGAGCTCGGCGATCAGCTTCTCGTTGGCGTCGTACTGAGCGGAAAGACGCTGACTGCGCGCCTCCGCCGCCTTACGCTTGGCCTCCGCTTGCTGCAGCAGCGTCGATTGCTCCGCACTGCTCGCGCGAAACTCCTGCTCCCGAGCCGCGTTTTCTTTTGCCTCGCGCTCGCGCAGGGTCCTCGTCTCTTCGAGTAGCTGATCGAGAGTCGTGGCCGCGTTTCCCGGGACCGCGGCCGCCAACAAGAAAGCGCAGAATGCTAACGCACGCGTCACTGGTACCGAGCGATTCACTGCTGTACCTCCACCGGAGCCGGAATCGGAAACATGACGAGATCCGGGGCACCTTCCTTCTTGGCAACCGATAGCGCGCGCTTCATGTCGTGAGCGTACTGAGGATCGACGACCCAAATCTTGTCTTTGGCATTCCAATATCCGGTCTCCTGCCCGTCTCGCGTCTGGTACATCAGAGAGATGCGCCCGAGACGGACGAACTGCACGGTGCGCGCGTCATCCCCTTCGCCGAGTTTCCCGGTGTACGCCTCCAGCGTGCGGCCGTAGTCCAACTCGATCTGATACGCCTCCAACACGCGGCGATACTTCTCGGAGGTGCTGACATCGGAGCGCCCGAGGAGCTCCTTCAGTCCAGCGACCCGATCCCGCCGCTCCTCGATCTGAAACGGCACGTCGAGATCGACGAACTGCTCGAGCGTGGCGATCATCTTCTCGATCAAGGGCAGAATGTTGCGCTGCGTGACATCGATTTCTTCGAGCTGAGCCTTCATCTGGTCGAGGCGGGCATTCTGCGATTCGACCTGCACGTTCAGTTGATCACTGTATTTCTCCAGGCTTTCGGCCATCGCCATCGAGTCGCGGTACTTTACCGCCGAATCCTGGGACTGCCCTTTCAGATCGTCGATCTTCGCCTGCGTCGCGATCGCGGCCTTGTCGGCAGCCACCTGCTCCTTCACGACGGCGTCGATCGACGCCGCAGGTGCTTGGACGGCAATCGCCCCGAACACGCCCAAGAAAATCGCAATCAGTGTAGAACGTCTCATCGCCCCAGCTTCTCCAAGAAGATCGGGGAGCGAAGCGGCCCCTTCAACGCAATTGGCATTATCCTGGACTGCAATTGGCATTTTCAAACCCCGCAATCGTCATTATCGGAGAGTTCCTACTCATCGCACCCACACAAAATCAAGTCCGATGCATGGTCGCTGGGCCCCTCGCCTGCCGTCTCCCGACCTGCAAGGTCGAAGGCTCGAGCCTACTTGCCGCACCGAGCTCGTCCAAGCCGGTTCATTGAAACGTGGTTGTTCCGGCGCCGAATATTCGTTCAACGGCATCGACCATGTTGTCGGTGGCAGCAACGCGCAGCTGGCTCGGCAGCTCGATGATGGTCTCGGTACGATCCGGTAGGAGCAAATGCAGATACGCCGGACAGGTCCCAGAATGCGCCTCGAGAGTCGTACGGAGAGTGCGCAGCCGCTCCTCGTCGACGCGATCGGCCCGCAGCGCAAAGTGCACCTGCTGGACCGACTGTTCGCGTTCTTCGACCAGCAGAACGATGCCGTCGGCGATGATCTGGCAGCGCTCGTCGCCAAGCTCGAGCGTTCCCTTGACGCAGACAGGTTCGTCGGTCGACAGATCCACCTGGGTGCGTCGATACGTCTCCGGCCAACAAATCACTTCGACCGTGCCGCTCTTGTCCTCGAGCGTGAAGCTCGCATAGCGGTCGCCTTTGCGGTTGTTGCGCAGCCGCAAGCTCTGGATTACGCCGCCGACACACACCTTCGACTGCTCGCCGCGGCCGCGCAGCTGCGCCGCATCCGCATTGATGAAGCGCTTGAGATCGCGCTCATACTTATCGAGCGGGTGACCTGAGATGTAGAAGCCCAGCGCCTCGCGCTCGGCTTTGAGCATCTCTTTGTCCGTCCACGGCGCGACCGCCGGCAGGGGCGGCTCCGGGCTGACTGTTGCATGACCCTTACCCGCAAACAGGCCCATCTGATTGCTCTGGGCGTCGCGCGCTTCCGCCGCCGCCCACTGCAGGATCAAATCGAGCCCCTCCAGCAGCCGGCGCCGCGACTGGCCGGTGAAATCGAAAGCGCCGCACTTGATGAGGCCTTCGACCACCTTCTTGTTGACCTGCTGCCCGGCAACTCGCTGCGAGCGCTTGCAGAAGTCGGCGAGTGACGAAAAGGGACCGTCGGCGTCACGCGTCGCCAGGATGGTCTCGATCGCGCGCGCGCCGACGCCGCGCACCGCGCCCAGCCCGAACCGAATGGGCCTGTACTTGCCCTTCTTCTCGGCGCCGACGGTGAAGTCTTCACGGCTTTCGTTGACGTCGGGCGGGAGAATCTGAATGCCTCGCTCCCGGCATTCAGCGATGTTCTTGAAGGTCTTGTCGGTGTCGTCCATTTCGAGACTCAACAAGCCGGCGAGGAACTCCTCCGGATAGTGCGCCTTCAGGTAGGCCGTCTGATACGAGATCAGTGCGTACGCTGCCGAGTGCGACTTGTTGAAGCCGTACATCGCGAACGTCTCCATCTGATCGAATATCTCGGTCGCTTGCTTCTCGGCGACGCCGAGGAGCTGCGCGCCATCGAGGAATCGTTGGCGCTCGACCTTCATCTTGGCCGGATCCTTCTTACCCATGGCGCGCCGTAGATTGTCGGCGTCGCCGAGGCTGTACCCGGCCAGCACCTGGGCGATCTGCATCACCTGTTCCTGATAGACGATGACGCCGTAGGTCGGCTCGAGAATCGGCCTCAGATTTGGATGCGGATAGCTGACCTTCTCCTTGCCGTGCTTGCGCTTGATGTACTGATCGACCATCCCGCTGTCGAGCGGCCCGGGGCGGAACAGCGCGAGCACGGCGATGATTTCTTCGAACGTGCCCGGGCGGAGCTGCGCCAGCAGCTTTCGCATGCCGCCGGACTCCATCTGAAAGACGCCGACTGCATCGGCCCTGGCGAGCAGTCGGTAGGTTTCCTTGTCGTCGAGCCGCAGGGTAGCCAGGTCGATATCGACGCCGCGGCCTTCGCGTATCCGCTGCACGATATTCGACAACATGGTCAGCGTCTTCAAACCGAGGAAGTCGAACTTGATGAGACCGATCTCGTCGATGTGAGGGCCGGAGAACTGCGTCATCACGCTGCCCTCCTTGTCGACGAACAAGGGGAGGTCTTCGACCAGCGGCCGGCTGCCGATGACGATTCCGGCGGCGTGCTTCGACGCGTGGCGCAACAGCCCTTCGAGACGCAGCGCGAAATCGAAGAGCTGCTCGTCGCGGCCGCCCTTCTTCTGCAGCTCGCGCAGCCGCGGCTCCATCTCGAGCGCCTGGCCTAGCGGGAAGTCCTTGCCCTGCTTCGGCGCCGGATAGAGCTTTGCAATGCGGTCGGTCTCGCCGAACGTGAAGTCGAGCACTCGGCCGACGTCCTTGATCGCCGCCTTTCCCTTGAGCGTCCCGAAGGTGATGATCTGTGCGACGTGGTCGTCGCCGTACTTCTCGCGGACGTAACGGATCACTTCGTCGCGGCGCTCGAAGCAGAAGTCCATGTCGATATCGGGCATCGATTTGCGCTCCGGATTGAGGAAGCGCTCGAACAGGAGATTGTACGGGATCGGGTCGAGGTCGGTGATCTTGAGCGCCCATGCGACCAGACTGCCGGCCGCGGAACCGCGCCCCGGCCCAACCGGTACGCCGCGGCGCTTCGCATAGTTGGTGAAGTCGCCGACGATCAGGAAGTAACCGGAGAATCCCATCGCATGGATCACCTTGATCTCGTGATCGAGGCGCTCGCAGTACTCCCGCTCCTTATCGGCCGTCCAACCCTCCTCGGCGCGCAGCCGCTCGAAGCGCTCCTCGAGGCCCTGACGCGCGTCGAGCTCCAACTGCTCCTCGAGCGTGAGATCGTTGGAAGTCGCGAAGACCGGGAACTGATAGGTGCCGAAGCGCAGCTCGAGGTCGATCCGGTTCGCGATGTCGACCGTGTTGGAGATCGCCTCCGGCGTCGCTGCGAAGGCCGCCATCATTTCCTCTGGCGTCTTCACGTAGAGCTGGTCTGTGCCAAAGCGCCAGCGGCTCTCGTCACTCAGTGTCTTGCCGGTCTGGATACAGAGCAGCACTTCGTGCGCGTGCGCGTCCGCCGGCTCGAGATAGTGACAATCATTGGTAGCCACCAACGGCAGCGACAGCTCGTTGGCGAGGTCGACCAACACCTCGTTGGCCCTTACCTGCTCGGGCAGATGGTTGTCCTGGACTTCTACATAGTAGCGCCCGTCGAACATCTCGCGATACTCGCTCAGCACGGCGCGGGCCCGGTCGAGCGAGCCCACGGCGATGGCGCGGTTGACCTCGCTCGCCAGGCAGCCAGACAGGGCGATGAGGCCGCCGTTGAGCTCGCGCAGCAGTTCCTTGTCGACGCGCGGCTTGTAGTAGAATCCCTCGGTAAACCCCGCCGTCACCAGCCGACAGAGGTTTTGATACCCCTGCGTGTTCATCGCCAGCAGGATCAGGTGGAAGTTGCCGGCCGTCTCGAAGTCGTCGCCGCGCACCACACGCTGCTTGTCGCGGCGGTCGCCGGGGGCGACGTACACCTCGCAGCCGATGATCGGTTTGACCCCGGCCTTCGCGGCCGTCTTGTAGAACTCGACGGCGCCGAACATGTTGCCGTGATCGGTCATCGCGACCGCCGGCATCCCCGATCCAGCGACTCGCGGCATCAGCCGCTCGATCTTGTTTGCCCCGTCGAGCAGGCTGTACTGCGTGTGCAAATGCAGATGAACGAAGCTCACCGGCACGCCCCTGCCGAGTTGCCGAGAGCTGTCGAAGTCGGTGAGTCAGGAGTCGAGGGACTGCCTTCATCGCACGGCCGCGCCTGCTGCCGTTCACCCACAACCCGACCACACCCCGTCATGCTCTTCCCCTCCTGCTCGACCGATCCAACCACCCACGCGTCTCAACGTCGGGAGGAGCCGGCCTCCCATCCGCCCGACCCGCAACCTACTCCCACTCGATGGTGGCGGGCGGCTTTGACGAGATGTCGTAGACCACCCGGTTCACTCCTTTCACTTCGTTGATGATGCGGCTCGAGATGCGCGCGAGCAACTCGCTCGGCAGGCGCGACCAGTCCGCCGTCATGCCGTCGACGCTGTCGACGGCGCGAATGGCCACGACACTTTCGTAGGTGCGCTCATCGCCCATGACACCGACGGTGTTGACCGGCAACAGCACCGCGAACATCTGCCACACCTTGTCGTACCAGCCAGCGCTTCGCACTTCTTCATGCAGGATCGCATCGGCAGCCTGCACCAACGCGACGCGCTCGGCGGTAACCGCGCCGAGGATTCGGATAGCGAGCCCCGGGCCCGGAAACGGATGGCGCCCGATGACATCCTTGGGAAGCCCGAGAGCCATCCCGAGATCCCGCACCTCGTCCTTGAACAGCTCGCGCAACGGCTCGATCAGCTCGAGGTTCATCCGCTCCGGCAAGCCGCCGACGTTGTGGTGAGACTTGATGGTCGCCGACGGCCCCTTGAACGACACCGACTCGATCACATCGGGATAGAGGGTCCCCTGGGCGAGAAAGCGCACCCCCTGCAGTTTCTTGGCCTCCGCCTCGAAGACATCGATGAACGTGACTCCAATCGTCTTGCGCTTCTTCTCGGGGTCCTCGATTCCCGCCAAACGATCCAGAAACAGGCGGCTCGCGTCGACAGCCTTGATGCGACAGCTCATGGCGTCGCCGAGAACCCGCATGACCGTACCGGCTTCGTCTCGCCGCAGCACGCCGTTGTCGACGAAGATGCAAGTGAGCTGATCGCCGATCGCACGATGCAACAAGGCCGCCGTCACCGTCGAATCGACGCCACCGCTCAGTCCACAAACGACACCGGCGTCGCCGACGCGGGCGCGCACCGACTCACACTCGCGCTCGATGAAGTTCTCCATCGTCCAGTCCGCCCGCGCGTGACACATATGGAAGACGAAGTTCTCGAGGATCTCGCGACCGCGCGGCGTGTGCACCACCTCGGGGTGAAATTGGATCGCAAATAGCCGGCCGGACGCATCGCAACACGCGGCGACCGGTGAATTCTCACTGTGCGCCAGCACACGCCAGCCCGGTGGCATCGCCTCGAGGCGGTCGCCGTGGCTCATCCAAACGCCGGTCTTTTCGCCGGCGCTGAAGCCCGCGAACAAACTCGAGGTCTCGTCGATCACCAACTCGGCCGGACCGAACTCGCGGTGGCTCGAACGCGCCATGGTACCGCCGTCGTTCTGCACCAGCACGCCCATGCCGTAGCAGATACCCAGCACCGGTACGCCGAGCTCGGCCACCGCCGGGTCCGGCAGCGGTGCGTCGGCGGCATACACGCTGGCCGGCCCACCCGAGAGGATGATGCCTTTGGGCCGCATGGCGCGGATCCGCTCGAGCGGTAGGTTGAATGGATGAATCTCGCAGTACACGTGCGCCTCGCGCACCCGCCGCGCGATCAACTGTGTGTACTGCGAGCCAAAGTCGAGAATGAGAATCATGTGAGAACTGGCCTCACCACCGAGGCACGACAACGCGGAGCGACTACGGATCGGTGGTCTCAAGTTTCGCGGCGGTAGTTGGGAGCTTCCTTTGCAATGAACACGTCGTGCACGTGGCTCTCCTGCAGCGACGCGTGGGTGACACGCATGAACCGCGCATCGTCGTGCAGACCGGGGATAGTGCGGCAACCGCAATACCCCATGCCGGCGCGCAGGCCCCCTACCAGTTGGGCCACGATGTACGTCAGCGGCCCCTTGTGGGGGACCCGCCCTTCGATGCCTTCGGGCACCAGCTTCATCTGGTCGAGCCCGTCGTCCTGCCCGTAGCGATTGCGACTACCCTCGCGTTCGCGCATTGCCTCGAGCGAACCCATGCCGCGATAGAGCTTGTAGGTCCGCCCCTGGTACAGAATCGTCTCGCCCGGACTCTCCTCGGTGCCGGCGAAGAGACCGCCGATCATCACCGAATCGGCACCGGCCGCGAGCGCCTTGGGGATGTCGCCCGAGAACTTGATGCCCCCGTCGGCAATCACCGGGATGCCGTACTTGCGGCCGATCGTCGCTGCCGCCGCGACCGCGGTGAGCTGCGGCACGCCGACGCCGGACACAACCCTCGTCGTGCAGATCGACGCAGGCCCCATACCGACCTTCAGCGCGTCGGCGCCGGCGTCGGCGAGGGCGCGCGCACCTTCATCCGTCGCGACATTGCCCGCGACCACGTCGATGTTCGAATGCGCGCGCTTCACGTCGCGCACCGTGTCGATCACGTTCTGGGAATGGCCGTGAGCCGTGTCGATCACCAACACGTCGGCGCCCGCTGCGATCAGCGCCGCGGCGCGCTCGAGGCGATCGGGCCCGGTACCAATGGCGCCCGCGACTCGCAGCCGGCCCCATTCGTCCTTGCAGGCGGCCGGGAACGCCGCGGCCTTCTCGATGTCCTTCACCGTGATCAAACCTTCGAGGCGCCCGTCGGAGTCGACGATCAGAAGCTTCTCGATGCGGTTGTCGTGCAGAACCTCTTTGGCTTCCTCGAGGCCGATGCCCGGCCGGCCGGTGATCAGGTCGTCGCCACCGGTCATGACCTCGGCGACGGTGCGGTCCAGCCGCTTCTCGAAACGCAGATCCCGGTTGGTCAGGATCCCGACTGCGCGGCCGTCGACCGCGACCGGTAGCCCCGAGATCCGATAGCGCTGCATGATCTCCAAGGCCTCGGAAATCTTCTGATCAGGATGCACCGTCACCGGATCGAGAATCAGGCCGCTCTCCGACTTCTTCACCTTGGCGACTTCGAGAGCCTGCTGCTCGATCGAAAGGTTGCGGTGGATTACGCCAATCCCGCCCTCCTGAGCCATGGCGATGGCCATCGCAGATTCGGTGACCGTGTCCATCGCCGCCGAAACGAGCGGGATGTTGAGCGACACGTTGCGCGACAAACGCGTTGCTACATCCGCATCGCTAGGCAGGAAATTGGAAGCTCCAGGCAGGAGCAGAACGTCGTCAAACGTGTAGCCGTCAGGCATGTCGTAAGTAAACATGCGTTCCTCCTAAACCGGCGCCGTACTCGCGGATGGGCGAGGCGGTCTGCTGCAGATATGCGACGCAAAGCGCGTAACGCCGAGCCGCGGGCGCCGTCACCACCGACGAGGCGATCAATCGGCTTGCGCTGGTCGCGCACACTCCAAACTCGCGATTCGGAAGCGCTGCGACCGGGTTGGGGTCAACCATGCGGCTACTTACTAAACCGCTACCGGTTTGGCAACCTACCCCTGCGACACACTACATATTGTGGATCCGCGAACTCTCAGCCTTCTCCACCGGACGAGGGAGTTCGCTTGAATCGCGCTGGATCCGAATGCGTCGTCACCCTTGTTCGCTCGGCGGTTCGCCACGTATCGTGCCGCGGTGATCATCACCCTCGACGGCATCACGCCCCGAATCGACGACACTGCTTACATCCAGGCGAGCGCTCAGGTCATCGGCGACGTTTTCATCGGTCCACAGAGCAGCGTCTGGTTCAACACGGTGCTGCGCGCAGATGTGCACCATATCCGCATTGGCGCGCGCACCAGCATTCAAGACAACTCAACGGTGCACGTGACCGGTGGGCGCCACGGCACCGTCATCGGTGACGGCGTCACGGTCGGCCACGGCGTGGTCCTGCACGGCTGCGTGATCGGCAACGGAGCGCTGGTCGGCATCGGTGCGATCGTCCTCGACCGCTGCGAGATCGGCGACCAGGCCCTCATCGGCGCCGGCGCCCTGCTCGCTCCCGGCACCGTAGTGCCGCCGCGATCGCTGGTTCTCGGCCACCCTGCCAAGGTGGTGCGACCACTGCGCGAGGACGAGATCGCCAGCCTGGCAACGTCAGCCGACAATTACGTTCTGAATGCCGCCCGCTACAAGAATCAGGGACTCTGACCCGCCAACAGGCTTGCGGCGAGATGCTCAGCAGCCGTCCAGGGCGCTGTTGACGGCGCGGATCAACTCGTTGATCGCGATGTTGCCATCGCCGTTGCCGTCAGCGTCGAAGCAGCGGTCGAGCGCGCCGCCGTCGAGGGCGTAGTTGACCGCGAGGATCAGCTCGTTGATCGAGACGCGTCCGTCGCCGCCGCAGTCGCCCGGACAATACTCACGCGCGATCGACCACAGCTCGGTTCCGACGTCGTCACCCGCAGCAACGAAGAAGACGCGCGGCCCGATCAGCGTAAAGTCACTTGGGCTCGAAGACGAGCTGGTCGCGGCGAGATCACCGACCGCCCGCGTGCCGCCGGCCGTGCCATCGCTCTCCCACGGCTCGCAGCCGCTGGTCGGCGTGCACGCCTGGAATAGAAAGGAGCTCCCACTGCTCGGCGTCAGGAACGCAGGGAACGATCCCGGCGCACCCGGGTTGAGATCGGCCACCAGAGCCGTACCGCCCGTCGTACCATTGCTGCGCCACAGCTCGACACCCAGCTCGCCGTTCTGCGCGGCGAAATAGAGAGTGCGATCGACGTTGGCGAACGAGAAGAAGAACGTGAAGAAACCAAACGCGTCGCCGAACGGGTTGATGTCGGCAACGCGGCGCGTCCCCTGCTGCGTGCCGTCGCTGACCCAGAGCTCCTCGTCGCGAATGCCGTCGTCGGCGGTGAAGTAGAGCCGACCGTCGACGTTGCGCAGGAACGACGGCGACGAGCTCTGCGGGCCGGCGAAGATATCGCGGATCATCGTCGTCCCGGCGGCGGTCCCGTCGCTGATCCACAGCTCGGTGCCATGCTCGCCGTCATCGGCTCCAAAGATCAATTGCTCGTCGAGCACCGTAAAGAAGAGAAACCCCGGCACCGGAAACGCATGGCCCTCAGGGTTGAGGTCCGTCACGAGTCGGGTGCCGCTCTCCGTTCCGTCGCTGACATAGAGCTCCAGGCCAACCTCGCCGTCGTCGGCGATGAAGAACAACTGGTCGCCGACGCTGACGGGAAACAGCGGAAATGAGCCCACCGGACCGGGCCTGAGATCTCGCAGGCGCGAGGTCCCGTCCGCAGTGCCGTCGCTGCGCCACATCTCGATGCCCGACTCGCCGTCGTCGGCGGTGAAGTAGAGTACGTTGCGGTGCACGAGGAGGTTTTCGGGACTCGAGCCTGCCGCGCCAGGCCAGACGTCGGCGACCGGCGTGGTCCCACCGTCAGTGCCGTCGCTGAACCACAGCTCCGTGCCCTGGACGCCGTCATCAGCGGCGAACAGCGCGCCACCCTCGAAGCGGGCGAACGTGACGAAGCCAGAAAAGGCGCTGCCGCTTGGATTGAGGTCGATGACCATGCCGGTCCCCGCCTCGCTGCCGTCGCTGGTCCACAGCTCGCGTCCAGCGATGCCGTCGCTTGCGGCGAAGAACAGCCGATCCCCGATCCGCGTAAGCGATGAAGGAAACGATCCAGCCGGCGTGTCATCCGCCTCGAGGTTGCGGAGCAACCTCGTGCCCGGATTGAGGCCATCGCTGCGCCACAGCTCGGCTCCCGTCACGCCGTCGTCGGCGCGAAAAAGCACGACTTCACCGCGAGAGTGGAAGTTCGTGGGTGATGAGTCCTCCGCGCCGACATAAATGTCGGCCAACATGCCCGTACCGGCAGCGGTGCCGTCGGTCGTCCACGGTTCGCGGCCCTCGGTCTCGGTGGTGGCGGCAAACAACAGGCCATTACCAAACGGCGTGAAGCCCGCGGGCAAAGATCCCGTCGCACCGGGCTGCAGGTCGCCCAGTAACTCCGTGCCGTCCTCGTTGCCATCACTGCGCCACGGCTCGCGGCCGTGCTCGTCGTCGAAAGCGCTGAACACCACCGCCCCCGCGGTCGCCGTCAAGAAAAGCGGAACGGACCCGGCGTCACCCGGCACCAGATCGAGGACGAGCCGCGTCCCCTCTTCGCTTCCGTCGCTCACCCATAGCTCCTCGCCGTGCGAGCCATCGTCGGCGGTGAAGAAGAGCCGCGTGCCGACGCGGGTCAGCGATAGCGGCTCCGATCCGATGTCGCCAGGTCGAATGTCCGCGACGACCCGGGTGCCAGCTTCGCTGCCGTCCGTCGCCCAGAGCTCGGCACCGAGGACGCCGTCGTCAGCCGCAAAGAACACCCGCTCGCCGACGACCACGAGACCGGCCGCCGCGGAGCCCACCAAGCCGGGCGTGACATCGAGCACCAACCGGGTGCCGGTCGCTGTTCCGTCGCTGTACCATGGCTCGGCGCCGGTTTCCGCCGTCGCCGCGACGAACATGACACCTCCGTCGAAAGCGACGAGCGAGCTCGGCGACGAGCTCGATGGACCCGGTGCCAGATCGACTGCGCGTTCGGTTCCGTCGCTCGTGCCGTCGCTTACCCACAGCTCGCGACCGCCGTCGTCCTCTGCCGAGAAATAGACGAGGTCGCCACTGACGGTGAAGGAGGCGGGCGAAGAGCTCAACGGGCCTGGAAACAGATCGCGCAGAAGGCCAGTGCCGGCGCTGGTACCGTCACTGCGCCAGAGCTCGCAACCGGTTTCGTTTTCGCAGGCATGAAAAATCAAAAGACTGTCGAGGACCACCGCCGCCCCGATGCCGTCGGCGACTCCTGCATCGAGGACGACTTCGGTGCCCTCGGCCGTGCCATCGCTCCGCCACAGCTCGTCTCCATCGATCGACGCGACGAAGTACGTCGTGTCATCCGCCTGGGTAAACGAGCGCGGATCCGAAGACTCTGTCAGACGAGCGACGTTGATGTCGCGCATCAGCATCGGTTCGCCAACCGTTCGAGCCGAAGCTGACGAGGCTATCACCACTCCCAAGAATATGACGTTCAGACGCATCGACCAGCTACGCTAGCGAGGTGCGCAACATCATTCCAACACGGATTCGCATCCACGACATCACGACCCAACCAGCGGTCGACGGCTGCTCATCGGCGCTTGCGACCGCGTTGCCGCGGCGTCGGGCGCGTTCCATCATCCGATTTGCGCTCGCGGGCCCGGAAGGACAGGCGCAGCGGCGTGCCGCGCAGCGGAAAGACCTCGCGGAGTTGGTTCAGGAGGTAGCGGCGATATGCCTCGGGAACCCGCTCGGCAGACGTGCCGAAGATCGTCACCGTCGGTGGAGCCGTCGCCGTCTGCACCGCGTAGAGCAATCGTGGGCGCCGGCCTCTCTGCGCCGGCGGCGCCTGACGGCGCACGGCGTCCTGAACGACGCGGTTGAGCTCCGGCGTCGGCATGCGCAATCGGTGCGATGCGGCCACCTCGTCGATCACTTCCCAGATCTTGTCGACGCCGCGGCCGGTCAGTGCCGACATGAACAGCATCGGCACCACGGCAAGACTCGGGAAGCGCTCCTCGGCCCGCTTTGCGAACGAATGCCGGTCGCGTTCGCCGCGCTGCACGGCATCCCACTTATTGACGACCACTACGAGTCCGCGACCGCGTTCCCAGGCGTACCCGGCGACGCGCGCGTCCTGCTCCGTCAGACCTTCGATAGCATCGATCACCATGACGCCAACGTGCGCCCGTTCCAACGCTCGGAACGCGCGCACCACGCTGGCTCGTTCGAGGTGCTGCTGGACGCGCGGCCGCCGCCGGATGCCAGCGGTATCGACCAATAGATACTCGCGGCCCTCGCGGCTGATCGGCGTATCGAGTGGATCGCGGGTAGTGCCGGGAATATTCGTCACGATCGATCGCTCGTAACCGACGAGGCGATTCACCAGCGAGGATTTGCCGACGTTGGGCCGGCCGATCACCGCGACCGCGATGCGCTCCGCATCCGCGGCGATTTCATGCTCTGCGGGCGCGTCGTCGCGCTCGGGAAGCTGCGCCACCACATCGTCCATCAGCTCGTCGATGCCACGGCCGTGCTCGGCGGAAATGGGGTACACCCGCTCGGCGCCGAGCGAGTAGAACTCGGCCGCCAACGACTCGTGCTGGTCCCTGTCGATCTTGTTGACGGCGAGCAGCAGAGGCCGATCGAGTGAGCGCAGCCGATCGAGGAGCGCGCGATCCAGGGCTGCCAGGCCGGCGCGGCCGTCGACCAGCGCCACGACCACGTCGGCCTGTTCAGCCGCCATCACCGCCTGCCCCCGCACCGCTCTGCCGATCTCTTCGTCTTCCGACTCCTCGAAGCCGCCGGTGTCGAAAAGGAGGAATCGGCGGCCCGAGCTGTCTACGGTGCCGACGTTGCGATCGCGGGTCACTCCCGGCTGCGGCGCGACCAGCGCGCGGCGCGTGCGCGTGAGGCGGTTGAACAGCGTCGACTTCCCGGTGTTCGGCCGACCGACCAACGCCACCACGGGCAGGCGGGCGAAGTCCTCCGCGCTCGGGAGCGCCTCGTCCCGCTGCACCCGTTCGGCGCTGACCGCGGTGCGCACGGATCGCTTCCTGCCTCGACCCGCGCCACGATCTCGCGATTCAGACACCGAACTCGTCCATCACCTGCGGTCGCTTCGTCCAGTCGCGCTGCACGCGCACGAACAGCTCGAGAAACACGCGAATGCCGAGCAGCTTCTCGATGTCGCGCCGCGCGCTGGCACCGATCCCCTTCAAGGTCTGGCCGCCGCGCCCGATGAGGATTCCCTTCTGCGACTCGCGTTCGACGTGGATCGTCGCCTTGATGACGGCCAGCTTGCGAGCCGGCTGCTCCTCGAAGGCATCGACCGTTACCGCCACCGAGTAGGGGATCTCCTGTCGGGTGCGCAACATCGCCTTCTCTCGGATGAACTCCGCCGCCAGGGCGCGTTCGCTCTCGTCAGTCAGGGTGTCGCCGGCGTAGTAGCGCGGTCCTTCCGGCAACGATTCACGCACTGCCTCGAGCAATGGGGCAATGCCGTCGCCGGTCAGGGCACTGACCGGCACCACGGCCGCACCGGGCGCCAAGCGCGACGTCTGCTCGATCAACGGCAGCAGGCTGTCCTTGCGCACGGCGTCGATCTTGTTGAGAGCAATGACGACGCCGCGGCCGGCCGGCAATCGCTTGGCGATCTCCTGCTCCAGATCGTCCAAGCCGCGTTCGGCGTCGAAGACCCAGAGCACGACGTCGGCATCCGGCAAGGCGCGCAGGGCGTTATCTACCAACCTCTGATTGAGCATTCCCGAGGCGCGGTGGTAGCCGGGCGTGTCGATGAACATCATCTGACAGTCGTCGGTCGTCCTGATTCCGAGCAGGCGCCGGCGCGTGGTCTGCGGCTTCGGCGTGACGATCGCGATCTTCTGGCCGAGGATGCGGTTGAGCAACGTCGACTTGCCGGCATTCGGACGTCCGAAGATCGCCACGAATCCCGAACGATGCCCGGCGGGCACGGCGCCAATCCTCCCCTGGTCGTCCGATGGCCCCGAGCTCATCGTATCCCCTTCCCGGGAGGGTAGATCAGAACTGACGCCGAGCGTTTTCGAGATTGCGCTCGTCCTGGCGCGCGGGCTGGCAGTTCGTCTGCTCGGGCTTCTTCAGATGGAGAGGGTCGCTGGAGAACTTCATCAAAACGCCGGTCGGCACCACCACCGTGACGTAGATGAGGAGCATCAAGAATCGGGTCTGCACCACCCCGATCGAATGGGCGGCGCGCCGCCACTGCGTCCAGACGCGTTTGGGAAACGGCGCGCTGCTACCGTCAGAAGCCATCCGGTCTTTCTGTCAGCCGAATGGAAGCGAATCAACCCCGAAGACGCGTGTGGGCAGGCTTTCGCTTCGCCAGGCTCTCTCTTTGGGTCGGCCCGGACGTCTATCGATCAGGGCAGAGTGAGTGCGGAGAACGCGCCTCGTATCACTTCGCATTACCACGGAAAACACTTTGAAATCCGAGATGCCGCGTCGACAAAGCGCGCTTGACGCCTCGCGTCCGGCGGGCATACAAGGTCGGAGCCCGCAACCGGACCGTGCCCTGCGCCGTCCCTTCCCTGAACCGGCCCAACTCCGGGCGCCAAGGAGGCGAATCTTCCCTATGAAACGACTGGCGACCTCAATCCTCGCAACTGCGCTCTCCGTCCAGCTCGGTTGCAGTGCCATCCAGGAGCCGTCGTGGAACAAACCTGTCGGCAAGGGAACCTGGATCCCCGCCGCCATCTGCACACTGGTCGGCGCCGGCACCGGTGTCGGCATCCAGGAAGCGCGCCGCGGTTGCAACCGCATCGAGGGGACCGACTTCGAGGATTGCGACGATGGCAACTACTGGCAGGGCGCGCTCGTGGGCGCCGCCATCGGCGCCGTCGTCTGCGGTGTCGCGGGACACGTCTTCCTCGATCCCACTCCCGTGCCCGTGATTCCGCCGCCACCGCCGACGCCCGAGCCGACGCCGGAGCCGACCCCCGAACCCGAGATGCCGGAGGTGACACGGCGCATCGTCCTGCGCGGCATCAACTTCGATTTCGACTCGAGCGAGATTCGCGCCGACTCGGCGCCGGTCCTCGACGAAGCGGTCAACCAGCTCGCATCCAATACCAACGTTCAGGTGACCGTCGTCGGTCACACCGACGCGATCGGCAGCGCGGAGTACAACCAGCGACTGTCGGTCGCACGCGGCGAGGCGGTCTTCCGCTATCTCGTCAATCGCGGCATCGCCCCGGAGCGACTGACCGTCGTCGGCATGGGCAAATCGGAGCCGGTCGCCACAAACGAGACGGCCGACGGCCGCGCCCGCAATCGGCGCGTCGAATTGAAGGTCGCGGATTGAACCAGCGAGGAGCGGAGCGCCCAGGCACTCCGCTCCTCGCGCATCTGATTACGCCGCAAACCTCACCGATCCTCGAGCAGGGCGCGCGCCGCCGCGTCCTGTTCCGCCTCTCGCTTGCTCGTTCCGGCGCCAGCAGCGAGCAACTCGCCGCCCACCCAGACCTCGCAGCAGAAGCGGCGCGCGTGCGCGGGTCCGTCCTCTGCCACCAGGCGATACTCGGGCAGAACCCGGTACCGCGCCTGCGTTCGCTCCTGCAGCAGGGTCTTCCAGTCGCGCGTCTCGAGCACGTCGGTAGCGGAGATCTCGACGCGGAAATGACGCCGGATGACGGCTTTGGTGCGGAAGAACCCGGCATCGCGATAGATCGCGCCGATTACCGATTCGTAGGCCGCGGCTAGAATCGAATCTTTGTCGCGACCGCCGCTCCGTTCCTCGCCGCGCCCAAGACGCAGTGCTCCGCCAATGCCGAGCTGTCGTGCCTTCGCCGCCAGGGAAGCCGTGCAGACGATACGCGCTCGGCATTTGGAAAGGACGCCTTCGGGCTGCTCTGGGAACGCCGACAGCAGAAGGTCGGCGATGGCGAGATCCAGCACCGCGTCGCCGAGAAACTCGAGTTGCTCGCTGGAGCGGACAATGCCGCGCGGCAGAGACGACGAATGCGCCAGCGCCGCCTCGAGGAGCGACAGATCCGTGAAGCGATAGCCGAGCGCGATCTCCAGCTCGGCACCACCGGCCCCGTCGACGTCCGGCGCTACCCCTTGCCCCCGCGGCTTCACGGTTGCAGCTCGGCGCGCAGTCGGCCGTTGCAATAGTCGACCGAGCGCACCTCGACGACGCGGTTCTTCCATTCGTCGCCACCCGCGAGCTCGACGCGCAGATACGCGCGGTCATATCCGACCAGGGAATCGCTCTCACCATCGCGCCGGTTCTCTACCAACACCGAAAGCGAACGCCCGATGTTGGCGCGGTGAAACTCGTCACGCTTGCGTTCGCCGAGCTCGCGCAGCTGACGGGCACGCTCCAGCACCACTTCGCGCGGCAATGCGTCCTTTGCCTTGGCCGCCGTCGTGCCGCGGCGCTTCGAATACGGAAAGACGTGGAAGTAGGTAAACGGCATCGCCGCCAGCCGCTCCAGGCCGGCTTCGAAGTCCGCTTCGCTCTCACCGGGAAAGCCGGCGATGACATCCGTGCCGAGGCCGCAGCCGGGCAATGTCGTGGCGATCGCTTCGACAGTGTCGGCGAGCTGCGCGACATCGTACTGGCGGCGCATGCGGTGCAGCACCGGATCGGACGCCGCCTGCACCGGCATGTGGAAATGAGGACAGATCACCTCGCTGTCGGCGACGATGCGCAACAACCGCGCTGTCATCTCGGGTGGATCGATCGACGACAGACGCAGGCGCTCGATCGGCGAACGAGTCGCGATCATCTCGACGAGATCAGCAAGATCGAGCCGCGGTTCGAGGTCGCGCCCGTATCCGCCCAGGTGCACTCCCGTCAATACCACTTCACGGAACCCCCGCGCCGCCAGCCGCTCCATCTCCGCCAAGACCCGGCGCGGCTCGACGCTGCGGCTCCTGCCGCGCGAGAACGGCACGATGCAGAAGGTGCAGAACAGGTCGCAACCTTCTTGCACCTTCAGGAACGCACGCGTCTGGCCAGGGAATACCTCGGCACCGAGAGTGCGCACCTCGGTCTCCTTGCGCAGGTCATCGACCAAGACTCGCCCTTCGCCGGGGAGAACCTGGCCCCGCACGGCGCGCAAGATGTCCGGCAATCGTCCAATTCCGACGACGTAGTCGACCCCTTCGACGGCCGCGGCCTGCTGCGGACTGGTCTGCGCATAACAACCGGTGACGACGACGCGCGCGGCCGGGTTGCGGCGGCGCGCCCGCCTCGCAAGGCGCCGGCTCTCCGCGTCGGCTCGGTCGGTGACCGTACACGTATTCACCACGTACACATCGGCCCCGACACCATCGTCGAAGCCCACCACCCGACAACCGTGAGCGGCGAGAAACGTCTGCATCGCCGCCGTGTCGTACTGGTTCACCTTGCAGCCGAGAGTCGCGAAAGCAACGCGCAGTTCGAGAGTCGGAGGCTGTCCGCCATCGGCTGCGCCGTCGAGCAGCGCGGCCCCGACTCCCGGCTCTCGCGTGCCCAGAGCGCGCAAGGTCATCCGACCTCCGCCGCACACGGTTGGGCGACCGGTAGCGAACGCTCGATCCACCCGCCGCCCAGAACGCGGTCGCCATCGTACAGAACCGCCGCCTGTCCCGGAGCCACGGCTCGCAGGGCGGCCGACTCGATCTCGAAGCTGGCGTGGGAAACTTCCGTGATTCTGGCCGGTTGTGGCGCGAATCTCGACCGGATTTTCACCGCCAGATGGGCTCCCAAGCGAGGCGGTTCAGCCAGCCATGAGCAGTTGCGGGCAACCAGCCCGCGGCTGCGGACGTCCGCATCCGCGCCGACCTGAACGGTGGCTCGCTCGGCATCGATGGCGGTGACGTAGAGCGGCCGCTCAGCGGCGATGCCGAGGCCTCGCCGCTGGCCGATGGTGAAGCGATGCACGCCCTCGTGACTGCCGATCTCGCGCCCCGTCTCGTCGATCACCGCGCCGCTGGGCGGCCGCCGCGCGCTGTGCGCTTCGACGAAGGCGGCGTGCGTACCGCGCGGTGCGAAGCAGATCTCCTGGCTGTCCGGCTTGCTCGCGACCGGCAGAGATCGCTGTGCCGCCGCGCTGCGCACCGCGCTCTTGGTCATGTGGCCTACCGGAAACAGTGTCCGCGCCAGCGCCGCGCGTCCCATGGAAAAAAGGAAATAGGACTGGTCCTTCTCCGGGTCGACGCCGCGCAACAGCTCGGCCCCATCGGGGCCATCGACGCGCCTCGCGTAGTGCCCGGTCGCGATCCACTGCGCGTCGAGCTCGCGGGCGCGGTTCCAGAATGCGGCGAACTTCACCGAATGATTGCAACGCACGCAGGGATTCGGCGTCCGTCCGCGGCGATACTCGTCGACGAAGTTGTCGACGACGGCGGCGCGAAACTCGTCGCGGAAATCCATTACGTAGAACGGAATGCCCAACCGCTCGGCAACCAGGCGGGCGTCCAGGAAATCGTCGAGCGAGCAGCAGCCGCTCTCCGTCTCGCCCTCCCACAGTCGCATCGCGACTCCGACGACGTCGTAGCCCTGCTCGACGAGCAGCGCCGCCGACAGCGAGCTGTCGACGCCACCGCTCATGCCGACCACGACGCGCCCTCGCCCGATCATCGCCGCGCCTCCGCCTGGCCAAGCCGATCGACCGAACGCATGCGATCGACGACCTTATGGACGATCGCCACCGCGCGGTCGATCTCCGCCGCCGTCGTCGTGTATCCGGTGCTGAAGCGAACGCCACCGCGCGAGCTCTCGTCGTCGTGACCGAGAGCACGCAACACATGCGACGGCTCGCCCGACCCAGCGGAGCAAGCTGACCCCACCGAAACCGCGACGCGCTCGAGGTCGAGCGCAGCCACCACCGACTCGCCGCGCAGCCCCGCGAAACCGGCGAGCAACGTGTTGGGCAGGCATCCCTCCGCGGGACTGTAGCGCGTCGCCCCGCGGATCTCCGCGATGCCGCGCCATAGCCGTTCGCGCAGATCCTCGGCCCATCGGCCGCGCGACTCGGCAAGCGCGACCGCCGCGGCGAAGCCACACGCCGCGGCGACGTTTTCCGTACCGGGACGAACGCCGCGCTCCTGCGCCCCGCCGAACAGCAGCGGCCGCAAGCGCGTCTTGCCCCGCCGCACGAGCGCTCCGATGCCCTTGGGCCCGCCAATCTTGTGAGCTGTGATCGAAGTCAGATCGGCGTCGGGCAATCGGCAAGAGATCCTGCCGAAGCCCTGTACCGCGTCGCAGTGCAGGGGGACCTTCCGCTCTCGGCAGATCGCGGCAATGGCGTCGACATCCTGTACGGTGCCGATTTCGTTGTTGGCCCAGCCGACCGACACCAGCGCGGTCCGGGCACCGATCGAAGTCGCCACCGCCGACGGATCGATCCGTCCGTGCCTGTCCGTCGCCAGCCACACCATTGCGGCGCCGCGCCGTTCGAGCTCTCGCGCCGCTTCGACGACCGAGGAATGCTCGATCGGCGCGACCGCCACTCCGTATCCGCCCACTGGGTCGACGGATCCGAAGATCGCGGCGTTGTTGCTCTCGGTGCCACCGGACGTAAAGAAGATCTCACGCGGCTCGACCGCCGCGCAGTCGGCGATCGTGCGCCGCGCCGATTCGAGAGCCGCGCGCGCGGCCCGTCCACCGGCATAGGCGCTCGACGGGTTGCCGAACAGATCCAGCGCGTCCAGCATCGCCTCGCGCGACGCCTCCGCCAGCGGCGCCGTGGCGTTGTGGTCGAGGTAGATCATGGCCGGGGAACCATAGCGGCTGCCCCCCCGGCCGAAAAGCCGGGACGGTTGGGCAATCAGCCGTCAGCGCGCTAGCGAGAGGCCGCCACCCTTCTCACCTTCGAGGGGCCGCTGCGCCGAGTCTTCTTAGCCTTCTTTCTTCGAAGATCGCGGTAAAGCTTGTACTCGAAGCTGTCGACCAAGGCCTGCCAGCTCGCCTCGATGACGTTGAGCGAGACGCCGACGGTACCCCATCGCTCTTCGCCGTCGCTGAACTCGATCAGCACCCGCACCAAGGATGCGCTGCCGCGCTCGCCGCCGAGCACGCGCACCTTGTAGTCGCGCAGCTCCACTTCTTCGACGCTTGGGTAGAACCGGACCAGGCCGCGGCGCAGCGCTTTGTCCAGCGCATTGACCGGTCCGTTGCCCTCGGCCGCGGTGTGCTCGACCTTGCCGTCCGGCCCGGCGAGCATGACGGCTGCCCATGCGCTGGCCGGGTCGTGATCGAAGACCTCGTCCGTGCGCACGTCGAAGCTGCCATCGTCCTTGAAGACACGGCGCATGTAACCCTTTTCGTCGACGACGCGGAATTGGACGAGCTCGAAGAAACTCGGCACCTCGCCCAGCACCCGCTGCATACGCAACTCGAGCGACGCTTCCGCGCCCTCGAACTGATAGCCGCGGTGCTCGAGCTCTTTGACCTCCTCAACCAGGCGCCGGACGTGAGAATCGAGGCCGTCCAAATTGATACCAAACTGCTTCGCCTTGTAGATCAGATTGGCGCGGCCCGACAGATCCGAGACCAGCACCCGCTGCCGGTTGCCCACCAATTCCGGGTCGATGTGCTCATAGGTTCGGGCGTTGCGCTGCACGGCGGCTACGTGCACGCCGCCTTTGTGGGCAAACGCACTCTGACCGACGAACGGCTGGCGCTTGTACGGCTCGAGGTTGGCGAGCTCGTACACGAACTGCGACAGCTCTTGCAGGCCCTTCAACTGATCCGCCGTCAGTACCCGGTAGCCCAGCTTGAGCTGCAGGTTGGCGATGATCGAGCAGAGGTTCGCATTGCCGCAGCGCTCGCCGAAGCCGTTGATGGTTCCCTGCACTTGTCGCGCGCCGTGCTGAACGGCGATCAAGCTGTTGGCCACCGCGAGCTCGGAGTCGTTGTGGCAATGGATGCCGATGCGCGCGCCCGTCGCCGCCGCGACCGCATCCACCCCCGCCGCCACTTCGTGCGGCAGCCGGCCGCCGTTGGTTTCGCAAAGACACAGCAGATCGGCTCCGGCATCGGCGGCGCTGCGCACGCATTCGAGGGCGTACTTGGGATTGTGGTGGTACCCATCGAAGAAATGCTCGGCGTCGAAGATCACTTCGTCGGCGTGTTTCTTCAGGTAGCGCACGGTGTCGTGGATCAGCTCGAGGTTCTCGTTCAACGGGATGCGCAGATCGTCGCGCACGTGCAGGTCCCAGGTCTTTCCGAAGATCGTGACCACCGGCGTCTGCGAGCGCAGCAGCTTGGCGAGGTTGCGGTCGTCGGCCGCGCGGGTTCCGGCGCGGCGCGTCGAGCCGAACGCGGCGACGCGGATCTGCTTGAGCGACAGCTTCCGCACTTCCTCGAAGTACGCCTCATCGCGCGGGTTGGATCCCGGCCAGCCGCCCTCGACGTAGCGAATCCCCATCCCGTCGAGGCGCTCGGTGATGCGCAGCTTGTCCTCGAGAGTGAGCGCTACGTCCTCGGCCTGGCATCCGTCGCGCAGCGTCGTGTCGTAGATCTGGACGAGGTCAGCCATGGCCGCCCGTTCCGTCTACTTCCTCGACGAAGGCGCGGTGCAACTCGCGCACCGCGAGCTCACCGTACTTGGCGTCGAGCACGACCGAGATCTTGATCTCCGAGGTGGAGATCATCTGGATGTTGATGTTCTCACGGGCCAGCACATCGAACATCCGTGCCGCGACGCCGGCATGGCTGCGCATCCCGAGTCCCACCACGGAAACCTTGACGACGTTGGAATCGGAGACGACGCCCGCCGCGCCGATCTCGGCCGCTGTCTTCTGGACCATCGGCAGCGCGCGGTCAAAGTCCGCCAGGGGGACGGTGAACGTCATATCGGTGTCGCCGCCATGGCTGGCATTCTGAATGATCATGTCGACGACGATCCCCGCGCTGGCCACCGGCCCGAGCAGCTTCGAAGCCAGACCCGGCTTGTCGGGCACCCGCTCCACGGTGATCTTCGCCTGGTCGCGATCGAGCGCGACGCCGGAAACCAGAATGTCTTCCATACCTGCTTCCTCTCGTACGACCCACGTCCCCGCGGAGTCGTCGAAGCTCGTGCGAACGTGCACTGGTACCGAGTATCGCTTTGCCGCCTCGACGGAACGGATCTGCAACACCTTCGCGCCGAGGCTCGCCAGCTCGAGCATCTCGTCGTAGGAGATCCGCGCCAGTTTGCGCGCCGCCGGGCAGATACGCGGATCCGTCGTGTAGACGCCGTCGACGTCGGTGAGAATCTCGCAAACGTCGGCTTCGAGCGCCGCCGCGACCGCGACCGCCGACGTATCGCTGCCACCCCGCCCCAGCGTGGTGATGTTGGAGTCGTCGTCCACACCCTGAAAGCCGGCCACCACCGGCACCTCGCCGCGGCGCAGGGCCTCGCGCAGACTGTCGATCTCGATGCGGCGGATGCGGGCCCTTCCAAAGGCGCTGTCGGTGCCGATGCGGATCTGGTGTCCGAGAAACGAGCGGGCCGCCACACCGCGCTGCTGAAGCGCGATCGCGAGGAGAGCCGCCGAGGCCTGCTCACCGGTCGCCATCAGGACGTCCAGCTCGCGCTCGACGGGCCGCGGCGCCAGGTCGCGGGCAAGCTGGATCAGCCGATTGGTCTCGCCCGACATCGCCGACACCACCGCAACGACCGCGTCGCCGTCGGCCGCACGGGTCCGCGCTACCCGGTCGGCCACCGCCTGGATGCGCTCGAGCGTACCGACCGACGTGCCGCCGTACTTCTGGACGATGACCTTCATGGAACCAACAAACCTCTCACGGCTGTTTCCCGGTGCGCTGCCGGGCCTTTAGTACTTCGAACGCGCGATCATATCCGACGCCGTGCGGCTCGACCACTATGCTCCGGCTGCCGGTTCCGACGAACGTGATCGCGACCGAGAGGTAGTCGATCAACGGTTCCGCCAAGCGCTCGTACCACTCCACCGCCGCCACTCCATCGCCGTAGAGATATTCGCGCAGTTCTTCCACGTCATCGCCGCCGTCGCCCTGGCGAAACAGGTCGATATGGTAGAGAGGCAGGCGGCCGCCTTCGTAGGGCAGAATCACCGGAAACGAAGGGCTCCGCACGATCTCGCGTGGGAGCCCGAGCCCGGCCGCGAGGCCACGAACCAGACAGGTCTTTCCGGCCCCCAGCTCGCCGCTCAAACCCAGGCGGGCACCGGCGTGCAGCGCGGCGCCGAGAGCCCGGCCGATTTCCTCCGTCTCCTCCTCGCTACGGCTGACCAGCTCGATCGCTTCAGGCGCCGCCATCGCCGGCCCCAAGCTTCGCGATCGTCTCCGGCAGACGCTCGATCAGATCCGAGGCCACCATGCCGACGGCACCGCCAGTTGCGACGCGATCGCCCGCGCCGCCGTGGAGATAGGCCCCGAGCCGGGCGGCTTCGGGCGCTGCGAGCCCTTGTGCGAGAAGCGCCCCGACGACGCCGGTGAGCGCGTCGCCCATGCCGCCGGAGGCCATTCCGGGGTTCCCCGTCGGATTGATCCAGACGAAGCCGTCGGGGGCGGCGATTACCGTGCGCGCCCCTTTCAACACGACCGTACAGCGATGCTCCGTAGCGAAGCGGCGCGCCACGCCGACACGGTCGGCCTGGACCGCTTTGCTATCAATCCCGGCCAGACGACCCATCTCGCCCGGGTGCGGGGTGAGCACCAGCTCGCAGGCCGCCCGGCGCAGAGGGCGCGGGTTGCGCGCCAATACATTGAGGGCGTCAGCATCGAGGACGACCGGAGCGGTGCAGTAGCGCAACAGCCAGAGCACGATGTCGCGCACCGATCGATGCGCTCCCAGACCCGGCCCCACTGCGACCGCCGACTTGCCGTCGACCGCTGCGGCAAGGCGATCGGCGTCGTAACGCACAGCTCCTTCGCGTTCCGGCCAGGGTTCGGTCATCGCCTCCCAAGCACCGCCCGCACAAACCGCCGCCGCCGATTCGGGCGTCGCCAGGGTGACCAGCCCGGCCCCGCTCCGCAGCGCCGCTCGTGTCGACAACACCGCAGCACCAGTCTTGCCACGACTCCCAGCCACCACCAGCAGATGACCCGCCGAACCCTTATGATCGTCCGCCCTTCGCTGTGGCAGCAGGCGCGCCGCTTCGCTCGCCTCGAACAGCTCGACGTCCGGCGCTACCGCTTCGATCGCGGCGTCGGCGATACCGATATCGACCACCCTTAGCTTGCCGCAGTGCTCGACGCCGGGATGGAGGACCTGCCCGTACTTCGCGAAGCCGAAGGTCGCGGTGGCGGCGGCGCGCACCGCCGCGCTGCGCGGGCGACCGGTGTCGGCGTCGAGTCCGGACGGGATGTCGACGGCGAAGACCGGCGCACCGCACCCGTTCATGAGCGCAATCGCCGCCGCCTGCGGCCCGCCCACCTCGGAGCGCAGGCCAGTGCCGAGCAGCGCGTCGACGACGCATGTCGCCTCGCCGAGATCCCTCTCGAGATCCCCAGTATCGCCTCCGTCGAACTCGCGCACGGCACCGCCATACGCGTCCAGATTGCGGCGCGCGTCGCCCTTCACCGCATCCGCCTTCCCGACCAACCAGACACTGACCCGCGCGCGGCTCTTGCGCAGCAGGCGAGCGATCACGAAACCATCGCCGCCGTTGTTGCCCTGCCCGGCGAGCACGACGACGCGCGCCCCCTTCCTGCGCAGCGCTGGAAACAGGTCGAGGAGAACAACGCAGGCGCCCTCACCAGCCCGCTCCATGAGCACGTGCCCGGGAGTACCCAGGTCGATCGTGCGCCGGTCGAGCTCGCGCATCTGGGCTGCCGAAACGAGCAGCATCAAATCTCCCGCACACTCCCGACGGCGAGAAGGTCCGCCGCCGTCACGCCAGCTCGGCGCGCACCGACTCGGCGATGTCGTTCACCAGTCGCTCGACGACTTGCGGTCGGTCGCCTTCGACCATGACGCGCACCAGCGGCTCGGTGCCTGAGTACCGGACAAGGACGCGGCCGCGATCGCCGAGCTCCCGGCTCGCCTTCTCGATCGCGTCGGCAATCACCGGAACCCCAGCGAGGTCGCGGCGCTCACGGACGATGATGTTGACCAGCACCTGCGGAAAGCGCTGCATGACGGCACGAAGCTCGCTGAGCGCCTTACCCTTCCCCGCCATCAACGCCAGCACGCGCAGCGCGGTGAGCAAACCGTCGCCGGTCGTGCTCTGATCGAGGCAAACGACGTGGCCGGACTGCTCACCACCGAGGATATAACCACCGCGGCGCATCTCTTCGACCACGTAACGGTCACCCACCGCGACACGAACCAGCCGTACCCCTTTGTCGCGCAGCGCCACCTCGAGGCCGATGTTGCTCATCACCGTGGCGACGATGCCGCCGTTGGTGAGAGCGCCTTCCTCCTGGAGTGCCAAACCCATGATGGCGAGGAGCTCGTCGCCGTCGACGATGCTGCCGCGTTCGTCGACGCAGATTACCCGATCGCCGTCGCCGTCGAGCGCGATGCCGATGTCGGCTCCTTCGCGCAGCACTCGCTCGGCCAGCAGCTCCGGATGCAATGCCCCACAGCCTTCGTTGATGTTCTGCCCATTCGGCTCGATGCCGATCGCCACGACATCGGCGCCCAACTCGTCGAACACTTCCGGCCCGACCTTATATCCGGCGCCGTTGGCGCAATCGACGACGATCTTCATGCCGTCGAGCCCCAGATGGCGCGGGAACGTGCTCTTCAGAAAAACATTGAAGCGACCGGTCGCGTCGTCGATGCGGTGAGCCTTGCCGACCTCCGTCGCGGTGGGGCGCAAATGCGCGATCTCGTCCTCGCTCAGCAGGCGCTCGATCTCGCGCTCCGTCTCATCCGGCAGCTTGAAGCCGGTGCTGTCGAAGAACTTGATGCCGTTGTCCTGGAATGGATTGTGCGACGCCGAGATCACCACGCCCGCGTCAGCGCGCATGCTGCGGGTCAGGAAAGCGATGCCCGGCGTCGGCAGCGGGCCGACCAGCATCACGTCGACGCCCATCGAGCAGATCCCCGACGTGAGGGCGCTCTCGATCATGTAGCCGGACAGCCGGGTATCCTTGCCGATGATGATGCGATGCCGCCGCGGTGACGCCTTGACCACGTGCGCGATGGCCCTGCCGAGGCGCAGCACGGTCTCCGAGGTCATCGGTTCGATGTTGGCCGTCCCGCGCACCCCATCGGTGCCGAACAATCGACGCCTGCCGTTGTCTTCAACCGCCATCCGCCTCCCCCCCGTCAGGCTTCCCATCTCCTCCCGACGGCCGTCGCGGCGCGGTGGGCGTCGCGACCGCCTGCGCGCCGGACGGCGTCGCGGTCGGTGGAGTCTGAACGATCTTCACGGTCACCTGTCTCAACTCCCGCACCAGCTCGATCCCGGCCGGCAGAGTCGCCAAAGGGCTCAAGCGATGGGTTCCCGGTTCCAAGCCCTGAGCGTCGACATAGACCGCACCATTCGGCAGCTCAAGGGCCTCCACCTTGCTGCGCGGCCCGCGCACACGCAGCGTCGCTTCCGGCGGCGTCACCGATGCGTCTCCCGCCGCGTTGCGCACGACGATCGCAATTGACCGGGTCTCGCCTTGCGCCACCGGCTCCTCGAGGACCAACTCGACATGTACTGCCGGCGACGAGGCAGAGAGAAACTCAGCCGGCAGGTCCAGATCGACCGAGCGCTTGATTCGTCCCGGCTCGGCGACCGTCAAGTCGAGCGGTTCGGTCTTGACCGCCGAGATGTCGCGCACGATGCTCGCCGGTCCGCGGATCTCGACTTCTTCCGGCGTCACCTTGCTCTGGGCGATCAGCAGATCCCCCACCGGCCTGCCGCCGACGGCGAGCTCGACGGGCACCCGCTTCATCTCGATGGTCGCGAACTCGAGCGTGATTTCGGACGGCGTCATGCGGATCGGCGTGACGCCGCGCGGCAACGCCAGGGCGTCCGGCCGCAGGCGAAAGGTCGTCATGCCGGGGCGGACGCGAGTCAGATCGATGTCCACGGAGAGGTTCGCACTTTCGATGCGACTGAGGAGTGTACGCGGCCCACTCACCCGGAGTTCCACTTCATCGACGCGCGGGCTGACCAGCATGAGCGAGGTCGGCGCATTGCTCAGCTTCACGGGGATCGGATACTCGGCCTCGCTGTCGCGCTCCGCGGCGTTGACGTAGAACCACAAGCCGAGGGCGATCACGATCGACACGAGCTTCAACAGCACGTTGTGCAGGAACAGCTCGCGCAAGAATTTAGCGATTCGCGCCGCGATGCCCAACTCGGCTCCCTCCAGTCCGCAACCGCCAGCTCAGACCAGCAGGCTTTCGAGCTTCTCGCGCAGATTCGCCGCGTCGAGATCGCGGGTCAACCGTCCGGAGCGCACCAGCGAGATGCGCCCGTCCTCTTCCGACACGACGACAACGACGGCATCCGTCTCTTCGGTTACGCCGATCGCCGCTCTGTGCCTCGTACCGAGTGCCTTGCTGACGTTGGGATTGGTCGTGAGCGGGAGGAAACATCCGGCGGCCGCCATCCGCCGGTTGCTGACGATGATCGCGCCGTCGTGCACCGGGGACGACGGTTGGAAGATACTCACGATCAGCTCGCGGCTGATCGCCGCATCGACGGCAGTACCGGCTTCGATGTACTCGCTCAAGCCGACGTCGCGCTCGAAAACGACGAGCGCGCCAACCCTCTTCGTCGCCATCGTAACCGCGGCGCGCACCACCTCCTCGACGTCGCCGCGCTGCAGGCCGTGATCGCCGCCGAAGAAGGGGCCCGAACCGACCTGCGTCAGGGCGCGGCGGATGTCGTTCTGGAAGATGACGATGATCACCAACAGGATCGAGCTGAGAAAATTGTCGAGCACCCAGTTGACGGTGTAGAGATCGAACAACTGGGACGTGAAGAACACGAGGAACACCACGCCCAGGCCGAGCAACATGCGCGCCGCTCGGGTGCCTCGAATCAAATCGAGGGTATGGTAGACGAGAAACGCGATGACGCCGACGTCGACGGCGTCCTCTACCCGGAAGTTGGCGATCAGATCCTGCACGGCGCGCCGCCATGCAGGATCGGGGCGTCACGTCCCTCGGGGGACGCGACGCGATGATCGGCAAACGTCGATGGCGCGATTCGCTCGACGCGCTCGAGCCGTATTCGCGCCGCCGCGCTCACGCGCTGGAATCCGCGCTTGCCGCGGAGAGCGGACCATTGCCGCGGTATTGCCGGATGAGATCCTCGATGGCCGTGCTGTCGAGCGACTCGCGCTCCAGCAACAGCTCCGCCATCTTGTGCAGGAGGTCGACGTTGTCCTCGAGCAACTTGCGCGCCTTCTCGTAGGAGCCCTTCAGAATGCTGCGCACCTCGCTGTCGATCTCGACCGCGGTGCGATCTGAATAATCCTGCACCTGCCCGAAGTCGCGACCGAGGAAAATCTCCTCATCTTTGCGGCCGAGCGTCATCGGGCCGATCGTGTCGCTCATGCCCCACTCGCAGACCATGCGGCGCGAAAGGTCGGTGGCCTTCTGCAGGTCGTCGCCAGCGCCAGTCGTCGTCTCGCCGAGCACCAACTCCTCGGCGGCTCGGCCACCGAGCAGCATGGTGATGCGGTTGAGGACATACTTGCGTGACCACGTGTGACGCTCGTCGAGAGGCAGCGTCTGGGTGACGCCGAGCGCCATGCCGCGCGGAATAATCGTCACCTTGTGTACAGGATCCGATCCGGGCGTCAGCTTCGCCACCAACGCATGCCCGGACTCATGGTAAGCGGTGTTGCGGCGCTCCTCCATGCTGATGATCATGCTCTTGCGCTCCGAGCCCATCATCACCTTGTCTTTGGCGAGCTCGAAGTCTTCCATGTTGACCAGGTCTTTGCCCTGACGCGCCGCCAATAGAGCGGCTTCGTTGACCAGATTCTCGAGATCGGCTCCGGCAAATCCCGGCGTGCCGCGCGCAAGCACGCCGATGTCGACGTTCTCGGCGAGCGGCAGGCGACGCGTGTGAACCCGCAAGATGCCCTCGCGGCCCTTCACGTCGGGTCGCGGCACGACGACGCGGCGATCGAAGCGGCCCGGCCGCAACAACGCGGGGTCGAGCACGTCCGGTCGGTTGGTGGCAGCGATCAGGATCACGCCCTCGTTGGCCTCGAAGCCGTCCATCTCGACGAGGAGCTGGTTCAGCGTCTGCTCGCGCTCGTCGTGACCGCCGCCCAAGCCGGCACCGCGGTGTCGGCCCACGGCGTCGATCTCATCAATGAAGATGATGCACGGCGCGTTCTTCTTCCCCTGAACAAAGAGGTCGCGCACTCGCGAAGCGCCAACGCCGACGAACATCTCGACGAAGTCGGACCCGCTGATCGAAAAGAACGGAACCCCCGCCTCGCCGGCGATAGCGCGCGCCAGCAGGGTCTTGCCGGTTCCCGGCGGGCCCACCAGCAGCACGCCCTTCGGGATGCGACCGCCCAATTTCGTGAACTTCTTCGGATCCTTCAGGAAGGCGATGATCTCTTCGAGCTCGTCCTTGGCCTCGTCGATGCCCGCGACATCGCTAAAGGTCACCTTCGTCGTGTTTTCGTTGAGTAGCTTGGCCCGGCTCTTGCCGAAGGACATGGCCTTCCCGCCGCCGACCTGCATCTGGCGCATGAAGAAGATCCAGACTCCGATCAGCAGGAGGATCGGGAACCACTGGACCAAAACGACGTAGTAGATGGGGTCTCCAGCTTCGGGCTCGGCGTTGATCGTGACGCTTTTGCCTTGCAACAGCTTGCTGACCTCAGCGTCGAGCGGGGCGAAAGTCTTGAACTCGTCGCCGGCCGAGTACTTGCCGGTAATGTTCTGACCTTGAATGGTGACCTCGGCGACGTCACCGCTCTCGACAGAGGTGACGAAGTCGCTGAACGGCACTTCGGGAGGCTTGGCCTGCTGCTTGTTCAACAGGTTGACCAAGAGCAGGAACATGAGGGCCAGTACCAGCCACAGTGCAACACTTCGGGACAATTGATTCACGACTCCCTCTTTAGAGTAAATTCGTGCCCGAAAGGTATCACGGGGTACCACCCCCGGCAACGGTAACTCCGGCCAGTGACCGCTGGGCGCTGAGCACTGCAAAACGCCTTGTCGCAACGTCGATCGAGCTGGCAACGGATCGCACCACGCCAGGAACCCAGATCAGGTCTCCGGCATCGTCGCCGCCGGCGACGACCGGGTAAGAGGATCGCTCGGCGCGCGGCACGTCGCGCGCCGCAAAAATGTCGGCGAGGCGTTTGTGCCCGTGCATGCCTAGGGGCTGGGCGCGTTCGCCCGCACGCGCCGTCCGCACCACCAGTGCTCCACATTTGTCGAGATCACAGATCGCCGTCCACAGGTCGGCTGGCAACGGCTCGGCACTGGCGCGGAAATCGGCGCGCAGCCGCCAGCCCCCCGGCAGGTCGAGGGGCACTCCGAGATCGAGCGGTCGGGTGTCGAATCGCACCGCCGTCGATCGGGAGGGATCCATTGCGACCAGGCGATCGCGGCGACGCTCGACTCGCCAACCGGTCTTCAACACGATCGAGGTCCCCGCACTGCCCGCCTCGGCGAGGCGGTCGACGTCAGCAACCATCCGCGCGGTCACGTCCGCCGGAGCCAAGCCGTCGAGCCAGGCGCGCAACAGCGTGCGCCGCAGCTCGTCCGACAACTCGCGCAGCATCGTAAGCCGCAGCCCACCCTCGGCATCAGCCAGCATCGTCGCCGCCCAGCGCCGCTCGGCCGCCGACGCCGACCGCGCGGCATCGGCGGCGCGCGCTGCGAGAGCCACGCTGCGCGGGTTGAGATCGCGCAGCAACGGTAGCAGCTCATGTCGCACTCTCGTACGCAGGAAGCGCGGATCATCGTTCATGGCGTCCGTCGCCACCGCCAGCCCGCGCGCCGCGACCACCGCGGCGATGCGCTCTCGATCGCAGTCGAGTAGGGGTCGGACCACCCCGTCGTCGCGCCGCGGCCGAATACCGGCGAGGCCGTCGGCACCGGCGCCGCGCAGCAACCGCAACAAGAATGTCTCGGCCTGATCGTCGCGCGTGTGGCCGGTGGCAATGCGGGTACAACCCGACGCCGCGGCCAGGTCGTGCAAAGCGGCGTAGCGCGCCACGCGGGCGCGCGCCTCGAGATTGCCGCCCGCTGCGATGTGAGCGTCTGTCCGCACGAACGGCAACTCGAGTGTCGCAGCGACATTGGCCGCCGCGCGCTCGCTGGCATCCGACTCGGCCCCCCGTAAGCCGTGATGCACGTGCCCCAAAAGCAATTCGCAGCCCAGGCGACGACGCAATCGGCTCAAGACCAACGCCAATCCCGCCGAGTCGCTGCCGCCCGAGACCGCGACCAAAAGGCGATCTCCGTTGTGAATCATCGCGTGGCGCTCGATCGTGCGCCGCACCGCGCCGACCAATGTCGCCAGCTCGTGTTGCACACGACGACTCTGACAGCACGAGCGCGTCGAAACAATCCGCCGCACGCTTTGGTCGCCCGACGCCCGTGCTTGTCGGATTCCTGCATGACGGGCCGTAGACGTCCGTCGCCCAAGGCTCGGACTGGGGTGCCTGCGGTTCGCATTCAAGTGAGACGCCGCGAACTAGTCGATCCGTTCGACAGTTCGGAGCGCTATGGTTTAATCCCCGTGATCGCTGGTCGCCGGCGATGAGCGCCGCGGTCAGCTTCTCTCGAACGGCACTGACTTGATGGCCGATTCGCATGCGGACCGCAGCAATGGCAAGCGATGGAGTCAATCATGACGGATTCGACGTACCCGCATCACACCTTGTCTGCACAGGATGCCGCCCTGATCGAAGAGCTCCGACACGCCACCCGCGAGCTGGCGGCTGAGAACATCTCTCTCAGGCGCGAGTTGGCCGGCACCTATCGCCTCGAGAACGTCATCGGCGTCAGTCCCGCGATGAAGGAGACTCTGCGGTTCGTCGAGAGAGCAATCGACTCCGATGCGACCGTGTTGATCAACGGCGAGCCGGGGACCGGCAAGGAGCTCATCGCGCGCGCCATTCACTACAACGGGCCGCGCCGCGACCACCGCTTCATCGCCCAGAGCTGCGCCTCCGCGCCGGAAGGCCTCCTAGAGAGCGAGCTGTTCGGCCATACCCGGAGGGCTTTCACCGGCGCGCTGGAGGATCACCGCGGCCTCATCGAGCAAGCCGACGGCGGCACCCTGTTCCTCGACCAGATCGGCGAGATGCCGATGTCGATGCAGGTCAAGCTGCTGCACGTCCTCGAAGAAGGAGCGGTGCGGCCGAGCGGCGGCAGCGAGCCGCGGCGGGTCGACGTTCGCATCGTCACCGCCACCGTCAAGGATCTGCGCGAGGAGGTAGAGATCGGGCGTTTTCGGCCCGATCTGTACTACCGCCTCGACGTGCTCCGGATACACCTGCCGCCGCTGCGCGAGCGCCACGACGACATCGTCCTACTGACCCGCCATTTTTTGGAGAAGTACGAGTCCCGCGCCGGCAAGAAGTTGGGCGGCATCGCGCCGCGCGCCCTGCAGGCTCTGCGCGATCACACGTTTCCCGGCAACGTCCGCGAGCTCGAGAGCGAGATCGAGCGCGCCGTAGCGTTCGCCAACCCTGGGCAGATGCTCGACATAGACCTGCTGTCGAACGAGGTCGTCGGTGAGCCGGACCTGCTTCGAATCACCGGCGCGGATAGCGAGGCCAGCGCCCTGCCCTCCAGTCTGCGCGGTCGCATGCGTGAGATCGAGCGCAGGATGATCACCCACGAGTTACTCAGGAACAACGGCAACCGAACCCGCAGCGCGGCGAAGCTGGGCATTTCGGTTCGCGCTCTGCAAAAGAAGATTCATCTGCTTGGCATCAAGGCGTGATCGGCAGTCGGACACCCTCTCCGGAATCAATTCCCGACTTGTCGTATCGCACGGAAATCGCGAACCGAATCGTCACTATTGCGACGCCGGTGACGCAGTTTGTCAGCCTGCGCACATCGTTCTGACATTCATCCGGCTCACTTAGCCGAGGCCCCCGAGCCGAGTCGGTTGGCTTCCCGCTTGCTTCACAAAGGTCGCATGGACGTAGGATCACTTCTCGATCTGTGGGTGGCGGGCACGTTCGTCGGCATCGCAATTCGCTGGATCGCCGGGTGGAACGTCGAGTTGCTCACCGCGGTTCTCACCGGGGGACTGATCGTGGCAGTGTGGGACGCCGGCTTCCAAGCCGGCCCGCTGGTGACCGCACTGCAAGGGAGTGCTCCCGAGTTTCTCGCCGGCGCCTGCATCGGCCTTGCGATGATGCACTTCACACGCTCGGCCGGCACCAACCGCTGAGCAAGGCCCGCGCAGCGATCTCATTCCGGAGGCAACCCGCCGGGATCGCAGCTTACGACCCGCCGTGTCGCCTCACCGTCTCGCGCTGCCGATCTTCGTCTACGTGCACGCGCTCGGTCACGTCGATCGGCTCTCGACGCCGGCTGCCGGAGTCGTCGAGCGGCATGACGATCCACAGGACGCCGTACACGATGACGCCCCAGAAGACGAACAGGCTGAAGATGACGAAGGCTAGCCGCAACGCCGTCACCGATACTCCGAAGTGCTTGGCGAAGCCGGCGCACACACCCGCGATCATGCGACCGTCACTGCTGCGATACCACTCGGTGGCCAGCGCGCCACCCTGCAGCATGCTTCCGCAGTAGCGACACTTGATCGCCGCGTCGTGGATTTCCTCGGCGCAGTAGGGGCATCTCTTCATCGGATCACTTCCTCCAAAGGCGGCGCAGCCGCCCAGGCTTGGGCGGCTGCGAGTTGATCGCGCGACCGCCCGATCGCCACCGGAATCATCGCATACGTCGCACCGACGACGCCCAGTGCCATCATCGCGTAGGTGGCGACGACATAGGTCGCAAGCGGCGCCGGCATCAGGCCACACAGCACGTCGTAGGCAAGGCGCAGGCCGTACACACCGATGACGGCCGATAAGGGCAGCGCCAGCGCGACCGCCGCCAACAGGGTCGCGACCTGTCGCCGCCAGATACGCCGCGCCCGCTCGTGCAACAACGCCGAAGCCGCGGCGGCAACCCGCGCCGACCAGGCGGCGGCGCCGCAATCGATCGGCCAGCGCAGCGCTTCGCAAAGTGCCGAGGCCCGATCGGCGTCGCAGCCGGCATCGACCAACCAAGTACGCACCGCCGACAGCGGGGCTCCTTCGTCGTATTCACGGTCAGTCATCAATCGCCTCCGACAATCGTTGCGAGCTTCTGCAGAGCGTTGTGCATGCGACTCTTCACGGTGCCCTTCGGCACCCCGAGGATGTCGGCGACATCGCTCTCGCGCAGATCGTGGTAGTAGCGCAGGATCAACACCTCGCGCTGCTCCTCGGGAAGCTCGGCGAGAAGGCGCTGCGCATCGATGCCGGCCTGGGCGCGCGCGACGTGCGAGGGAACAGGTCGCTCGGGAATCTCAGCCGCTTCCGGAGGCGGTCGCCTGCGCCAATCGCGGCACAAGTTGACGGCGATCTGGTACAACCAGGTCGAAAATCTCCGCTCTGCATCGAAGCGGTCGGCATGGCGGACGACTCGCATCCATGTCTCCTGATAGAGATCTTCGACGTCGCGGCCGCCGGTCTGGCGATAGAGAAACCGCGACAGCGGCTGCTCGTAGCGCCGCAACAGCTCCGCCAGGGCGGCCTCGTCTCCCGCCGCGAGGCTTGTCGCGAGCTCCTCATCGGTGGGCATCGACCCGGCATGTTATCATTCCGCCCGCACGCGTCGCAGCGATCAGGATCGACTCGCGTTGGTCGTCGAAGGCGCAGACGAGCGCCCGCACTCACCATTGCGGCCACTCATGCGATTGGCCGCCGCCAATCCGCAGCGCAAGGCGTGCTCCAGCGCCGACTCGCCGCCGGGCTGGCGCGGAATGACCAGCCAGAGAGCCGGGTACAACAGCGCCCCGAGGTGCATCGGCAGAACCGCCAGCACCACGAACGCCGCGCGCACCGCCCCGACCGGCACGGCAAACGTCGCGGCGACGGCTGCACAGACGCCGCCCAGGCGCGCGTCACCGTGACTGCGATGCCAACGCGTAGGCTCGATCGACACCAGGCGACTGCGGCAGAAACGGCATCGGGTTGCCTCGGCGCGAATCTCCTCGGCACAGTATGGACAGCGCTTCATCTCATCGGACATTTGGTTCCCTCCCGTGAATGCGGTTTGAAGGGTAGTACGGAAGTCCCCGTGGAAAGGTTCAGATCACCTCGTGAACGGTGAACAGTGAACCGTGGAGCCGCCGCGTGATCGATACTCGGCTCGCCGTTTACGGTCACAGCCCCTTTGACACGCCCGCGGTCCTCCGGTAGACGACCAAACCATGCGGGCGTAGCTCAGTTGGCTAGAGCGTATGCTTGCCAAGCATAAGGTCGCCGGTTCGACCCCGGTCGCCCGCTCTCACAGAAGCCCCGGATTTTCCGGGGCTTCTGTCATTTTTGCCTCCGCGAGTCTTGGGCTGAGCAAAGCCGGGACTTCTGGTCAGGATTCGGCAACGCAGAGCTGACGAAGACAAACCCCACAGTAGGTGCCTGCTTCTCAACGGACTGCTAGGGAGGACCGATGTCGATCGACACCAACAAGAGAACCGTCGAGACCATGTGGCAGGCACTCAGCCGCAAGGACTGGGACACGCTGAAGAGCTGTCTGACGGCGAACGTGCACTACGAGGACGTGCCGACCGAGGATCCCGGCGCGCGTGGCCCCGAGAACGTAGTGCGCCGCCTGCGCATCGCCTTCGACCATCTGGCGAAGCACGAGCACACAACGCACCACATCGCGTGTGAGGGCGACGTCGTGTTCATCGATCACACCGAGGTGTGGACCTTCACCACCGGCGAGATCGCGACCAACCACTTCGCCACCCTGCACCTGATGAAGGACGGGAAGATCGCGCGCTGGAGCGATTTCTGGGACGTATCCGGCTTCGTCGGCCAATTCCCACCGTGGTTCGTCGAGGAGATGATGAAGCACACCCCGGCCGACTTCGCCGGCGAGTCATAATCAAGACGAATACAAACCACGAAGGCACGAAGGGGCACGAAGAAGGACGAGTCCGGTTGAACTGAGGAGTGAGGGCGTGTCGGCGTCTCCGCACACGGCCGTGTCGGTTGGGGGCGGCTTCCAGCCTTCGTGCCCTTCGTGTCTTCGTGGTTTATTTCATTGCACTGATTTGCCGACCGCGCGTCGGCGTCGGATAAGACACGGATGGCCGAGCAGAAGATTGGTGACCTGGAGATCATCCGGGGCAAGATTCAGGACTGGTTGCGCAGCGCCCTACCCGACCGCCGCGACCTGACGGTCGGCGAACTCCACTTTCCGGCGTTCAGCGGCGAGAGCAGCGTCACGCTGATCCTGCACGTCACCAGCGCGGCGGGCGCCGAGAAACTGGTGCTGCGCATGGTGCCGCCGCACAGCGAGGTGTTCGAGTCGCACGACCTGCGCATGCAGTACGAGATGATGGAGTTGATGCGCGACGAGCGACTGCCGGCGCCGCCGCTGATCGGCTACGAACCCAACCCGTCTCTGCTCGGCAGCGATTTCTACGTGATGGCGTTCGTCGACGGCCGGATCCCACCGGACAATCCACCGATGGCCTTTGGCAGTTGGGTCATGGATCTCACCGCCGCCGAGCGCAGCGCAATGTGGAGCAACGGCCTCGATGTGATGGCGGCGATCCATCGCATCGACATCGATGGTCGCGACTTCAGCCGCCTGCCACGCGCCGCTGCAGGTGAGCCGGCTGTCGCGGCCGAGCTGCGCAAGTTCGACTCGATGTTCAAGCCCACTCTGCGCGCGACGGCCGACCCGCAGATCGAGCAGGCGTGGCGATGGCTGCTCGAGAACCCCCCGCCCTCTCCCCATGTCGGTCTGTGCTGGGGCGACTCGCGGGTCGGCAACGTAATCTGGCGCGATCTGAAGCCTGTCGCCGTGCTCGATTGGGAGATGGCAAATCTCGCCGATCCGTTGAGCGACCTCACCTGGTGGGTGTGGATCGATCGCTGCAACAGCATCGGTCTCGGCGCCGCGAAGATGGACGGCGTTCCGGAGCCGCGCGAAGTGTACGAAGCGTGGCAGCAGCTATGCGGACGATCGATCGAGCACGTCGCCTATTTCGAGCTGCTCACCGTCGTGCGCTACGCAATCGTCCTCGAGCTCAAGTTCGCGGCGATGCGCAATGCCAACCCCGCCGCCGGCGCGATCCCCAACTTCGTCGTGCCGTTCATCCCGGAGCTGCTCGCCGCCGCCCGCTCTCGCTAGCGTACCTCCGTCACCTGCGTGTCGAAGACACCGGTGCGAACGGTGTCGCCGACCTTCACCTGCACCCAGATGCGGAAGGGACCGGTGAGCGGGAACTCGTAGGGAAATCGCACCGAGCTCTCCTCCACGGTGGCGGCGCGATGGGCGGCGTGCGGGTCGTGACCAGCGTGGCCAGCATGCATCGAATGATCCATCCCGGCGTGGCCCGCATGCATCGAGTGGTCCATGCCGGCGTGACCGGCATGCTTCGAATGGTCCATCCCGGCGTGACCGGCATGCGGATCAGCGCCGGCATCGGCGCGGGCCAGGACCTCCTGCGAGGCCATTGAAATACTGCCGACCGGATGCAGGTGGGCGAAAACGCGACCGTCGAGGCGGCGCACCGCGGCGTGGCCCATCATGCCCATGTAGGCAGTGAGGCGAACCGGCCGCCCGGCGCCGTCGACCACCGCAAAGCGCAGCTCTTCCTGCGCTGGGTCGCTGCTGAGCTCGGGGTTCTCCCAGATCATTTCGTAGCCGTCGCCGATCGCCGCGCGCGCCGCCGTGGCGAGCGGCTCGGTGCCCACGGCGCTGACGACGCTGTGCGAGTCGTCGGGGTCGGGGCTCACCAGCGGCGGGTCGCCTGCCGGATCCGTCGGGGCGGCGAGCAACTCGAAGGTCGTCGACAGTGTCTCGCTGAGCCCGTCCTCGCGCGTGATGTCGGCGTAGAGCAGGTAGTCGCCGGCCGGCAAGTCCGGAGTCGCGACGATGAAATCGCCCTGCTCGGTCGGCTGCGGGTGGACGTGTGCAAACGCATCGAGCGAGCCGTCGCGGATCAGGAAGGTGTGCATCAGCTTGCCGTGATCGGTGACGAGGCGCGGCCAGACGCGGCTACCGCGCTCGTCCGGCTGGCGCGACAACAGCACGTAACGGCGCCCACCCGAGAGGAGCGTCTCAGCCTGCACCGGCATCGATTCGAAAAGCCCCTCGCTGCGGAACGCCCGGTCGTAAGCCAGCGACTGTCGCAGCAGCAACAGGATTCCCACCGCGACGATGGCTGCAGAACCAACTGCTGCCAGTCGCGCGCTTCCGGGTGCGACCACGGCGGCGAGCGGCGCCGCGCCGGCGATCAGCGACAGCGCGACGGCAATCAGCAGCGCAGCAGTGCTCCACGGCATGCGGCTCGGCGCGCGATTGACGGCATTGACGGGGACCACTGCCTCGCCTTCGCCGGCGGGGCCGGCGACCCGCACTCGTACCGCGTATGCGCCGGCTTCCAACAACCAGAGCTCAGCGCTGTACATCTCCGCCGCGCCGGGCACCGGTAGCGCCGGCTGCGGCGGCGCCGCGGAAGCGGCCGGCGCCGAGGCGGCCGTTGCAGCAATCGACACCTCCAAATTCTCGCCGGCGACTCGCACCGTCGCCTCGGCGATTCCGGGAATCGCCGACGGCGGCCGCAACACTACGCGCACGGTGTACGGCCCGGCCGGACCCTCGTAGTAGACGTTGGGGCTGCCGACATGCGCAGCAGTCGGATTCGCCAACGCGAGCACCGCAGTACAAGCCAAGATCACCGCGCTGCGGATCACGATACCTCCCCGCGCGTCCAGCGGCCCAGCGAAAGCCCGGCGGCCGTGCCCAGCGCCGCCAGCATCGTGACACCGAGCACCGCGAACAGGCTCAACGCGTCGGCGTCGAGTCCCCAGAACGCAGTCCGCTCCGTTCCGATCTGCAGATAGAACGGCCAATGCCGACCACCGCCGGCAAAGAACCAATTGTCGGAGGCCGGCGACAGCAGAAACGACGCAAAGGTCCATTGCGCGGCGATGAAGATGATCGCGAACGACGCCGCGCAGGCGACCACGCGCGCGACTTCCGAGCCGAGGCGTCGGGCACTGACATCGATCGCCACGGCAGGGAACAACAAGAGCAGTGGGAAGCGCGGCGGAATGAGCGCCTCGACCGGCTCATAGATCGGCCCGATCTCCGGCCGAGCCGCAAAACGCGGCAGGATCCAGATCAGCGCGCAGACGAACAGCGTGTACGATGCCGCTGCGCTGGTCGCGCTCCACTGCCCCGCCGCGCACCGCGCCGCCCACGCGAGCAGAAACGGAAACATCAGCGCCGAAACGAGATAGAAGGTCGCCGTGCGGTGCAGATTGGGCATGCTGTACGGAGTCATCGCAGCGACCGTGAAGGCAATCGCCAGACCGACCAACCACGCCGTCGCCAAGCCGGCACGCCCACTCGAAGCAGCCGCAGCGATCACCGCACCGGCGAGAATCGCAGCGGCCGCGGTCGTGAAGAGTATCTCGGGCGGGCTCCAGCGCTCGGCGTGTAGACCGTACGACCGGCCCCACCAATCGTCGACGATGAGAAAGCCGACCATGCACACCGCCCCCCACACGACCAAGCCGGCGCCGAACGTCTGTCTCCGTGCCTGTCCAGAGGAAACACCACCGCCCTCTCGCGAGTTGCTGGCTTGCCGGCGCGCCTGCGACGCCAGCACGAGGCCAAAGACCCCGGCCGCAAGGGCGCCGAAGTTGGTCGCCATGTGAGGCGGACTCCAAAAGGAATCGACGCCGATGCTGGCATCCCACGAGATGTCCCACAGCAAGCCGCCGACCATCGCGGTCACGGCCGCAGTCAACCCGACCAACCCCACACCTTCCTCCTCACCACAGCCACCAGAAACGCGCGCACAATAGCGCCGACAGGTGCTCGCATCAACGGCGATAACTCCCGGGAACCGGGCAATCGGCGCCTTCGTAGCATCCGTCGATCTCGAATCCTTCGAGTGCGGAGGTGGGTTCGACCGACCCCGGTGTTTCCAGTATTGAGGCGACGTGAGCAGTTTTGACGTCATCTCGCCGATCGACGGCTCTGTCGTCGCCGGCCGGGCATCCGCGCCCTGGGCGGCCGTCGATCTGGCGCTCGATCGCGCGAGCACCGCGCAGCGACGCTGGGCCGTGACACCCCTGGCAGAGCGAGCTCGCCTATGCAGCGCCTTCGCCGATCATCTCGACGCCAACGCCGATGCTTTCGGGCGCGAGATATCGCTGCAGATGGGCCGGCCGATCCGCTTCGCGCCGCGCGAGGTCGGCACCGCCGCCAACCGGGCGCGCAAGATGATCGAACTGGCGCCGCGCGGTCTGGCCGAGATTCCCGTCGACGCCGCCAGCGGCTTCGAGCTGTTCATTCGCAAAGAGCCACTCGGCACGATCCTCGTCATCCCGGCGTGGAACTATCCATACCTGATCGCGGTGAACGCCGTCGTCCCGGCGCTGCTCGCGGGCAACTCGGTCATCCTCAAGCACTCGTCGCAGACGCCGCTGTGCGCGGAGCGATTCGCGGAGGCGTTCGACGCTGTTGGCCTGCCCGACGGCGTGTTTCAGTTCCTGCACACCGACCATGCCGTCACCGAGCGCGCCGTCGCCGACGAGCGGGTGGATTTCGTCGCCTTCACGGGCTCGGTGCGCGGCGGTCACGCCATGGTGCGCGCCGCCGCCGACCGCTTCATCAATTGCGGACTCGAGCTCGGCGGCAAGGATCCCGCGTACGTGCGGGCCGACGCCGATCTGGAGCACGCGGTCGAGAATCTCGTCGACGGCAGCTTCTTCAACTCGGGCCAATCCTGCTGTGGCATCGAGCGCATCTACGTCGACCGCGCGCTGTATCCCGAGTTCGTCGATCGCTTCGCCGCGCTGACGCGCCGCTACCGCCTGGGCGACCCTCTCGATTCCCAGACCGACCTCGGGCCGGTCGTGCGATCGTCGCACGCGGACTTCGTGCGCGGCGAGATCGCCAAGGCCATCGCCGTCGGCGCCCGTGCGCTCATCGATGAGCGCGACTTCCCGACGGCGGGCGGCCCGTACCTGGCGCCGCAAGTGCTCGTCGACGTCGACCATTCGATGAGCGTGATGATGGAGGAGACCTTCGGCCCGGTGGTCGGCATCATGCCGGTCGCCGGCGACGACGAGGCGATCGCGCTGATGAACGACAGTCCGTACGGCCTCACGGCGTCGGTATGGACACGCGACCGGGACCGCGCGGTCGCCATCGCCGAACGTATCGCCACCGGCACCTGCTTCATGAATCGCTGCGACTATCTCGACCCGGGCCTTGCATGGGTGGGCGTCAAAGACTCGGGACGCGGCTGCACGCTGTCGGAGCTCGGGTTCGATCAACTGACGCGTCCCAAGTCGTACCACCTCGCGCTGCGCTGAACGTTCGACCACAGGAACCCGGAGCCATGGACTCGCCGCGATTCGCGACCCGCGCCGCTAGTCGTTGACTTCCCACTAGGAGACTTTGCGATGCCGGACAGGAGACTCCTCGAGCTCGAGCAGTTGGCGGAGACGGTCCGCCAGGACGAGATCGACACCGTCATCCTCGGATTCACCGACCTCTACGGCCGCCTTGTCGGCAAGCGCTTCGACGCCGACTTCTTCCTCGACAGCGGCGCGCGCGACGGCACGCACGGATGCAACTACCTGCTCACCGTCGACATGGAGATGGAGCCGGTTCCCGGATACGCGTTCGCCAACTGGCAGGCCGGCTACGGCGACTTCCACCTCGTTCCCGATCTCGCCACCCTGCGCCGCGCGAGCTGGCTGGATCGCACCGCACTCGTACTCTGCGACGTCGTCGACGACAGTTCGCACGAGCTAGTGGCCGAGGCGCCCCGATCGATTCTGCGCCGTCAGGTCGAAGCGGCAGCGCAGCGCCAGTACACGGCGCAAGGGGCGTCCGAGCTCGAGTTCTTCGTCTTCGAGACCGGCTATCGCGAAGCGGCGCAGCGCGGCTATCGCGACCTGACCGCCGCCGGCTGGTACATCGAGGACTACCACATGCTGCAGGGCGCGCGGGTCGAGAAGTTGATCGGACCGCTGCGCCGTCATCTGCGCGACTCGGGCGTTCCGGTCGAAAACTCGAAGGGCGAGTGGGGACACGGTCAACACGAGCTCAACATCCGCTACGCCGAAGTTCTCGAGATGGCCGACCGGCACTGCGTCTACAAGCAATGCGCCAAGGAGCTGGCGGATCAAATGGGCATGAGTGTCACGTTCATGGCCAAGCCGGCCGGCGATCAAGCCGGCTCGAGCTGCCATCTGCACTTGAGCCTGTGGCAGGACGGCGCGAACGCATTCCCCGGCGACGGTCGCATGGATGGCATCGCGTGCTCGGACGCGTTTCGCTGGTTCCTCGGCGGTTGGATCGCCCATGCCGCCGAGGTGATGCCGTTCTACGCGCCGACGGTGAACTCCTACAAGCGATACCTACCGGCGTCGTGGGCGCCAACTGCTTTGGCCTGGAGCTTCGACAATCGCACGGCGGGCTTTCGCGTCGTCGGCAGCGGACCGAGTCTGCGCATCGAGTGCCGGGTGCCGGGCGCCGACTGCAATCCGTATCTGGCGTTCGCCGCGGCGCTCGCATCGGGTCTCGACGGGATCGCCAATCGCATCGAACCGCCGCCCATGTTCCGCGGCGACGTCTACGCCGCGCGCGACCTCGACATGGTGCCGACCACGCTGCGCGACGCGACCGATCGCTTCGAAGCGAGCGAGTTCGCGCGCCGCGCCTTCGGCGATCGGGTCGTCGACCACTACACCCATTTCTTCCGCGTCGAGCAGCAGGCCTATGACCGCGCCGTGACGGATTGGGACCGCAAGCGCTACTTCGAGCGAATCTAGC
>CADEER010000001.1:97228-100022 GCA_902826395.1 uncultured bacterium
ACCAAGCGCCCGGTAATCGGCATCACCACCTACGGGCGCGACGAGAGCTTTCAGTTCACCCTTCCCTCCCAGTACGTCGACGCGGTGCGGCGCGCCGGCGGTCTGCCGATCCTCCTGCCGCCGGGCGAGGAAGCGGTCGACGACTGGTTGGCGCTGTGTGACGGAATCATTCTCGCCGGCGGTGGCGACCTCGACCCCGATCTCTACGCCGGACCCACGCACGACACGGTCTACATGACCGACGGTGAGCGCGACGGCGTCGAGCTGCTTCTGGCGCGACGGGTCCTCGATTCCGGCCACCCGACGCTCGGCATCTGCCGCGGAACTCAAGTCCTCAACGTCGCGCTCGGCGGCTCGCTGCACGTCCACCTGCCCGACGTCGTCGGCGAGTCGATTCTGCATCGACTGCCGCCGCGCGAGCCGACGTCTCACCCGATCGAGGTGGTGGCGGGTTCGCGCTTGGCCGCGATGCTCGGCCGCGCACAATTCGACGCCGCGTCCTGGCACCACCAGGCGATCGACCGCCTCGCGGCGGGACTGACGATCTCGGCGCGCGCGCCCGACGGCACCATCGAAGCGGTCGAGATGGTCGAACACCCGTGGCTGATCGGCGTACAGTGGCACCCCGAGCTGACCGCCGCGCAGGATCCCTTACAACAGCAAGTCTTCGACGCCTTCGTCGCAGCGTCGCAACAATGCCGTAGAGAGAAATGAGAGGTTCGCCATGCGCTTGAAGGATCGTGTCGCCGTCATCACCGGCGCCGCCAGCGGCATCGGCCGCGAGTCGGCGCTGCTCTTCGCCGCCGAAGGCGCGCGCGTCGTCGCCGTCGACCTGGCCGACGACGCCGGAAAGAAGTGCGTCGAGGAGATCACCGCCAAGGGCCAGCAGGCCATCTACGTCCACGCCGACGTCTCGAAGGCCGCCGACTGCGCCGAGATGATCGCGGCCGCCGAACGCACCTGGGGTCGACTCGACATTCTCTTCAACAACGCCGGCATCATGCACAGCGCCGACGACGACGCGGTCTCGACCGACGAAGCGATCTGGGACCTGACGATGAACGTCAACCTGAAGAGCGTCTTTCTCGGCTGCAAGTACGGCATCCCGGCGCTGCAGCGCGCCGGCGGCGGCGCCATCATCAACACCGCATCACTGGTGGCAGTGATGGGCTCGGGCGCGCCGCAGCTCGCCTACACCGCGAGCAAGGGCGGCGTGCTGGCGATGACGCGCGAGCTGGCGATCGTCCACGCCCGGCAAAACATCCGCATCAACGCTCTCTGCCCCGGCCCACTGCGCACCGAGCTGTTGATGAAATTCCTCGACACCGAAGAGAAGCGCCAGCGCCGACTCGTCCACATCCCAATCGGCCGCTTCGGCGAGGCCGCCGAGATGGCGCGCGCAGCACTCTACCTGGCCTCTGACGACGCGTCCTTCACAACCGGCAGCACCTTCATCGTCGACGGCGGCATCACGGCGGCATACGTCACGCCGGAGTGAGTTGAACGGGGGCCAGGACTCTCGAAGGGACCGGCCAGAGGCGCCTCGGATCGACTTAAGCGCCGCAACCGTAACGAGCACCGAGGGCGGAGCCGATCAATTCATGGATCGCGACTCCACCGTCGGAATCGGCATCGACGCTGGGGCAAACCGACAACTCGATCTCGTGGAGCGAAATCCGCACCGCAGTCACCAGTTCGTCGATGCCGATGCGGCCGTCGCCGTTGCAATCCCCGGGACACTGCGCGATGCCGCTGCAGACGGGAAACAACTCGTCCACCTTGGGCGGATGAAGCAGCGCGTTCAGGGTGAACACTGTGTTCGCGGTAACCGCCAGGACTTCCGGCCTCTCCAAGAGCGCTTTCAGGGAATCGAGGTCGGCGATCAAGACAAAGGTGCTCGCGAGGTTCGAGTAGTCCCTGAGAATCTCGATCCCAGCGCCTGCGATCGCCAACCACACGCCGGCTTTGCGTTCCGCGTAGAGACGAGCCCTCGCTGCTATCCTCTCGCTGCTGGGCAAGTCGCGGGTGGCTCGGCGGATGTCGTCGGCAGCGAACTCCACGAACGCCTCTTGGGGCACACCGTCGCTGAGCCCCGCGACGATGGCCGCGGAGACCTTTGGTCGCGGAGCCAAGACCTTGAACCCGCCATCCCATTCGCCGCTCCACCGCTCCGCCAGAGTGTAGCTTCCCGAAGCGCCGCCATCGGTAAGGTCGGCGTCGAGGCTCACCCCCGGAGTTTCGCCGACGGGTGTCGATAGTGCGACAGCGTTGCCCGTAAAGTCGCCCGTGACGTTGACACCTTCGATTCCGTCGATCGCATTCTCAAAAGCGAGGTAGCCGCTGACTGTTCCCGCCTGCCTCGAGGCGCCCAATCTCGCGCGCCATTGAATCTCGTCTCCGTCGATCTCGAAGGAGCCGTCGATCTCGAACACGATCGGCCCAAGGGGGTCCGGCGATCCACCAGGACAGCCACAACTCCCACACCCTTGGCGGACCGCGATCTCTCCGGGAATATCCGCCACATCGACCAGTTCAGCGAGCGGAGTGGCACCTTCGCTGGCGATCACCGCCAGGCGATAGGCGCCCGCCGATGCTTCGGGAGCGATATCGATCGTGCATCTGAACAATGGACCTGCCGGAATCGCCGAAACCGATGCGACATCAATCACGACGGCGCGAATGAATTCGCAGTCGTCAGGCAGACAGCCGATCGGATGAAACGCGAACGCAGCCTGCTTCCCGTGGCCGCCGGCAGCCTCGCAAAGCGGCACCTGGCGTGACGTGCGTGCAATCG
>CADEER010000001.1:100122-121889 GCA_902826395.1 uncultured bacterium
CCGTGGCCGCCGGCAGCCTCGCAAAGCGGCACCTGGCGTGACGTGCGTGCAATCGGTGTGTTGACGGCATCGTACGCGATGTCCACCTGCACGGCGCTTATTGACGGTGAATCCGTGGCAAGATCCACCTCGATCACGGTGCGCCAACCGGGGAGGCCCGCGGCACTGCCGATGACAACGGTCTCTACTCCGGCTGCCTGCCCAGCGCCGAGCGACAGTAGAAGGCCCAGTAGGTACCCCCGCACGGTCCTGCTCATGGATGGGATCTGTCCTCCGCCAGCCTCCGCCCACGGAAGCCATCCAACAGATTCAGTCATCCGGACGGGATTCTTCTATTCGCCACCTTTGGCGCGCAAGGGTTTTTTTTGAGACCGCCGCGGAGCGAGGTCCGGCTCAGGCACCGGTAAGCACGGCAAGCAACTCGGCATGCAGCTTCGGGGTGGCGGCGACGGCGACTCGACCGCCGGTCAACGGCGGCTTTCCTTCCCAGTCGGTGACGACGGCGCCGGCGCCTTCGAGGATCGGCATCAGCGGCAGGATGTCGTACGGCTGCAGGCCGCTTTCGACGACCAGGTCGACCTCGCCGAGCGCCAGCAAACAGTATGCATAGCAGTCGCCGCCGTATCGCATCATGCGGCACGCGGCAGTCACGCGTTCGAATGCGGCCAGCTCCGCCGCCTCGCGAAACATCGAGGGGTGCGTGCAGTAGAGCACCGCATCGCCGATCCGCCGCGTCGGCCGCGCCCGCATCTGCGCTCGACTGCCGTCGCGCGACGAGCGCAGCCATGCCGTCGCGCCGTCGCCGCTGAAGGTCTCGCCGGTGAAGGGTTGGTGGACGACTCCGAGAAGCGGCCTTCCCTCCTCGACGAGACCGATCATGATTCCCCACGCCGGCATGCCGCTGATGAAGGCGCGCGTGCCGTCGATCGGATCGATCACCCAGCTCAAGCCACCGGCGCTCGCCGTCACGCCGTGCTCCTCGCCGATGATCCCGTGATCGGGGTAGATCCGTCCGATCTCGGCGCGCAATCGCGACTCGATCTCGCGATCGGCCGCGGTCACCGGGTCGAAGAATCCGCCGCCGGCCTTGTTCGATACACCCGTGCGGCGGCGAAAATACTGCAGCGCGATCGGCCCGGCGTCTTCCGCCGCCTGCACAGCGAACTGCAGAAACGAATCGATCTGCGCGCGTTCCATGGCTCGACTGCATGCCCGAGGGGGCGCCAACGCGCAACCGACTCTCTAACGAGAGTATCGGCTCTTCTTCGGCCGCAGAATCGACATCAGCTTGATTCCCCGCGACACAACTCCTAGATGCTGGGGCGTGACATCAGCCGACCTGCTCGACTCGGAAGCGCTCCTCGAAGCGGCGCGCAACGCGACCGGCCTCAGCGACTTCGGCGATCCGGCGTTTCGCGACGGACTCGCCATGCTGGTCGAGACCTACAACAGTGCGCCGCTCAGTGAGCGCGGTCGACGCCGCAATCATCGACGCATGATCGAGTTGCTGACCACGCGCCTGCGGATCGAGGACGCGTGGCGCCGCCATCCCGAGATCCTCGACCGCCGCATCGCGCAGCCGATGGTGTTGACCGGGCTGCCTCGCTCGGGCACGTCCGCGCTCTTCAATCTACTCGCCACCGATCCCGTCACGCGTCCGCTGCGCCTTTGGGAGGCCCGCAATCCCGATCCGATCGAAGGCCTGCCGGCCGGCGCGTCGGACCCGCGGCGCGACGCGCTCGAAGCGCGCTTCGCCGAAGGCCGCAAGAACAACCCGGAGTTCACCAAGGTGCACTACGCCAGCGCCGACACGCCGGAGGAGTGCGTGCTCGCCCAGGCGTTCGCGCTGCACGGAGTGCAGATGGGCGTCGAGGTGATGCTCGAGCCCTACGGCAGTTGGTATCGCGGCCAGGACCTTCACGGCCTGTACGCGTACTACCGCGACATTCTCAAGATGCTCGACTGGCAGCGGCCCGGTGAGCGCTGGCTGCTCAAGGCGCCGGCCCACATGTGGGGCATCGATGCGCTGATCGACACCTTCCCGGACGTGTCGATCGTATGGACCCATCGCAACCCCCTCTCCTGTATCGCCTCGATCTGCAGCATGACCCAGTTGTTGATGGTGCCGCTGATGGAGGTCGACAACGCAACGCTCGGACCGATCGTCATGGACTTCTACGCCACGTCCCTGGAGCGCGGCCTCGCCGCACGCGACCGCCACGATCCACAGCGCTTCATCGACGTCGGTCACGATGATTTCGTCGCCGACTCGCTCGCCGTCGTCCAGAAGATATACGGTCACTTCCGACTGCCGCTGAGCGACGCGGCCCGCGCTGCGATGCAGGCGCACGTCGACGCCAATCCCAAAGGCAAGCACGGCAAGCACGAGTACGACCTCGCCGCGTTCGGACTCGACCGCGACGCCGTCCTGCGGCGCTTTGCGCCGTATGTCGAGCGGTTTTCGATTGCGGTGGATTGACTGCGACGCCACGCGCGAGACCACCGCAACGCAACCGAGAGCAAAGGCCCAGGAGAGCTTCGACATGGATCAGAACCACCCCGCGATGGTGGCGGCGCGCAACTCCTGGCGCTGCGTGCAAACCAAGCAACGCGACGAATGGCTCGAGCTGATGGCCGACGACGTCCTCATCGAGGATCCGATCGGCATCGGCCCCACCAACCCGGAGGGCGTGGGCATCCGCGGCAAGGAAGCCCTGCGCAAATTCTGGGAGCAGAATCTCGCGCCCACCGACGTGCGGATCGAAACGCACGAGTCGTTCGCCGCCGGCAACGAATCTGCGCACCGGATGACGCTCTACACTACCTTCCCCGGCCACGGCACGTTCGTGGTGCACGGCATCTTCACCTACCGGGTGAACGATGCCGGCAAGATCACCAACCTGCGCGGCTATTGGGCCGTCGAGGACATGAAGACCGTCTGAGCGGCGGGCACTATCGCAGGCGCGGCAATACCTGCTCGGCGAGCAGACGCAGCGAGGATTCGGCTTCCTTCTGCGTCATGCTGCCGTACTTGACGATGGCGAGGACGTCGGGCTCGCACGCAAGGATCTCGCCCTGGGCGCGGATCTTCTCGACGATCTCGGCAGGCGTTCCGAACGTGTTCACGCTGGCGTACATCTCCGCCATCGTGTCGAGCCCAGCCGCAGCGATGAACTCGGCGGCGCTGTTGTAAAACTCGTAGCCCTTGGTGCCTTTGAAGTGGTCGCCGGCGATTTCGTAGTGCTCGGCTACCGTGAGGAAGTACTCCTTGACGTAGCGCGAACCCAGCTCGCGCGCGGTGTCGCCGTCCTCGTGGCAGAAGACGAGTTGACCACAGACCGGCGGCGGCGGCACGTCGTCGCGCAGCGAGCGCCATTGCTCGCGATACGGCTCCAAGGCCTTCTCGCGAAAGATCTCCCAAGGTTGCTGTGCGAGGACCATCAACCTTGCGCCCAGCACCGCGGCCTGCACGGCGGAGTCCGGCGAGACGCCGATCGAAAAGACGCGGTCGTCCCAGCGCCCGGTCGAGCGCGGCCGCAGATCGGCACGCGGCCCCGAATAGTACTCGCCGTCCGCCTCGAGGTAGCCGCGATTCAGCGTGTCGACGACCAGCCGCGTGCCGCGGTCGAAGCGGTCGCGCGCCTCGTCCATGGGAATCGCGAAGCGCTCGTACTCGCGCCGCGACAGGCCTCTGCCGAAGCCGAGCAGCGCCCTGCCGTTGGTCTGCTGGTCGAGCAGTGCCATCTTGGCGGCGACTCGGTACGGATCGTTCCACGGCATGATGACGGCACCAGTTCCGAGCTTGATGCGCTGCGTGATGCCGCCGACCTGTGCCAGCCACTGCACGTTGTCCGGACACATCGAGTAGCCGAAGAAATGGTGCTCGGTCGCCCAATAGCTGTCGAAGCCGAGCTCGTCGGCGGCGCGCGCCAGTGCGAGCTCGCCGCGCATGATCTCGCCGTCGTCGCTGCGATCGCCGTAGTTCTGGAAGATGGAAAGAACGCCGAACTCCATGCCCGAAACCCCTTATCTGCAGAAGGCCCAGGCATTGCAGCCGAGCCGCGGTTTTTCAAACTGGGCTATCGGCGATTCGGCGTTGGCGATACCAGCAGATGCTCACCGCGCCGCCTTCGCATCTTCGAGAGCCACGCGCAGCTTGGTGAAGCGGGCGATTCCCGAACGCGTGAGAAATCCCACCAGACGGCCGCTCTCGATCGCCAACAACCGCCCGTTGTCGTTCTCATTCATCTTGTGCAGCGCATCGATCGCCGAGGCGTTCGGCCCAATCACCAGCGCGTCGTTCAGAGGTCGCATGAAGTCCGCTACCCGTTTGTCGCCGCGCTCCTCGGCCGGACAGCGCTGTACATCGGAAAGTGAGAGCACTCCGACGGGCTTTCCGTCGTCGACAACCGGATAGCCGGTGAAGCCATGTCGCAGAAAGGTGTCCTGTATCGCGTCCGCCAACGCGACGCCGGGAGCGATGGTGATCGGATTCTCGACCATGAGATCGCGAACCCGCGCGCCGGCGAGGCTCCTCTCGGTGACCACGGACAGATGGCCGGCGCGCGCCGCGCCGCGCAGGAACATGGCGATGAAGATCAGCCACAACCCCCCGATCAGCCCACCGGCGAAGATCTGCAGCGCGCCGAGAATCATCAAGCCGGTGGCGATGCCGGCGCCCCAATCCGCGGCGCGCGCCGTCGCTTCGCGCAGATCGCCGCTACGGCTCCAGAAGTAGGCGCGCAACAGCCTGCCGCCGTCGAGTGGGTAGCCCGGCAGCAGATTGAACACGGCCAGCGCGATGTTGATCCTTCCCAGGTAGCCGAGCATCGCCACCCACAGGTCGCCGACCCCGATCGCCCCGCCGAGTTGCTCGAGGGCGAGAAACAACCCCCCGAGAGCAATGCTGGTCGCCGGACCGACTGCGGCGATCTTGAACTCGGCGCCGGCACTGCGCGGCTCGCCGGAGAGATGCGCCATGCCGCCGAAGATGAAGAGGGTGATCCGCTTCACCTCTTCGCCGAGACTGTTGCCGACGAAGGCATGCGATAGCTCGTGGAGCAGCACCGAGGAGAAGAAGAGTACCGTCGACGCGAGGCCGACGGCGATGTAGTCGCCCCATCCGCGGCCCGGAAACTGGCTCGGGAAATAACCCGCGGCGAGGCTCCACAACACGAGAGCGAAGACGACGAGCCAGGATGCATCGACGGCCACCTGAATGCCGCCGATCCGGAACAGGTCGACGCCCATCTTGCCGTCCCTATCCGTCTCCGCGGGCCGCGCCGCACCGGCAGCATCACTCATCCGTCGATCCCTCGATTTCTCCCCTTTCGATCCGTGCCCCGCTCACTCGTCTCACTTCGCTTTGCTCGTCTTGAGCGGCACCGCCGCCTGCGGCTCGAGCACCCGGAACATGAACGACTCCGTGAGATAGAGCTCCACCCGCTCCTTGTCGTGCGCCGCATACCCGATCGAGAGATCCTGGCCGATGGTCAGCTCGTAGTCGCCGCCGCGCGTCGAAGTCACCAACCCACCTTCCAGCGCCGGGGCGTGGATCACCGGCCCGTTGAGAATCTGCCCCTCGATGTTCTTGCGCACCAGGTGTCCGTCGTCCGTAGCGCGGGCCAGCTCTTTGTACGGCGCCGTGCCGAGAACCAGCGCATACGGCCCCTCGATCCCGGACTCGCGCAGGATCTCGCACGCCTCGACAGTGGCGCCGATGTACGCTTCGGGCGACGTCACGGTCAGCGGCTTGTGCGGCGTCGCGGTCAGGATGCCCTCGATGCCGGCGGCGGGCATGCCGTTGAAGACCGCATGGTCCTCGAAGTGCGCAACCGTTGCCGCCGCGGCGACGACGGGATCCAGGTCGATGTCCTCGGCACCGCGCGCCGTATAGTCGAGCTCCAGGATCTCGAGGAAAAACGGCAGCCGCAGCTCGACCAGCGGCGCCACCATGCGGACGCCCCACTGAAGCCCGTCCTTGCTCTTCTTCGCGTCGAGAGCCAGGCGCCCCAGGTTGACGGCTCCGTAGTTCCAACCGTGCGGACCGCACACGTCGGCCAGCTTGCGCCCCGCCAGATCGAGCTTGAGCTTGCCGGCCGCCGCTTCGTCGATCTCCTTCCACGCCTCGGCCGTTACCGGAGCCAGGTCGCGTCGCAGAATGCTCATGATTTACCGCTTCCTTTCAGCCCGCCGATGCCGAGCGAGCGATCATCGGCGGCTCGCTCGCCGCCCTCCGATCCCGTCGCCATCTCCTCGGCTTGCGTGATCGGCAACTCGGTGAAGAGGTAGGTGCGCAGCTCCTCGTCGAACTTGGCGACGTTGCGCCGCAGCCATTCGATGACCATGCAGGCGTGCTCGATCTCTTCATCGCGGTTGTGCTCGAGAATCGCCTTGAGCTGATCGTCCGAACAAGCATCGGCGCGCTGCTGGTACCAGTCCACCGCCTCGAGCTCTTCCATCAAGCTGACGATCGCCCGGTGCATGTTGCGGGTTTCCTCCGACAACAGCTCGAGTGGCTCGTGATAGGTGATGCTACTCATCTTCTCTCCTCTTTGTCGCCGGGCTCGTCGTGGCGACAAACCGAACCCGCGCGTATTTCCTTTGCAGAAGAGTTACGCGTAAATGCTTACACTTCGATCCGCAGCCGACAAGCCGGCCAATCCGCTCACGAGCCCGATGTGGACATCGAAAGGCGATCAACTCCGCAACGGCCGCCGTTCGGAATGGCTCAGTAGTTCCATTGCACCTGCATCCCGACTCGCGATGCCTCCTCGAAATCCGCGTAAGGCGCCCGGCTCGAGTCGGTGCGTTCCGGCGTATACGAGTAGATGGTCGCCAACTCCACTTCGGGGATCGGCGCCCATTCGAAACCGACGTCCAGCTCATTGACGTTTACGTCCGGTGCGTTGCGGGCAAACTTGCGGCCGCCGCTGTAGTACTGCCAGCGCACCATCGGGAACACGTCGCCGTAGGCGAACTGAATCTTGTAGGAACCCTGGACGTATCCGCCGTGGAGGTATCGCGAACGGATGCGCGCGTAATCGTCATCGAGAGTGGGTCCTTCGCCCCAGTTCCACTCTGCTTCGATGCCGAACGGCTGCGGATACAGCACGAACGAGATGCCGCCGCGAGTGTCGTCCACGCCGCCCTTCGGAAACATCGGCGTCACATCGTCGTCACCGACCGGGATCGCCGCAACACGGGGGACGAACTTGCCCCAATACCCTTGGATCCCCGGCTCGATGATCTGGCCGCCCCACACCTCGAACGGATAACTGGCGCGCGCGAGCCAGTGGACGCTGTCGTTGAAGTCGAGGCGATTGAGTCCCTGGCCGTTGTACACACCGAGCGCGAACACCCCGTAGTCGCCCGAGCCCTTCAATCCGCGCCGCACCAAGTCGCGGAACAGATTCCGCTTCTCGGTCGGCGCCCACATCGCATAGATGCCAATATCGCGCTCGCCTTCGGCCGCCGAGTTGATGGCGTCGGGGCGCTCCAGCGCGATGCGGTTCTGACTCGACTGGAGATTGACGAATCCGAACGGCACTTTCGATTGGCCGATCCGAACACGGAACTCCTTGGCCTTATCGATCGCGACGTCGGCGTAGAGATCGCGCATCTGCAGTGAGAAATCGCCGTCGCCGACCGCCGCCATCATGTCGGGCTGGACGTAGACATAGAGCCGATCGGTGACGTCGCCGGAGAAGATCAAGCGGCCGCGACGGATGAGAAAGGTCGTGTCATCGGCGACCGAGCGGTCGGCCGGGTGGAACCAATCGCCCTCGCCTTCCTTGTCGATGAGCGCCGTGTAGCGAAACTGCGTGTAGCCGCGCAGGCTGATGCGCTCGTACCACTTGCCGCGCAGAACCCTGCCGACGGCGGCGATGATCGCGGGATCGCCGACGTCTGCTTCCGCTGGAGCCGGCGACGGAACAGCCGATGGCGCCGGCACCGCTACCACAGGCGGCGGCGCCGCCGGTGCGGGTTCGGCCACCGCGGGGGCCTCTGGCGCCGGTGCAGCGGCGGGTGCCGCCTCCGAGTCGCCGACGCGCTGGAAGGTGCCGAGCTTGTCGCGGTTCTCTCCCGGCGAGACGAACACCTGTCCCGTATCGCGATCGACATAGAGATCGATCATCTGGGCCGGTGCAGCCGCACACAGCGCGCACGAAAATGCGAGAACCCTCAGTGCCGCAAACACGACGGCGCGTCGCCACCCTCTCAGAGTCTCCACCCCTGCCCTCCTCCGATCTTGCGATCGCATCCTCATACTCCGATCGGCGCCGGCGGCGCCATCCTCGCAGAACCGCGCCGACCGGCTAAGGGCGCGGGATCGTCAGGCCCATCTGCACCACGGCGTTGAGCGATGCGGCCGCGTTGAGAAGGGCCGGCAACCCCTCGAGAATGAGCCAACGCCTGTCGAGCCCGACGTCGATCCGGGCGATGTACTTGTCGACGTCATCCGCCCACAACACGACCCGGGTCCCACCACGGCCGATAGCCGGGAACTCCGCCATCGGTCGCCAACCGCGATCCGCCGGCTTGGCGTCACCGGCGCCCTCGATGATCTGCAGCCAGCCCTTCCGCGCCACTCCGGAGACGTCGAAAATCCAGGCGTGCGTCTTGCGGATCGGCGACTTCGCCGCCGGATTCGGATCGGTCTCGGGGTGCACGATCTCATCGGCCATCGCCGCGAGAACCTAGTCGATTCTGGGACGCGGGGCTACAATCCCGGCCCGCGCAGCGAGAACGAACGAGCGATCACAGCCGGTCGCGGCCGCGCCTCGGTGAGCCTCAGGCGCCGACCCTCACGCTCCACCGAAACCGGCGCGCTATCGGCAACCCGCGTCGCCGTCAGCTCGCCCGGAACATCAAACGGCAGGTCAAACGACACGGGCTCGCTGCCGGCGCCGAGAGCCACTACGTACACCGTGTCAGCGCCGCGCGTGAATCGAAGCGGCGTTCCGTCGGTCGAGTCGAGCGCCGCCACCTTCCAGGGCCGCGTCGCGAAGATCGCTTCGCCGTTCTCGGCGAGCCAGTCGCCGAGAACTTTCAGCCGTCGCACCTGCGGATCCGGGATCGCGGCGTCCTCGCCGCGCGGGCCGACGTTGAGAAGCAGGTTGCCGTTCTTGGCCACGATATCGATGAACGACCGCACGAGCCCGACCGGATCTTCGTAGTCATCTTCCGCGTCATCGCGGTTGAATCCGAAGGAGGCCGACATGCCGCGCGTCGCCTCCCACTTCTTGGCCTCGACGTTGTCGAAGCTGGTGTACTCGGGCGTCCGGAAGTCGCAGTGCACCGGCAGCGGAGGAACGATGCCGGGAGTGTGCTCGCCTCGCGCCACGGCGCCGCGGACGCGCCGCTCGAGCCAAGCGTCAGCGAGCATCTGGATCGGCCGATGGCGCAACAGCCGTAGCGCGGCGCCGTACGGCATCCAGCGGTCGTTGACCACACCGTCCTCGACCGCAGCGTAGAAGTCGGCAAACAGGCGCAGCATCGGCGCCGTCGCGGTGGGCCAGGAGATATCGTTCCACAGCACACTGGGCTGATAGCGGTCGATCAGCTCGCGCACCTGCGCTTCCGCGTAAGCGGGATACCCCCCGCGCGGTACCGAGGCGATGAACTGAATGAGCGTCCGCACCGGTCGCGGGTTCCAGGTCCAGTCGATGCCGCCCGAGTAATAGACGCCAAACCGCATACCCGCGGCTCGCACCGCGGCGGCCAGCTCACCGACGATGTCGCGCGGCGCAAACCAATTGGCGCGCTGCGGATTGGCGACGCGGCTCGGCCAGAGACAGAACCCGTCGTGGTGTTTGGTTACCAGCACCACGTAACGGGCCCCGGCGCGACGGAACAGCGACGCCCAATCCTGCGGATCCCACTTCTCGAGGCCGGCGAGGAAGAGCTCGCGAAATTCGGCATAGGGGCGGTCCGCCCAATGCGCGGCGTGGTGCCGCGCCGCCGGGCTCTCGGGCACGCGCAGAGCGTTGTCGTACCACTCCGTGTACGGGGTCATCGCCGCGAACAGCGGATAGTGCTGCGTCACGGCGTCCGAGACGTGGCGCACGCGCGGCGCGAAAGCTGGAATCGAAAACAGGCCCCAATGGATGAAGATGCCGAGCTTGGCGTCGTCGAACCACGCCGGTAGCGCCCGCTGCCGCAGTGTATCGATGTTCGCGCCGTCCACCGCGCGGCCGGTGGAGCTCACTCGTCGCCGCTTCCGCCCCAGCTGCGTGAGACGCCGAGCGTGAAGGTGTGGTCGAGAGCTTGGCTGCCTGGAAGGATCGACGTCGATTGTGTCTCGCTCGTCGTCCCGTTGGGCCGGATCGACTGCAATTGATAGCCGATCCCGACACGGCTCTTCTCACTCAGGCCCCAATCCATGCCGAGTCCGAGAACATCGCGCTCGCGCGCGGTCGAAAACGAGCTCGCCCGGCTCTGCCGCAGCTCTTCATCGCTGGCGGTCTCGAAGAGGAATGCATGACTGTAGCTCACTCCAGCCGTGACGTTGTCGCTGAGCGAATAGCGCACCGACGCCGACTTCGGCGGCGGGCCTGCCTGCTTGCCGATTTCCTCGGCCCGCACGGCATCGAATAGAAACGCCTGTCGATCCGCGTCGCGGCGCATGAAGAGGACCACCTCGTCTGGCGGTGTCGCGCCACCCTGCGAGAACGCCGCCGCGGCCCCACCCCGAGTCGCCGGCTCGATACACATCGACTCTGCGGTCTGCGCACCCGCCTCCGCACCGATCAACAGAGCAATCAAGATCGAGCCCGTAGCAACGAATCGGCTCATGTACACATTTTCGTCGATGAGGTGGACGTTGGCAACGCCAGGGCGGCTCTTCCCTCGACGAATCGCAGCATTGCGTCGACGCGACGCGCGCATTTGACAACCGACCGCGCTTGCGATGGTAGTCGCGAACGTTTCAAAGCCGTCAGCGCGACACGAACGATGAGCACCAGCCGATTCGACCTGAGTGGCAAGATCGCCCTGATCACCGGCGGCAGTCGCGGCCTCGGGCGCGCCATGGCTCTCGGCTTCGCCGATGCTGGAGCCGATGTCGCGATTGCCAGCCGCAAGCTCGAGGATTGCGAGACGGCTGCCGGAGAAATCCGCCGGCTCGGTCGCAGCGCGTCGGCTCATGCTTGTCACGTCGGCCGCTGGGACGAGATCGACCGCATGGTCGGCGAAGTCTACGACCGCTTCGGCCGGATCGACATCCTCGTCAACAACGCTGGGTTGTCGCCCGTCGCATCCTCGTCTCTCGCCACCAGCGAGGAGCTCTACGACAAGGTCTTCGCGGTCAACTTGAAAGGACCATTCCGACTGACCGCACTGGTGGCGTCGCGCATGGCGGCGGCCGATGGTGGATCGGTGATCAACATCAGCAGCACCGGCTCCATCCGACCGACACCGGACATCGCTCCGTACGCGGCGGCAAAGGCCGGGCTCAACACGATCACCGTGGCCATGGCGCACGAGTTCGGCCCCAAGGTGCGCGTAAACTGCATCATGGCGGGCCCCTTCCACACCGACATCTCCAAGAGCTGGTCGCGCTCGCCCGGATTCACCGAGCACGCCCGCCGCGCCTTCGCGCTCGGTCGGGCGGGCGAGCCCGACGAAATCGTCGGCGCCGCCATCTATCTCGCCAGCGATGCCGCGAGCTTCACGTCGGGCGCGATTCTGCGCGTCGACGGCGGGCTGCCCTGAAGGGATTCGCGCGGTGAGCGAAGCACCGGTGGTGGCGCCTGACCTCGTCAACCTCGACGCGGTGGCGGCGTGGATGGATGAGCAGGGTCTCGGCAGCGGCCCGCTCGTGCATCAGAAGCTGCTCGGCGGCGGCACGCAGAACATCCTACTCCGCTTCGAGCGCGCCGGCCGGCCGTATGTATTACGCCGCCCGCCCGCGCATCTGCGCCGCAACAGCAACGAGACGATGCGGCGCGAAGCGCGCGTCCTCGCGGCGATCGCCGACACCGACGTTCCGCATCCGCGGCTGATCGCCGCTTGCCCGAGCGAGGACCTGATCGGCGCTTCGTTCTATCTGATGGAGCCGATCGACGGCTTCAATCCGACCACCGGCTTGCCCGAGCCGCATCGCTCTGACCCATCGATACGACGCCAGATGGGCTTCGCGATGGTCGACGGCATCGGCGCTCTCGGCAGGGTCGACTACGCCTCGGCCGGGCTGCACGACTTCGGCAAGCCGGAGGGATTTCTCGAACGTCAGGTCGAACGCTGGCGCTCTCAGCTCGAGAGCTACAACGAGCTCGACGGCTATCCGGGTCCCGAGATCCCCGGCGTCGAGCGCATCGCCGCCTGGCTCGAAAGCAATCGGCCGGCGACCTGGCAGCCGGGAATCATGCACGGCGACTACCATCTCGCCAATGTGATGTTCTCGCGCAGCGGCCCGGCGCTGGCGGCGATCGTCGACTGGGAGATGTCGACGATCGGCGACCCGCTGCTCGATCTCGGATGGCTGATCGCCACGTGGGCCGACGAGGAAGGTCGATCCACCGCGACCCTCGGCGTCACCCCCTGGGACGGCTTCCCCACCACCGCGGAGTTGGTCGAGCGCTACGCGGCGCAATCGCCGCGCGATCTGACGGCGATCGACTGGTACGCGGTGCTCGCGTGTTACAAGCTCGGCATCGTTCTCGAGGGAACGCACGCCCGCGCCTGCGCCGGCAAAGCCGACAAGGGCATCGGTGACATGTTGCACGCCACCACGGTCGCCCTCTTCGAGCGCGCCCTGCGCTGGATCGCGTGATCCGAAAGTGGCCTTGCGGTCCCCGCTCATCCCACGTCACCCCGGCGAAAGAGACTGTCGGAAAACGAAGATTCGTGCCCGTACACGTACTCGTACCCGTACGCGTACACGGAGTTTCCTGCAGAATTCGGACATTGATCGTGTACGGGTACGCGTACGAGTACGTGTACGGGAGAAAACCGACAGTCCCTCTCGCCGGGATGACTTCTGAGAGGCGGTTTCCTCTCCGAATGATCCGGCGCAGTGGCCGGTCGACTTTCTGAACGCTCCGAGCAGCGGAGCGCGCCGCCTACAGGATCGAACCGCGCAGTAGGACCGCGGCGGTGCTGAAGTAGATCACCACGCCCGTGACGTCGACCAGCGTGGCGACGAACGGCGCCGAAGCGGCGGCGGGATCGAGTCCGAGCTTCTTCAATACGAACGGCAACATCGAGCCGGCGAAGGTGCCGAAGGTAACGACACCGAGCGTACTGGCGGCAAGGGTCAGCCCGAGCGGTACGTAGTGTTCTCCGTACAGCCGCTCGCTGTGCGGCCAGACGACGACTCGCAGCAGGCCGATGATGCCGAGCAGCAGCCCGAGACTCAGCCCGGTCGCCAGCTCGCGACGCAGCACCGTCCACCAGTGCCGCAGCTCGACCTCTCCCACCGCCATGGCACGGATGACGAGCGACGTGGCCTGCGATCCGGCATTGCCGCCGCTCGAGATGATCAGCGGCAGGAACAGCGCGAGGACGACCGCCTTCTCGATCTCGCCCTCGAAGTAGCCCATTGCCGTCGCGGTCAGCATCTGTCCGAGGAAGAGCACGCACAACCAGCCGGCCCGCTTGCGCACCATGGAGGCAAACGCGCTGTCCAGGTACGGCGCGTCGAGAGCCTCCATGCCGCTCATCTTCTGAATGTCTTCAGTGACCTCCTCCTCGGCGACGTCGGCAACGTCGTCGGCGGTCACGATACCGACCAGGATGCCGCGCGAATCGAGCACCGGGAGAGCCACTCGGTCGTAGCGCTCGATCTGCCGCACCGCTTCCTCGCGATCGTCGGTGGCGCGCAGCGCGACGAAGTTCTCGTCCATGATCGACTCGACGGTCTGCTCGGGATCGGCGAGCAGGAACTGCCTGATCTTCAGATCGTCGATGAGCCGGCCGTCGTCGTCGACGACGTAGATGACGTTGACCGTCTCCGCGTCGCGGCCGTAGCGGCGGATGTGCGCCATGGCTTCGGCGATCGTCTGGCTTCGCCGGACCCGCACGTAGTCCGGCGTCATCAGCCGGCCGATGCTCTCTTCCGGGTAGTTGAGGATGGCCTGCGTGATGCTGCGCTCGGCCGGCGTCAACAGCGCGCTCAAGCGGCTCGCCACCTCTGCCGGAAGCTCCTCGAACAGGGCGATCCGGTCGTCCGGATCCATCTCGTTGATCAGCACGGCCAGCCGCTCGGTGCCGATCCGGGAGATCAATATCTCCTGCTGCTCGGCGTCGAAATAACTGAAGACATCTGCCGCAAGGTCGCGAGGAAGCAGGCGAAATGTAACGGCGGACTCCTCCTCTTCGAGGCTGCCGATGAGGTCTGCGACGTCCGCCGGCTCGAGCTCCGTCATGGCGCTGCGGAGCTGGTCGTAGCGGCGCTCCTTGAGCAACGCTCCAACGTCCGGCCCAATGAGCCTGTTGAGAGATTCCATCGGCTGACACCATCGAGCAACGACGCGTCAGCCGGTCTGTCCCCTCGAGCGAGGTTGCAGTCCTATGCGACCCGCGACGTCGCCAACCTACTAGGTCCGTCGTCCATTCCTTTGGCCGTCTTACTCCAATCCAGCGCGTGGCGAAAGCCGACATTCGTCTAAACCCGACGTCGGCCACCCTCGCAGCGGCCGCCTTGTCGCACTGTACCGGTCGGCGCATAATGCCCGGCCATGACCCGATCGAAACGCTCGTGCGACCTGCTGCGTACCGACGCCCTCGAACGGTGCATCGATCGGATCACCGGCAGCTACGACGACGACAAGTCGATCAACAATCTCGAGAGCGCCGCACTGCCCAACAGCCGCGCCGTCATCGACGCCTTCCATCACCTGAAGTCGGCGATCTACCTCGGCTTCTACAGCACGCGGCCGCTCACCCCGGCGAACCTTCGCCAGTCGATCGCCGAGAATCTCTACCCCGCCTACGAGATTCTCACCGAGCAGATCTTTCGCGTCCTCGTCTACGAACGGAATCGCCGGCCGGATTCGCCAGCGCCAGCACCCGAACAAGCCGAGGAGGTCGTCGTTCGACTCCTCGACTCTTTGCCGGCGTTGCGCGCTACGCTCGACGGCGATGTCCGCGCCGCCTTCGACGAGGATCCGGCGGCACAGAGCGTCGAAGAGGTGGTGTTCAGCTACCCGTCGCTCGAGGCGATCACCGCCTATCGCATCGCCAACATCCTCCACCGCGAAAACATTCCGATGATCCCGCGCATCATCACCGAAGCCGCCCACAGCGAGGCCGGCATCGACATCCACCCGGGTGCCACCATCGGCCACAATCTGTTCATCGATCACGGCACCGGGGTCGTGATCGGCGAGACCGCGGAGATCGGCAACAACGTCAAGATCTATCAGGGCGTAACGTTGGGTGCGCTGAGCTTGCGGGGGAGCGCGGCGAAGGCGGAGCTGCACAAGATGAAGCGCCACCCGACCCTGGAAGACGACGTGACGATCTATTCGGGCGCCACGATCCTCGGCGGCGACACGGTGATCGGCCGCGGCTCGGTGATCGGCGGCAACGTCTGGCTGGTCGAGTCGGTGCCGCCCTACTCGAAGCTCACCTATCGACCGGGATCCGGATACTCGCTGAGCAAGCTCGAGCGGGTTCGCGCGGTCGGCGGCCGGGCAAAGGCGAGACGCCATTGAGCTCGAACGGCAACGCACAGTCCGACGCCTGGCGCTCGATGGATCTGTTCGCGCCGACCGACGAGCACCGCATGCTCGCCGCGACGATGCGCGACTTCGTGCGCGACGAAGTCGAGCCGCAAGCCGCGGCCTTCAATCGCGAAGAGAAGTTCAATCACGCCCTGTTCCGGCGCGCCGGTGAGCTCGGCCTGCTCGGCCTGACGGTCGACGCGGAGGACGGCGGTACCGGCCTCGACGCCATCGCCTCGGTCATCGTCTGCGAATCGCTGTCGACCGCGGATCCGGCGTTCGCTCTCGCCTACATGGCGCACACGTTTTTGTTCGTGAACAACTTCTACCACAACGCCTCCGCCGCCCAGCGCGCCGCGATCCTGCCGAAGTGCATCACCGGCGAGTGGATCGGCGGCATGTGCATGACCGAGCCGGCCGCCGGCACCGACGTTCTCGGTATGCAGACGACGGCGCGCCGCGACGGCGACCACTACGTGCTCAACGGCCGCAAGACCTTCATCACCAACGGTGCCCTCGACGATTCGACTCTCGGCGACGTGTTCCTCGTCTACGCCGGCACCGGCGAACGGTCGATCTCCACTTTCGTAGTCGAGAAGGGCGCTCCGGGCTTCGCCGTCGGACAGCGGCTCAAGGAAAAGCTCGGCATGCGTGCGTCGATGACCGCCGAATTGGTGTTCGACGACTGCAGGGTGCCCGCCGATCGCCTTCTCGGCGAAGAGGGGCAAAGCACCGTCCATATGATGCGCAATCTCGAGATCGAGCGCTTGACCCTCGCCGCCATGGCGCTCGGGATCGCCGAGCGCTGCCTGCGCGTCATGGTCGACTACGCCAACGATCGCAAGACGTTCGGCGTACCGATCCGCGAACACGGCCAGATCCAACGCCACATCGGCGAGTCCTACGCCGAGTACAAGGCGACGCGCTGCTACGTCTACGAGACGGCGCGACGCCTCGACCTCTCATCGAGCGGCAACCGCGTCGATGCCGACGGCACCAAGTTGCTCGCTTCGCGCGTCGGCAAGGACATCGCCGACCGGGCGATTCAAGTCCTCGGCGGCTACGGCTACATGGGCGAGTACGTCGTCGAACGCCTGTGGCGCGACGCCAAGCTGCTCGAGATCGGCGGCGGCACGCTCGAAGCGCATCAGAAGAACATCACCAAGGATCTCACCCGCCACCCCGAGCTGATCGGGTAAAGAGACTTCACCACAGAGGCACAGAGAAAAGAAGAATTCATCCGGGTGGAGTCCCTAATCACGGGTTGGATATGTAGTATTCATCGCAACCAGCCCGCCTCCGTGTCTCTGTGCCCCTGCTTCGAAAATTCCCTGAATGGACCAGTGAGATGGATCCGGGGTCGCAATTTGGCGCTGTCCTTTGCGGCAACGTACGTGTCCGTTCCGGCGGCGGCGTCTTCGTATGGCGCGAAGCGCCAAAGGGACTGTGGTGAGATTTTTTTAAAGGCTGACGGTGAGACAGTACGCGCTCCACATCCCCGTTCCGGTTGCCGAGCTGGATCCATTCGGCGAGCTCAAGACGGCAGCGCTGATCCGGATACTGCAGCTCGCCGCGGCGCGCGCCAGCGAGGACGCCGGATTCGATCTCTCGTGGTACGAACGCACCGGTACCACCTGGGTCGTGCGTCTGACGCACGTCGAAAAGTTGGAGCCGGCGCGCCACGGCGACGAGTTGATCGTGCGCACGTGGGTATCCGACTTCCGCCGGGTTCGCTCGATCCGCCAGTACGAAGTGTCGCGCATCGCCGACGGCGCCATCATCGCTCGCGCTGCCACCGACTGGGTGTACGTGGATGCCGCGTCGGGAGCGCCGGCCGTGGTGCCGGATGAGATCCAACGCTCGCTCATGCCGGACGGGGTTGCTACCGAGCAGCGGCGCAGGCGTCCACGCAACACGCCGTCGGTCGCCGAACCATTTCCCCTGCGCCGAGTCGAGCTCGCCGACCTGGACTCGCTGGGACACGTGAACAACTCGCACTACGCGTCGTTCGTCGAACAGGCGCTGGTCGACGCGCTGACGGCGTCCGGATGGTCCCCGGACCTAGCTACGCGTGCGCCGCATCTGCGTGTCGTGGAACTCGAAATCGAGTACTTCACCTCCGCAAAATATCGCCAGCATCTGGCGGCGCAGGTAAGCTACTCACTCGACTCCACGCGAGAGGTCATCGCAGCAATCGAGATCATCTGCGACGGACAGCGCGCCGCCACCGCCCACGGCCGGTGGCGATGGGATGACGGCGACCTACCCGCCGCACTCATCGCCGCGATATCTTGAGCCCGATGGCGCGCTTCAATTGGTGATGACGCGCCACAGGTCGTCGAGATCGAAGGGTTTGCAAAGAGCTGCATCGGCGCCGATGCGCTGGGCGAACTCGAGTCCCTCCTCGCCTGCTTTGCCGGAAAGAACCACGACACGCACCGACGCGGGGGTCTTCCAGCCCGCTTCGCAAGCGCCGCGCACCTGGCGCAGCACCTCGAACCCGTTCATTCCCGGCATCAGCAAATCGAGAACGACCAGGTCGAAGCGTTCGGCCTGCAGGTGCTCCAGAACGGCCACTCCGTCGTCGAGGCTGCGCACGTCCCAGCCGCGATCCTTGAGAGCGCGCGATACTACGAAGCGCATCGACGGCTCGTCGTCGACTACTAGTGCCCGCGGCTGCCGCGCCATGTCGTCCTCATCCAGCCGACGGCCGCTGCGCAGCCGCCGCCGCTTTCAAGCAATGAGATACGGCGCTCCCTCTCGCGAGGGAGCGCCGTCGACTCACATATCCGCCCAAACGGGAGCGGGGCCGTTTGCCTCAGGTCAAGCCATCTCCGTCTTGGTGTGCAGCGCGCCGTGCGCCATCTGCGATGCCGCGTATCCTGCCGGCACGCCCAACCCCGGGCCGCCGCCGAACGACGACTGCTGGAAGTCCGGATACGCCTGCATGCCGTGCTCGCCCAAGTCCAGACCTTCTTGCTCCTCTTCCGGACTGACGCGAATGCCCATCGTCGCCTTGAGTGCACCGAAGATCGCCAAGGCACTGATGAAGCTGAACACGCCGTACGCCGCGACGCCGATTGCCTGCGTGACCAGTTGGCCGACACCCGCTTTGTTGCCGAACAGGCCGACCGCCAGGGTGCCGAAGATTCCGCAGACGAGGTGGACGGCCAGAGCGCCGACCGGATCGTCGATCTTCATGCGATCAAAGAACATCACCGCGTAGACCACGATCACGCCTGCGATCACGCCGATCAGCATCGAGGACCACATGGCCATCTGGTCCGCGCCCGCCGTGATGCCGACGAGTCCGGCCAGGATCCCGTTCAGTGCCATCGAGAGGTCAGGCTTCTTGGCGATGGCCCACGATACGAACGTGGCACTCAACCCGCCTGCCGCGGCGGCGAGCGTCGTCGTCACCAGAGTCAGCGACACGGCGGCCGGATCGGCGTTGAGAACCGAGCCGCCGTTGAACCCAAACCAGCCCAACCACAGGAGGAAGACGCCAATCGTCGCCAGGGGCATGCTGTGACCCGGAATTGCGTTGGTGCGCCCGTCCTTCGTGTACTTGCCCATGCGTGGGCCCAACATCAGAACGCCGGCCAGCGCACCCCACCCGCCTACCGAGTGCACGAGCGTCGACCCGGCGAAATCGTAGAACCCCATCTTGTCGAGGAAGCCGAGGCCCCATTTCCATGAGCCCGCGATGGGATACACGAACGACACGAAGAAGAAGGAGAAGATCAGGAAGGACGAGAGCTTCACGCGTTCGGCGACGGCGCCGGAAACGATCGTCGCGCAGGTCGCGGCGAACATCGCCTGAAACAGGAAGTCCGTCCAGAAGGTGTACTTGCCGCCGGCGTACGCCGTGGTGACACCGGCTTCGTCGGGGAACAGCCCAAAGCCGGAAAAGCCGAGATAACCGTTGAACTCGCCGGGATACATCAAACCGAAACCGACGAACGCGTACGTGATCACTCCGAGGCACGGGATGAGGGTGTTCTTGAACAGGATGTTCGTGGTGTTCTTCGCACGAGTCAGTCCGGACTCGAGGGTCGCGAAGCCCAGATGCATGATGAACACGAGACCCGAAGCAATCATCATCCACAGGTTGTTGACCGTGAACATCTCCGGGGAAACCGTCGCTTCTTCCTGACCGAAAGCGCCGCCCGCGAAAGCCATGATCGCCAGCAGGGCCAAAAGCGCGAAGCCCGAAACGGAACCTACTCTCTTCATTTCTCTTTCTCCTTCTCTGGCAGTCGTCACACGGCTTCCGCGCCGCGTTCACCCGTACGGATTCGCACCACGTCGTCGACTGGAATGATGAAGATCTTTCCGTCGCCGATCTTGCCTGTTCGCCCGCTCGCCTCGATGACGCGGCACGCCTTCTCCGCGTCGGCGTCGTCGAGCAGCAGCTCGATCTTGATCTTCGGCAAAAAGTCCACCACGTACTCCGCCCCTCGATAGAGCTCGGTATGGCCGCGTTGGCGGCCGAAGCCGCGCACCTCCGACACGGTCATGCCCTGGATGCCCTCCTGCGCGAGGGCCTCTTTGACCTCGTCGAGCTTGAAGGGCTTAAGAATCGCTTCGATCTTTTTCATGTGGCCTCCCAGTCGATCTCTCTGTCTCGCGCTTCTCAGATGGTGAACAGAATCTCAGTCGAGATGACGTCCTTCGCAGTCGTCTTTCTCATCAGAAACTCCTCCTTCGTTCTCTCGTGACTGAAGAAACGGCCAATCCCGTTCCCCGCACCGACCGAGCAAGGCGGATGCCACTTTGAGCTGATGGCGCAAATAAGGGATGACGAGCGTATCAACGCGGGGGCATCTGGATTGTCGCTGCCCAATCCTTGAGCATGGCTCACCGATTGTGCAGTGTTACGGGCTAAACCATGCGCTGACCGACGCCGCCGGGCATTTTTCAATGCAGCGACAGAATAATATGAAGGAACAGTCGGCGGCCGCGTCAGAAGCCGCGATCGATTTCACAAACGCGGGCTAAATCCTGGGGGGTCACTATGACGAGCTCGACCGTCGTTCCGTATTCACAGACACTGCCGCGCGACTTGACCGCGGGCCTCGTGGTCTTCCTGGTCGCCCTGCCGCTGTGCCTCGGCATCGCCCTGGCGTCGAACGCGCCCTTGTTCTCCGGACTGGTCGCCGGGATCGTCGGCGGCATCGTAGTCGGCGCCATCAGCGGTTCGCACAGCAGCGTCAGCGGACCCGCCGCCGGGCTGACCGCCATCGTCGCCGCTCAGATCGCCACCCTCGGCAACTTCGAGGCTTTCCTGGCCGCTGTGGTCATCGCCGGGCTGATCCAGATCGGCCTGGGCATAGCGCGCGCAGGCTTCATCGCCGCCTACTTCCCGACCAGTGTCATCAAGGGCCTGCTGGCCGCCATCGGCACGATCCTGATCCTGAAACAGATTCCCCATCTGTTCGGCCACGACACCGACCCCGACGGAGAGATGTCCTTCTTCCAGCCCGATCAGCAGACGACCTTCTCGGCCCTGGGCGAGGCATTCGAGCACATCCATCCGGGGGCAAGCCTCGTGGGCATGATGTGCCTGGCGTTTCTCGTCGTCTGGGAGCGCCTGCCACGGCTGAAGAGCATCCGCGTGCCGGCGCCCCTGCTGGTGGTTCTGGTCGGGGTCGCGATCAACGAAACGCTCGGCCTGGTGGCCCCCGGTTGGTCGATCGAAACCGCGCACATGGTGCAAGTGCCTGTCGCTTCGTCGCTCGGCGAGTTCGCCGGGTTCTTCCAGCTCCCTGATTTCGGAGCACTCGCGCAGCCGGCCGTCTACACCGCTGGAGTGACGATCGCGCTAGTCGCCTCCCTGGAGACCTTGCTCAACCTCGAGGCCGTCGACAACATCGACCCGCGTCGCCGCGAGTCGCCGCCGAGCCGCGAGCTCCTGGCGCAAGGCATCGGCAACGTAACCTCGGGCATGTTGGGCGGCTTGCCGCTCACCTCCGTGATCGTGCGCAGCTCCGTCAACATCAACTCCGGCGCCGAGACCAAGCTCTCCGCCATCGCCCACGGCATCCTTCTATTGGTCTGCGTGATGGCCGCACCCACCCTGCTCAACCGGATTCCGCT
>CADEER010000002.1:0-43005 GCA_902826395.1 uncultured bacterium
TGCTGCTGGGTGTCGCCGTGTGAGTACTGGTGCGGGTGTCCGTCCGAGTCGCCGTCGGCACCGCCGTCGGCGTTTCGCTCGGCGTCGACGTGGTCGTGTTCGTCGGCGTCGTCGTCCGCGTCTCGGTCGGCGTCCGTGTTACAGATGGCGGCACAGTCTCGGTTGGAGACGGCGACGGGGAGTCCGTCGGTGTCCATGTCGGGGTGCGAGTCGTGGTCGGGGCCAGCGTGGCCGTGCGGGTCGCCGTCTGAGTAGGGGTCGAGGTCGGGGTGCGGGTCTGCGTCGTCGTCGGCGTGGCGCTCGGCGGTACGGGCGTCCATGTCTGCGTGGCGGTCGGCGGCGGCGCGGTCCAGGTCGGAGTCCAGCTCGGTGTCCAGGTCGGTGTTCGGGTTCTCGTGTAGGTCGGTGTTGCGGTGCGCGTTGGAGTGCCTGTCGGTGTGCGGCTCGGCGTCGACGTGCGGGTGGTGGTAGGCGTCGAGGTCATCACCGTCGGAGTCGGTGTGCGGGTCGGCGTCGCCGCTGGCGGCAGGCCGGAGGGGTACACGAAGCTGACCGCTTCGATGTCGTCTTGCCCGAGACGATTGCAACGTCCGTCGAAGTAGGCGTGGTTGCGCATGATCGAGTCCGGGACCGGCGAGTGGCCGAAGCCGAGCGCATGGCCGATCTCGTGGGTGAGAACCTCGGTGAGCGCGCAGCGGTCCCAATAGGGACAGCCGGCGAAGCCGTTGTTGATGGTCACCCTGCCGAGGGCGATGTTTCGAAACGATTGGCCATTGACGGTGACGCGGTCGAAGCCGGCGCAGTAGCCGCCGACGGCGATTACTCCCGAACACCCAGACGGATCGGAGATCTCCGAGAATGGATCGTTGAAGACAATTCGGTTTTCGCCGGTGCAGCCGGCAAAGGCCTGCGGCGCCGTCAGCGGTCCACCGTCGGCGAGGACCAAATTGGCACTGACGACATCGTTCCACGCCGACATCGCGTCGTGCACGGAGGCGAGCGACCCGCTGGCACCGACCCCGGCGTCACCGCTCGGATCGATCTTGAAAGCGACCGATAGGCCACTGTCCGGCTCGAACCAGCGGGCCGGGCTGGAGCTCGAGTACTGGAACTCTGCGGCGCTCTCGAAGGGGTCCCCGGCGGGAAGTCCTTCGACGAGCTCGGCATCGGAGACACACCCGGAACAGCCGAGCAGCGCGAGTGCTTCGGCGGCACCGATGACCCACGGTCCGCCCTCCTCGACGAGGCGCCCACTGATCGGATCGAACACCGCGACCCCCTCGCCCACGTCGCGAACCAGCAATGCGTGCGACGCTTCGTCGCGCACGACTCGGAAGGCGCCCATCGCCATCGCCACGGTACTCATGCCGCCGCCCGAGCGCTGCGCAAAGACGAGGACGCGCTCGCCACGCCGGTACTGCGGGCTGCCGAAGATTCTCTCCTCGAGATCGCCGACACGGCCGCCACGTTCCGCGAGCGTCAAGCTCGGGATCCAGTCGTCGGCGCGCAGCTCGTGCTCGACGGCGATCACCGTGTGCGTGTAGATCGACCCATCGGCCTGGATTACGGACCGGACGTCGGTGACGGTGCCGATGACGATACGGTCTGCGGAGGCAGCGAGGTCAGGGATCTCCTGGAGGACGAACGTACTACCGCTCGCCGCCAGCGGCGCGCACAGCGCAAGGCACATCGAAACCCATACGGCCCAAGGCCTTCGCCCGCACCCTGCACCGCCCATCGCGGGCGGACGAGGTGAGCGAGAGACGTGCCATCACTCGCCGTAGCATCAGCGAGGAGGAAACGACGTGCGCGGCGGGAATCGCGGTGTCAGAGCCTCGTCACTTTCATCCGCTACGACAACTGACCTTTCTCGTGCGCCGGCTTCTGACACGAGGACTCGCCGGTCATGCGCGAGCACGAGGCAAACCCCGACAGTGGGAGAACCGATCCGGCGCGAACGCTTGAAGGCTTCTCACGGTGTGCGGCTCGCCATAGCCGATGACCGACCATCTGCGGCCGCGTCAGTCGAAGAGCGACAGGAACACTTCGAGCATTCTGCGCAGAGCTCTCAAGAGCAACGAAATGAAGGGCTCCCCCTCCGGCCCTTCGCCCGGCGTGGGGGTGCTGGTCGAAGTCCTCGTCAGAGTCGCGGAGGGTGTAGCCGAAGGCGAGCGGCTGCCGGTGGGCGTGCGGGTCGCCAGCCTCGTATTCGTGGGAGTGCGCGTCCGCGTCGGCGTTCGTGTCCGCGTTTGCGTCTGAGTCGCCGTCGGCGGTCGCTGCGTGTGGGTAGGCGTCCCGCTCGCGGTCGACGTCAGCGTAGCCGTCGATGTCGGAGTGACGGTGGGTGTCGCGCTCACGGTATGTGTCGGCGTCATCGACGGCGGCGGCAGCGGATACATGAACGTCACACCCGCTTCGTCGTCCGGGCGCAACGAGGCGCAGCGCCCATCGAAATGCGCATTGAGCGCCATCGTCGCGTCTTCGTCTTCCGAGTGTCCGAGTCCGATGGTGTGGCCGATCTCGTGCGTGGCAATCTCGGCGATTCCGCACGCCGTCCAGATTGGGCACGAACCCCAACCATTGTTGAACGTGAGCTTGCCCGTGACGATGCGTTTGAACTGGACGCCGTTGACGGTGCGCGTTTCACCTGCGTCGCAGAATCCTCCCAGCGCGAGCACGCCTCGACAGTTCGACGGGTTCTGAATCTCGCCGAACGGATCGTTGAAGACGATGCGATTGTCGTCCGGGCAGCCGCTGAACGCAGCCGGCTCAGTGGGCCCGGCGCTATCGAGGACGATCGCCGACGTCTCGACGGCCGACCAGGCAGCGAACGCCTCCTCCACGGCACCGATCGAGATCTCCGGCCCGAGGAAGGAATCGCCGGTAGAATCGATGAAGTATCGGATCGGAACGCCATCATCGGGTTCGAACCAGCGCGTCGGCACACCGAGAAACCTGAACTCAGCGCTGGTCTCTCCCACAGGCGGCTCCGAGAATCCGCGGCTGCGGCGCGGCGCCGTTGCAGCCGACCGTCGCGCCGCGCGCCGTGCCGCGGCGACTAGTTCCGACAGTCGCCACGCATCAGCCTGGGTAGCCGCCAATCGGGCACCGCTGACCGGATCGACGGCTGTGACGCCAATCCCGAGATCGCGGCGCGCCATCGCCTGTCCACCCTGGTCGAACACCTCGTACTTGCCCATGCTCATGCCGGTGGTGTGAAACAGGCCGCCTTCTCCATGGCGGAGAAAGACGAAAACGCGCTCACCCGCTTGGTAGAGGGGAGCTCCGAACACGACCTCGCGACGGTCGGCAACGCTGCCGCCGAGCTCGCGAATCACAATCGTGTCGTCGCGCGGCACGTCGCCGAACGCCACTTGCTCGACGGCGACGGTGGTGTCGGTGGCGATCGATCCATCGATTCGCAGCACCGATCGCGCTGCGATCACACGGCCGACAACCGCGGCGTCGGCGTCGCGCGACAGATCCGCGACGTCCATGAGAACGAAGGTGCTCGCCCGTACAGGCGTGGCCAACCACAGCAGGAACAGCAGCGCGCCGCCGGCGTCACGGCCGCATCTAGCGAGCTTGCGGCACGCGATACCGAGTTGCATCCGAGATGGCTCGCCGTCCTAGAACTCCTCGAACGGCAGCGGCTCCTGCTTGTAGTACATGACGGCGATGACCTGCTTACCCGTGTTGGGATCGCGAGCGACGGTCATGTTGGTGATCATGCCGTCCTTCTCGAAAGACAGGAACGACTGATTGTTCTGCTCGTACTCCTGCTTCATGTCCCAGCCCTCGCTGCTCATCGAATCTTTGTAGAAGCTGAACACCTCAGGAACGTCACCGTCGGTGCGAAACAGGACATTCTTGGCGCCCGCCGCCAGCTTCTGCACGCCGAACACTTCAGCGTCCTTGAAGACAGGCACGCCGGTCGGGAAGTCCTCGGGAATCTCGACCTCTTGCGGCGGCGTCGGGTCGGCAGTCGGCAACCCCGTCGGGCGCGATCGCCGGGTGGGGATCTCGCGCTGGATCTGGCCGACTCTATCGCCAGGCCGATCGCGTCGCGGTGTGGGCAGCCCGCTCCACGCGCGATCCCCTTTCAGATGCGACGTGCGCTGCGGCGGCTCCGGCACGTCGCGCTGACAGGTACACGACGAAAAGGCCAGCGCGGTTGCCAGAATGGCCGCGAAAACGGACGCGTTGAATCGCCTCATCATGCTCATACTCCTACTCTGACCCCGCCGCCGCGCCGTCGGCAATCGCCGATCACGGCGAAAGCTAGCCGAAATGAACGAGCGGAGAAAGATCGCCGCCTTGTCGCAGTTCGACGTTCGACGCGCTCGACGATTCACCCAGATCGATCACCCAGCGGGCAAACATCTCGACCGCCCCCCCAGCCTGCTGGCCATCTCGTGCCCTGTCGGACCTTCTGTTAGGCTGCGGAACTCCCTCCCGCGCCCGCCATAACCCGCGAGATCCGAACATGACGACCCCCTCACGATTCTGTCCGCAATGCGGCGTCGAAGCGCGCGCCAACGCCGCCTATTGCGTGGCCTGCGGCACGGCGTTGGGCACATCCACCAAAAGTGCGCCGCCCGCTTCGAGGGATGAACAGACGCGGCGCTTTGCGCCGCTGTTGGTAGTCGCCTTGCTGGTCGGCGTGTGTGGCCTCGCGGTGGGCATCGGCTATCGGAATCAGCCGCCGCCCAACCAGCCTCTGGCGCGCGACGGAGGCGGTGCGCCACCCGATGCGGGACAGCAATTGCCCAGCGAGCATCCGCCGATCGAAGTGCCGGAGAATGTCCGCAAAGTGATCGACCGAATGACGACCCTGGCCGCCGAGAACCCGGAGGACATGGAGGCGTGGAAGCAACTCGCCTTCGTTCAGTACAGAGCCGGACAGGTGGATCCGGGGTTCTTGGATGCCGCCGAGAAGTCGTACAACCACATTCTGTCGCGAGACGCGAAAGATCTCGACGCCCTGCGCGGCTTGGGCAACATCGAGTACGACCGCAACGATCCGGCGACGGCGATGGGGTTCTACAAGCGCTTCCTGGAGATCGAGCCAGGCAACAAGGAAGTGCGGACGGACCTCGGCACGATGCTGCTCGCCTCGCAACAGCCCGACGAAGCGATCCGCATTTACCAAGGTGTGCTGCAGGAAGATCCGACCTTCTTCCAGGCGCAGTTCAACCTGGCGATCGCGTATCGTGCCGCGGCGCAGACGGATCTGGCGCTGGCAGCACTGCAGCGCGCCAAAGAGGTAGCCCCGGACGACGAGTCGCGCCAACGCGTCGGTGCGCTGCTGGCGCGCGTCGAAGGCGGCGAAGGCGCGGAAGCAGCGCCGCAGGGAACGCTGCGCGACGCGATCGAAGCCGTATTTCGATCGCATCCGATCGTCGGCCCCCGAATCGACGCATTCCGCTGGGAATCAGACCAGAAAGCCCAGGTGTCGCTGCGGGAGTTTCCGATGCAGGGCATGCCGCCGATGGTACGCGAGAAGTTCGTCGAGCGGCTGACCTCGGGAATTCGCGAAAGCAAGAATCGCTTCCAGGCGACGGACCGCATCGCCATCGACATCGTCGATGCGGCCTCCGGCGATACCATGATCACAGTCGCCGACTAGCAAGCGCCGCAGCTCACGGAGGGCAAACGGAGTGACCGAGACACCCTACTACCTGCCGATCGGCGACGAGGCCGACATTTTCGAGGCAGCCCACGCCTGCCGTCTGCCCGTTCTGCTCAAGGGGCCTACCGGCTGCGGCAAGACGCGATTCGTCGAGTGGATGGCCTCTCGCCTCGCCAGTGGGAATTCCGGCGTCGACGGCAACTTGATCACGGTCGCCTGCCACGAGGACCTCACCGGCAGCGATCTCGTCGGCCGCTATCTGATCAAGGGCGACGAGACGATCTGGGTCGACGGGCCACTCACGCAAGCGGTACGCCGCGGCGCGTTCTGCTACCTCGACGAAGTCGTGGAGGCACGCAAGGACACTACCGTCCTCATTCATCCGTTGACCGATCACCGCCGCATGCTGCCGATCGACAAGCGCGGCGAGATCATCGAAGCGCATCCCGATTTCCTGCTCGTGATCTCGTACAACCCCGGCTACCAGAGCGTACTGAAGGACCTCAAGCACTCGACTCGCCAGCGCTTCGTCACCATCGAGTTCGACTACCCTCCGCGCGACAAGGAAGCACAGATCGTCGCCCACGAGAGTGGCGTCGATCTCGACACGGCCATGGATCTCGCCAAGCTCGGCGAGAAAGTCCGCCACCTCAAGGCGAGCGGCCTCGAGGAGGGGGTGAGCACCCGCCTGCTGATCTACGCCGGGCAGTTGATCGGACGCGACATACCTCCGCGACGCGCCTGCGAGGTGGCGGTGAGCAAATCGCTCACCGATGACGGCGAGAGCCAGCGGGCCATCGACGAGGTCGTCTGCACGATCTTCGGCAACTGATGTCCGCTCCTGCAGTCAGAAGGGCGTGACCAGTGGTTCGCAACCTCTGGCTCAGTCCACACCTGCTGAACAGCCCGGACGGCGCGGCGGCACACCGCGCCGCGGCGGACCTCGGTGCCGAAGTCCACGGCGAGATTCTGCGCGTCGGCGACCGCCTCGCCGATTCGTCGGCCGTACTCGCGCAGCAGTACTACCAGAACGCCGCGGCGACCTGGCGGCGACTCGGCGGGGACGGATTCTCCGAGTGGGTCGGACTGGGCGAGGGACTCGCCGGCACTGATCCGATCTCGCGCGAGGGCGCCAGCGCCTTCTTCTCGGTGCGCGTCGCAGAGCTGGGCGAGGAGCCGCTTGCCAAGTTGGCCGCGTGGTCCGGTTCGGCGATGCGCATAGCCGCGGAGTCGGGCAAGCTCGCGGGGCTCTTCCTGCGCCACACCGCCCCGCTCATGTCCGCCTCGATCTCGACAGCCAGCGTGGACACGTGGGCCGCGGCGGGCATCGGTCTGTACGGACAGCACGGCTGGCAGGGCGAGTTCCTCGCCCAGGCATTCTTCAACGCCACCGCGCGGGTCATGCCGGCCCTGTCGCCGAGCGCCTATCGGTTATGGGCGGGTGCGGGCAGCGCCTTGTTCCCGCAAGTGCGAGAACGCGAATTCTTCAATGCTTTCCCCGACGCGATCGGCGGCTGGGCTCCCGAGGATCAGGCCAATCTGATGCGCGTCGTCATCGCGCTCGCGCATTCCGACCGGCGCCTCGCGCACGATGTCTATCGCCGGTTCCCGGACTCGCTGCGACCGGTTGCCGCCGCGGCACGCGGTAGTCTGCTGCGCGTGCTGACGACATGCGGCCACAAACTGGGAAGCTCGATGGGCGACTTCGCGCCGGTTGCAGGAGCGATCTTGCGCCAGGTGCCCGCGGCGCGCCTGGCGTCGAATCTCGCTCAGGTCGAACGCGTCTCGCGCCGCGCTCCGCAGGCCGTGGTGAGCGCACTGCGCTCACTGCCGCGGGTGTGCGAAGACGCCGACGACGATCGAGTCGAGCAATGGTTCACCGCCGGGTTGCGCGTCGCCGCCGAGAACCCAGGCGCCGGTCTCGCCTACTTCGCACTCGAATCGCGCACCAGCGTCAACGTGTTGCACCGCGGCTCGACGGCAGCATCGCTCGAGCAATCCCAGGGCCTGCTGCGCAAGTACTTGCAGATGATGAGCGGCAGCCCGGTCGGCATAAGGCCGATGGAGCGCTTCTCACTGCGACCCGACATCGAGGAGTTCCCCGGCGAGCGTGAAGTGTCCCTACCCTCGCGCATCGACCTGCTGCCATCGCACGAAGAAAATCTTCGCCTCTACCGATTGCTCGCCGCCCACCTCGCCGGCCGGCGATTGCTCGGCACGTATGCGACGCAAGATCTTCCGGTGGATCCGACGGATCCACCCGGACGAGCGCTCTTCCGCTATCTCACCGACGACGCTCGCCCCGCCCTGCTCGAGGATCTCTTCACTCTGGCCGAGGGCGTCCGCGTCCATTGCGCGATGAGCCGCCTCTATCGGGGCATCGCCAGCGAGGCGAACTGGGTCGCCGATCGCCTGCTGCGTATCTGGTGTGAGCAGCCGGCCGCGGCTCGTTCGCGGCGTCTAGACACGCTCTTCATCCTGGCCCTGGTCGACGGCGAGACCGAGCATTGGCCGCGATGGCTCGATCGCGAGATCGGGACGACCCTGCTGGCGCTGCTGCGTCCGCTGCGTGGCGACGGCACTACCGTTATCGACGCGCTGCGCGCCGCCGAGGCCATCGCCGCCGCGTTGGACAACGCCGCGACGGGGATCGGCGGCGACCTCAGCGAGGCCGACGGCAGCTTCTACGACACCGTCGCCGGCGAGATGATCTACTACGATCTCTACGAAGACGAAGACGGCATGCCACCGCCGAACACCGACGGCGGCGCCGAGACACCGGCGGCCGAGCAATCACCCGTAACGCCGCGCGACCTGCAGCTCGAAGTCAGCGACGAAGCGAGCGACGACGGTGGCGGCACGCCGCTGTCGCCCGACGAGATCGAGCGCCTCCTGCAATCCGGGGCCGACCTGCGTATCCGTCAGGGCGGCAGCGAAGAAGGCGTCGAGGGATTGGGACTCTACGTCACCGACCTGATCGGCAAAATGCCGAGCGAGCATCTGGACGAGCTGCGCCGGCTGCTCGGCGACCCAGAAGAGCAGAAGCGACGGCCGCCGCGACGCTGGCTCGAGCGCAGCAGCGACGGCACCTGCTATTGGTACGACGAGTGGGATTACCAGATCTCGGACTACCGGAGCCGTTGGTGTCAGCTGTACGAGATCGGGCTGGACGGCGACTCGGGTGAGTTCTTCCAAACGGCCCTCGGCGATCACGCCGATCTGCTCCCGGAGGTGCGCCGCCAGTTCCAGCGCATCCGCCCGGAGATGTATCGCACCGTGCGCGGTCTCGAAGACGGCGAAGATTTCGACCTCAACGCCGCGGTCAGCGCGCGCATCGACGCGCGAGCCGGCATCGCCCCATCCAATCGTCTCTATGTCGCGCGCAAGCGCGAAGAGCGCGACGTCGCGACGCTGTTCCTCGTCGACATGAGCGCGTCGACCGACGAGCCGTTGGTCGAGCCGGCCGCTGACGGCCGGCGGCGAGACGGACGCCCACCACGGCGCATCATCGACGTCACCAAGGAAACGCTGGCGATCATGTCGCAGGCGCTCGAGGAGATCGGCGACGCGTTCGCCATCTACGGATTCTCCGGACACGGCCGTGAGCAGGTCGAAATGTACCGCGTCAAGTCGTTCGCTGAGGCGCTCACGCCGTCCGTCAAGGCAAGGCTCGGAGCGATCGAGCCCCGACGTTCGACCCGCATGGGGACGGCCCTCCGCCACGCCGTCGAGCGCATGGCATCAGTCAGCGCCCGATCCAAGCATCTCATCCTGCTGAGCGACGGGTTTCCCCAGGACTTCGACTACGGTCAGGACCGCCGCAGCAACCTCTACGGGATTCGCGACACTGCCGTAGCGCTTCAAGAAGCGGAGCTGGCAGGAGTCACTCCCTTCTGCATCACCGTCGACAAGGCGGGTCATGACTATCTGCGGGAGATGTGCGATGAAAACCGCTACATGGTCATCGACGACATCACCGCGTTGCCGCGCGAGCTGCCGAAGATCTATCAGCGCGTCGTGCGGAGCTGACGCGGCGCGCGCCGTCGTCGGGGTTCTCGAGCACCGCAAGTGCGGCAGGGGAAATGTCACAGATCCAAAGCTACCCGAGCGCCAGAGCCAAGATCGCGCACGCGCTCCACGATGCGGCGCCTCTGTCCGCGGGCCCTGCATTGGGCGGCCGCACCGAGCGGCGCGCGAGCACTGGCCGTCCCGGCATTCCCTGAGGCGTGACCGAGAGGCGCGACGTCGACGCGGCGAAACACGGTGCCGGCGCAGCCGGCGCGACCGTCGCACGCGTCGTCCTGGTGCCACCCTCGGGTCGTCTCGGCGAGCTCGATTATCGCATCCCCCCGTCGTTGCGCGGCCTGCGAGCGGGCGCGCGAGTGGTCGTGCCGCTCGGCACACGGCGTTGCATGGGCGTCGTCACCGCCGTGGCAGATCACGCCACGCTGAAAGACGTTCGTCTGCGCGATGTGATCGACACTCTCGATGCCGAGCCCATCCTGGCGGGCGCCCTGCTCCGCCTCGCGATGTGGATGGCAGAGTACTACCTCGCCACCCCCGGCGACGCCCTGGCAACGGCACTACCGGGCGTACTCCGCATCGAGACGGAGAAGGTCGTCGAGTGTATCGATGGCGGCAATGCCGGGGCGCACGCACCGAAGGTCGATCAGCTCGACGCCGCCATTCTAGAAACGTTGCGGCGCGAGGGCACGCTATCGGTGACAGCGCTCTGCGAGCGGCTCGAGGTCGAGACCGATGCGGCGATTCGCCGCCTGCAGAGGCGCCGCTGGGTGCGTGTCAGCGAGCGCTTCGTCCGAGAAGTCGCTCCCACCCGATACGAGCTCTCGTACTCGGCGAATACCGGTGACACGACGGCGCTGAACCGGCGCCCGGCGCTGCGGGCTATGTACGAGTACCTGCGCGATCACCCGCAGGGGCGGGCTGCGATCCGCGAGTTGCGGGGATCGTTTGCAAACCCGGCCGCGAAGGTCCGCCAGCTCCGCGACCTCGGCCTCGTCCGCGAGCATCGGCGCGAGGTCTACCGCACCGTCGCCGAGGAGCAGCAGCTCACCGACCGGCGCGTGTCGCTCAATGCGGCACAGAGTGCAGCCGTGGAGCGCATCGTCAGTGCTCTCGGCGACGGCTTCCAACCGTTTCTCCTCCTCGGAGTCACCGGCAGCGGCAAGACCGAGGTCTACCTGCGCGTGATCGCGGAGGTACTCGAACGCGGGCGCAACGTGTTGATTCTGGTTCCCGAGATCTCGCTGACGCACCAGGTGGTGGGCCGGGTGCGCGCTCGCCTGATCGGCAGCGGCATCGACGTCGCCGTCTTGCACAGCGGTCTCGGCCCCGGCGAGCGCTGGGACGAGTGGCGACGCCTGGCGCGTGGCGAGGCGCGCATCGCGATCGGAGCCCGGTCGGCGGTCTTCGCGCCGCTGCCGAACCTCGGCGTCATCATCGTCGACGAGGAGCACGACGGCGCCTACAAGCAAGCGGACGGGCTGCGCTACCACGGTCGCGATGTCGCGGTAATGCGCGCGAAACTGGAGAACTGCCCGTTGGTGCTCGGTTCGGCAACGGCGTCGATGGAGAGTCTCCACAACGCCAGGATGGGTCGGTATGCGCTGCTCGAGCTGCCGGCTCGCGTCGAGAGCCGCGCGTTGCCCGATGTCGAGCTCCTCGATTTACGCGGTCGCGCGATGCAGTCGCCCCTCAGTCCACCGCTGGCAGCAGCCATCGAGGCCAATTTCGCCGCCGGCGGCCAGACTTTGTTGTTCCTCAACCGACGCGGCTTCGCCAACGCACTGCAGTGCCGCGCGTGCGGCGACACCGTTTCATGTCCGAACTGCAGCATCTCGCTCACGTGGCACCAGCGGGATGCTGCGCTGCGCTGCCACTACTGCGATTTTGCTCGCGTCCGCCCGCCGCGGTGCGAGGTGTGCGGCGAGGCGGCGCTCGACACGTGGGGATGGGGCACCGAACGGCTCGAAGGCTTCCTGCGCGAGACACTGCCCGGAGCGCGAATCGCGCGCATGGACCGCGACACCACAGCGCGGAAGGGTAGTCTCGCCAACCTTCTGCACGCCTGGAATACCGCGAAGCTGGACGTCCTTATCGGCACGCAGATGGTGACCAAGGGACATGATGTAGCTGGCGTCACACTGGTCGGTGTCGTCATGGCCGATCTCGTCCTTCACCTGCCCGATTTCCGTTCAGCCGAGAAGGCGTTCCAGCAGCTCGTGCAAGTCGCGGGACGCGCCGGTCGCGGAGATCGCCCAGGGCGAGTTCTGATCCAGACCCTGCAACCGGAGCACCACGTTCTGCGGGCCGTCGTCACTCACGACTTCGCCAGCTTCGCCGAGAACGAGCTGAACCAGCGCGAGGAGCTCGGGTACCCGCCATTCGGCCGCCTGGTGCTGATGCGCTTCGAGGGCGGCGACATGCAAGCCGTGAAGGCCGTCGCCGAGCAATGCGCCGAGCGGCTGCGACACAGCGCGCAGAGCGGCGCGAGGGGGGTCGCCGTCCTCGGGCCGGCCCCGGCGCCGCTCGCCCGTCTGCGCGGCCGCCACCGCTGGCAGATCCTGCTGCGCGGCAAGAGCGGCGCGACACTGCGACGGCTCGCAATCGACGCGACGCAATCCAGAGTAAAACGCCCTGGGGACCTGCGCATTCTAGTCGACGTCGACCCGCAGAGCTTATTGTAGCCCGGCGCCCCTTCGTCCTGGCTCGTGGTCACCTCGAGATTCCGCGGAGCGCCCGATCGAGACATTGCCGGGAGTGTCCTCCCCGCATGGACCGCCGGAAGGCAGCCGGCTAAGGTAGGCCCATGGCGTTGCGCGAGATTCTCACCTATCCGTCGCCGCAGTTGAAAGCGACGGCGACCGACATTGCCAACATCGACGGGCGAGTTGATCAACTCGCTACCGACATGGTCGAGACGATGTATGCAGCCCCCGGAGTCGGCCTGGCAGCGCCGCAAGTGGGTGTCAGCGAGCGCCTGATCGTCCTCGACGTGAACAGCGAAGAACCGGGGAAAGATATCCTGAAGTTGATCAACCCCGTGATCGTCGAGCGGCGAGGGTCGATCCTCTGGGAAGAGGGTTGTCTGAGCGTGGTCGACTACACCGCGGAGGTGAAACGCAGCGCCGAGATCCTGGTGCGAGCGTGGACGCCTGATCAGAAGGAGATCGAGATCGAAGCCGATGGACTCCTCGCCGTCGCCTTGCAACACGAGATCGACCATCTGGACGGCAAACTCTTCATCGACCGATTGAGCTCGCTAAAGCGGGACCTCTACAAACGCAAGCTGAAGAAAACCCTGCGCGACGGGCCGCCGCCAAAGGACGGCCAACGCGCATCCGGCATCTGACGCGCTGACGTGGAGTCGGCGAGAGAGCAGCTTCCATGAGGTTTCGGGTCGTGTTCTTCGGCACGCCCGAGTTCGCTGTCCCGTCGCTGGCGGCGCTCGTCGACGGGCCTGACGACGTAGTCGGCGTCGTCTGCCAGGCCGATCGGCCGGCCGGGCGTGGTCAGAAGCTGCGCTCACCGGCGGTGAAAGATCTGGCAGTCGCGCGTCGAATTCCGGTCGAGCAGCCGGTGAAGATTCGCAATAGCGCTTTCGAAGACCTGCTGCGCGCGTGGGCGCCCGACGTCATCGTCGTCGCGGCGTTCGGGCGTATCCTACCGGTGAACATCCTCGAATTGCCGCGGCTCGGGTGCATCAACGTACATGCCTCCCTGCTGCCGAAGTACCGCGGCGCGGCACCGATCCAATGGGCGATCGCACGCGGCGAGAGCGAGACCGGCGTGACGATCATGCAGATGAGCGAAGGCATGGACGAAGGCGACATCTTGCTGAGCCGATCGACGCCGATTGGCGAGACTGAAACCGCGGGGGAGCTCAGCGAGCGTCTGTCGCATCTCGGCGCCGGCGCACTCTGCGATGCGTTGACAGCCCTCGATCGCGGCGAGCTGAAACCGGTGCCGCAGGACGATGCGGCCGCGACTCTGGCACCCATCATCGCGAAGAGCGACGGTGAGATCGACTGGACTCGCAGCGCCGATGAGATTTCACGGCGCTGCCGTGCGTTCTCGCCGTGGCCCTCCACCTTCACGCATCTCGACGGCAAGCTGCTCAAGATCCATCGCGCCCGGGCGATGTGGAGCTCCACCCACCGGCCGCCCGGCACGGTGATTGCGTTACCGGCTGGCGGCGACACCATCGATATCGCCACGGGCGATGGCGTTCTGGCTATCCAGGAGCTGCAGCTGGAGGGACGCAAGAGGCTAACGGCGCGCGAGTTCGCCGGCGGCGGGCTGTTGATCGGAGATCGCCTTGGCCGCGAGCCGAGCTGATCCTCGCTTGGTCGCGTGGAATGCGTTGCGCGCCGTCGAGGATGGCGCCTTTGCCGACGCCGCGCTCTCTCGTCAACTCGAGGACAACCGACTCGATGAGCGCGATCGCGGTCTCGCGACACAGCTCGTATACGGCACCATTGCCTGGCAGGGATTGAGTGATCACGTTCTCGCCTCGCTCGGCCGGCCACCCGAAAGACTCGATGCCGCCGTACGAACGCTGCTTCGAATGGCATTCTTTCAAGCCATCAAGCTGGAGCGCGTGCCGGACTTCGCGGTCGTCGACACCGCGGTCGAGCTCGCCAAGCGGCACAACCGCGGCGCCGCTGGATTGGTGAACGCACTGCTGCGCGCGCTCCTGCGATCGGGCAAAGACCTGCACCTTCCCGTCGCCAGTGACATCGTCCAGCATCTTGCAATCTCCGGCTCGCACCCGCCTTGGCTCGTCGAACGCTGGCTGGCTGCCCTCGGCGCGGCCGAGACCGAAGCCTTGCTTACTGCCGACAATCGCGCGGCACCGACAGTTCTACGCGTCAATCCTCGGCGCGCCGACCGGGCCGCGGCACTGGCCGCGCTTGCGGCGGAGGGATACGCGGCTCGGCCGACGCGCTACGCCGCCGACGCTATCGAGATCGACCTGCGCAGTGGCATGGGCAAGCTAAATGCCTTCCGCACCGGCTTGGTGACGCCGCAGGGAGAAGCCTCTCAGCTCGTAGGCGCGATGATTCCCGTCGCCGCGCGGACAGTGCTCGATGTTTGTGCCGCGCCTGGCGGCAAGGCGATCCAGATCGCCGAGCGTGCGGATGCCGCGGTGGTCGCCGTCGACCGCGCTCGCGCCGGCGTGGTTGCTATCGCGCGACAGGCATCGCGCGTCGGCGTTGCAGTCGGGATCCTGCGCGCCGACGCGCGCGAGCTACCGCTTCGCAATACGGCACTTTTCGACGCCGTTCTCGTCGATGCCCCGTGCTCTGGTCTCGGAACGCTGCGCCAGCACCCAGAGATACGCTGGCGACGACGGCCCGAGGACGTTGCTCGCCTCGCTGCGCTACAGGGTGAGATCCTGCGCGCTGCGGCGACGCGGGTGCAGCCGGGCGGCATCCTGGTTTACGCCACGTGCACGCTCCTGGCGGAAGAGAACGAAGAGCGCATCGCCGCCTTTCTCGCCGACCAGCCGCACTTCGCGATCGACGATCCCCGCACTGATCTGCCAGAGGCGGCCCGCGAACTGGTCGACGGCGACGCATTTCTACGCACGTATCCGCACCGGCACGGGTTAGACGGGTTCTTTGCAGCCCGTCTCAAGCGGCGCTGACGACACGCGCCCCATTTCCCGCCTTCCTTTCGCTTGTTATGGTCGCGCCGTGATCAAGATCGCCCCATCGATTCTCGCCGCCGACTTCGGGCGGCTGCGCGAGGAGCTCGAGGCCGTGGACCGTGCCGGCGCCGATTGGATTCACGTCGACGTGATGGACGGGCACTTCGTGCCGAACCTCACGATCGGTCCGCCGGTCATCAAGGCGCTGCGCCCGTACACCGCTCTGCCCTTCGATGTGCATCTCATGATCACCAATCCCGAGCACTATATCGGGGCGTATGCGGAGGCCGGGGCGAATCACATTTTGGTTCACCAGGAGACCTGTCCACACCTGCACGCGGTGTTGCAGGAGATCCGCAAGCACGGGGCGCGCCCCGGCGTCGTACTCAACCCCGGGACGCCGTTCGATCTGATCGAGCCGATCCTGTCCGAGATCGACATCCTGCTGATCATGTCCGTCAATCCGGGTTTCGGCGGGCAACAGTTCATCGAATCTGCTCTCGCCAAGATCCGGCGCGCCCGCGAGCGCCGTGGTGAGCTCGGGCTCCAGTTTTTGATCGAGGTCGATGGGGGCGTCAAAGTCGGCAACGCCAAACGCGTCTGTGAAGCTGGGGCGGATGTCCTGGTAGTAGGCACCGGCCTCTTTTCGACGACCGACTATGCCGCGACGATCGCCGAGCTCCGGCGCATCGGCGACCCACCGCCGGCCGACCCGGGGCTTGTTACCTAACCAACTGATTCGACGAGTGTTTCGCATGCGGCAACGGTACGCGTAGAGAGTGCCGTCGAGTCACCGAGCGCGGTTGCAATTCGCGTCGACGGGGTTTACTACTTCCCGCTCTCGGCCCCGTGCGTGTCGAGAAACGCAAGGGAAAACGGGGTGTAGCTCAGTTTGGTAGAGCGCACGGTTCGGGACCGTGAGGTCGCTGGTTCAAATCCAGTCACCCCGACCATCTTCGTCAGCCGCCAAGACGGATCTCCCCGGGAGACTCCGGCGAAGCGGCGTGAAGAACAACGATCGGGAGTCGGTTGTCGCACCGGCATGAGTGGCCAGCGGATGGGGTGGGTGATTCGGCAGAATGACGCGCTGGTGCTGCGCGCCAATGCCAGGCGGACATCTGATCCCCGGACTCGATCGTCAGGATCGATGCGCGGCGGATGGATCCTCCTCACTACTCTTCTCCTCTTGACGCTCGTACCGCGTGGCATGGCTCAGCCGCAGCCCGGCCCTGGGCGCGTAGAAGGAGCGGAAGCGCTCAATGTCCGCTCCGCTCCCGGCCTCGACAGCGACACGGTGGGCTCGTTGCGCCGCGGCGAAGCAGTCGAAGTACGTGCGGTCGAGGGCAAGTGGGCTAGAATCAAATACCGCGACGGCGAGGGGTGGGTATTTGCTCGGTTCATTGCCTCGCAAGAGGGCGCGCCGGACGTCCTGAGCCCCACCCCCAACGCCACCGCCGCCGCCACCGCCGTGCCCGGCATCGACGACGCGGCTCAACCCCCGACAGCCAGCATCACGGCAGCAGACGCGGCGACCGCGAGCGCCGAGGCAGTCGGCGCGATCCGCGCCGATGTCGACCGCATCCTGACCCTCACCGAAGCGATGCATCACGAGCTCGAGCGGCAGCGCAACTCACCGCCATCCGCGTCATCGGGAGAGGACGGCATCAGCTTTCAGAGCGGCTTTGGGCTCCTCGCTCTTGGAGCCGTCGTCGGGTTCCTGATCGGCACCATCCTAGGCCGCCAGCAAGAGCGCCGTGGCCGTCCGAGAGTCCGGCTCTAGGCCGCCTGGTCACGCCAAACGACTGGGGCGAGTCCAGCGGAATCGCGCCCTCGCCTGAAGCCTGCCTAACTCCTACGCACCCTGCTTAATCCGCAGGCAGGGCCGACTTGTTACTCGTCCCCAACAGCATTCCTGTTCTGCCCGCCAACCTCGGCACCGCATTTGCTTTACGTACCGCCCATTGGAACCGGATTTTAAGCTCGACCGGGGCAGGCGAACGAGAATATGGATCGCTGCTCTCGGAAGTGGGCTTGGGGCGAACTTGCGAGTGGGTCAGGTACAGCGAGAGGAGAGATCGATGCGTCAAGGAAGAATTGCGGCTGCGGCCGCGGTAGTGCTGGCAACACCAGCCTACGCCCAGGAGTCGACGATCAGCTCGGGCGACACTGCGTGGATTCTAGCTTCTTCGGCTCTGGTGTTGTTCATGACGCCGGGGCTGGCCCTCTTCTACGGGGGTATGACACGCCAGAAGAACATCCTGTCCACGCTGATGCACAGCATCTTCATGATCGGAATCATCACCATTCAATGGGTGTTGATCGGCTACACTTTGTCATTCGGCAGTGACATTGGTCAGTTCGTCGGCGGTCTCGACTACCTCTTTCTCAACGGCGTCGGGCAGGATGCCGCACCGCTGGCGGCCAACCTGCCCCACATCCTGTTCATGATGTTCCAGGGAATGTTCGCCATCATCACGCCGGCCCTGATCACGGGCGCCTTCGCGGAGCGGATTCGCTTCGTACCCTTCGCGATCTTTTCGGTACTGTGGGCCACCCTCGTCTACGATCCGATCTGCCATTGGGTCTGGGGCGGCGGTTGGATCCAGGCAAACTGGAAAGCCTTGGACTTCGCTGGCGGGACAGTGGTGCACATCAGCTCTGGAACCGCCGCGCTTGCCGCAGCCGTCGTACTCGGCCGCAGGCTCGGCTGGCCACACGAGCCCATGCCGCCCAACAACCTGCCGTTGACCGTTCTCGGGGCTGGTATCCTGTGGTTCGGGTGGTTCGGCTTCAACGCCGGCAGCGCCTTGGCAGCGAACGGACTTGCCGCCAATGCCTTCGTCACGACTCACGTCGCTGCCGCTACGGCTACAGTGACGTGGGCCATGGCCGAGTTCACGCATCGCGGCAAGGCGAGCGTGCTGGGCGCGGCGTCGGGAGCAGTTGCCGGACTCGTCGCGATCACCCCGGGCGCCGGTTTCGTCGGCCCTATTGCATCCGTGATCATCGGCGGTATCGCCGGCGTTTTGTGCTATTCCGCGGTCAGCTGGAAATTCGCGCTTGGCTACGACGATTCGCTTGACGTGGTCGGAGTCCACGGAGTCGGGGGTACCTGGGGAGCACTGGCAACCGGAATTTTCGCGAGCACGGCGGTGAACCCTGCCGGCGCAGATGGTCTACTCGCCGGCAACCCGTCTCTGCTGGTCGCGCAGTTCGTCTCCGTGATCGCGACTATCGCCTACTCGCTGATAGTCACCTTCGTCCTGCTGAAGGTCGTCGATGCGCTCTTCGGATTGCGCGCCGTTCAAGACGACGAAATTCTGGGGCTGGACCTCTCGCAACATGGCGAGCGGGCTTACAACACTTGAGCCAGGAGACCGTGAGTCTACCGTGAAACTCGTTGCGGAGAGCTACCCAGTCGGCCTTGTCAGGGAAGGTCCGACAGCGGCTTTACAGACGAATCCTCGTGGAATAGAAGTCCGCCACCGAAAATCCTTGGCGGACCGGTTCATCGGAGGCGCCAACGGCCGGTGCGCCGACGACCTCGCGAACAGCGCGGCCTAGGAGAAAGCAATGAAGAAAATTGAAGCGATCATCAAGCCGTTCAAACTGGACGAAGTGAAAGAAAGCCTCAGCGCACTCGGCGTCCAGGGACTAACCGTAAGCGAAGTAAAAGGCTTCGGGCGCCAAAAGGGTCACACCGAGCTCTATCGCGGAGCGGAATACGTCGTGGACTTCTTGCCGAAGGTGAAGCTCGAGGTCGTCGTACCGGACGACAAAGCCAGCGAGATCGTGTCCGCAATCGAGAACGCTGCGAAGACGGGGCGCATCGGCGACGGAAAGATCTTCGTGATTCCGGTCGACGAGGTGGTTCGGATTCGAACCGGCGAGCGCGGCGGCGAGGCGCTCTAACAACGAACGCATCAACCGGGCGCGACCACGGGGATCCCAGCGGATGCCCTCGGTCGCGCCCTTTTTCAGTTCCAACATAGAAGAATCAGTCAGGAAGCGTTGAAGATGGGCGGACGAATTTCTAGTCGCGTAGCCGGAGGTGCGACAACCGCGGCGCGCACGGGCAATGTCACAGAAGGGAGAACCAACGGAATGGATGGGAAGCAAGTACTGAAGCTCGCCAAGGACAAGAAGGCCGTGTGCGTCGACGTACGGTTTTGCGACTTCTTCGGATCTTGGCAGCACTTCACCGTACCAATGACGGAGATGAGCGAAGACGTTTTCAGCGAGGGCTTCGGCTTCGACGGCTCCTCGATTCGCGGATGGCAGGCGATCAACGCCTCGGACATGCTGGTAGTCCCGGATCCGACGACGGCCGTCATGGATCCGTTCACCCAGCACCCGACTTTGGTTTTGGTCGGCAACATCATCGACCCGATCACCAAGGAAGAGTACTCCCGTGATCCTCGCAACATTGCGATGAAGGCCGAGGCCTACCTGAAGTCGACCGGCATCGGCGACACCGCGTACTTCGGCCCCGAGCCGGAGTTCTTCGTCTTCGACGACGTTCGCTACGACTGCAACGAGCATTCGGCCTACTACCTTCTCGATTCGAACGAGGCGATCTGGAACAGCGGCCGCGACGAGGAGCCCAACCTCGGCTACAAGATCCGACACAAAGAAGGTTACGTTCCCTGCCCTCCGTCGGACGCACAGCAGGACATCCGGCAGGAAATGGTGCTGACCATGGAACAGGTCGGCATCCAAATCGAGCGTCAGCACCACGAGGTCGCGACCGCCGGGCAGGCCGAGATCGATATGCGGTTCGACTCGCTCGTGAAGATGGGCGACAAGCTGAATTGGTACAAGTACATCGTCAAGAACGTCGCCCGTCGCCACGGCATGACTGCCACTTTCATGCCGAAGCCGATCTTCGGCGACAACGGCAGCGGCATGCACTGCCACCAGAGCATCTGGAAGAGCAGTAAGCCGCTCTTCGCCGGCAAGGGCTACGCCGGCATGAGCGATATGGCGATGCACTACATCGCCGGCATTCTCAAGCACGCCACTGCGATCGCAGCGTTCACCAATCCGACGAACAACAGCTATCGGCGCCTGGTGCCGGGATTCGAGGCGCCGGTCAACCTCGCGTACTCGAGCCGCAATCGCTCTGCCTCAGTGCGCATTCCGATGTACTCGGAAAGCCCCAAGGCGAAACGCATCGAGGTTCGTTTCCCCGATCCTTCCGCCAACGGATATCTGGCGTTCTCCGCAATGTTGATGGCGGGCTTGGACGGCATCCAGAACAAGCTTGATCCGGGAGATCCGCTCGACAAGAACATCTACTCGCTCACTCCGGAGGAGCTGGCGCATGTTCCCAGCATGCCGGGCTCACTCGAGGAAGCGCTCGGCGCTCTTCAGGACGATCACGAGTTCCTTCTCAAGGGCGACGTCTTCACCAAGGACGTGATCGATACGTGGATCGAGTACAAGATGGAGAACGAGATCAGCGCGCAACGTCTGCGTCCGCACCCGTACGAGTTCTTCCTCTACTACGACTGCTGACCGAGCAGCCTCTCGCGGTGCTTACGAAGCCGGCGCTCCTTCAGGGGCGTCGGCTTCGTTCGTTTCGGGGTCTTTGCCGCCGATCCAGCGGCATACAACGTCAGCTCGGTTCGTCGGCAAAGAACAGGGAGTGCACAATCAGAATCGCGACTCCCACCGAGATGAACGAATCGGCAACATTGAACGAAGGCCAGTGGTACGCACCCCAGTACACGTCTAGAAAGTCCGTTACCTGGCCCAGGGATGCCCGATCGATGAAGTTGCCGATTGCCCCGCCGAGCACACCAGCCACCGCGAAGAGCAACACCTTCTGATGCGGGTGAATCTCACGCAGGAAATAGAACAGTGCCGCAACCGCCACCACGGTCATCACGAGAAAGAACGGCAGCCGGAAAGACTCGTTGCTGCTCGCCAGGAGATTGAATGCCCCCCCTGGATTGCGGACGTGCGTCAGATTGAACAAGGACGGGATCACTTCGACGGTCGCGTGAAGCGGGATCGCATCGCGAATCAACACCTTCGTAAGCTGGTCTGCGGCGACCACGGCCACGACGACCACCGCGACAAACGGCCATTTCGTCATTGCCGCGATTCGCCTGCCCCTTCGTTCTCAGCGAGCACGTCGACGCATCGATCACAGATCTCCGGATGGCGCGCATCCGCGCCGACCGCTTCCGAGAAGTTCCAACAGCGGGCACATTTCGCCCCGCGCGCCGACTCGATCACAACTTCCGGTGAGCCGCCGTCGCCGCGTTGAAGATCAACTTGGGAGACGATGAACAGGCTCGGCAAATCAAGCCGGCGCGCTGCCAGGAGATCATAGGAAGCTTCGCCCGCTCGCAGCACCACGCGCGCGTCGAGCGGATGGCCGATGTCGCCGGATTTTCGCGCCTCCTCGAGTGCCTTCATTACGGTCGAACGGATTGCGAGCAACTTCTCCCAATCGCGCATCAAATCGTCGCTCGCCGCCACCTCTCGCGTCGGCAAGCCCGCTTCGAAGACCGTCGCGGCCCGAGTTCCCGGCAGGTACGCCCAGATTTCATCCGCCGTGAAAGAAAGGATCGGCGCGATGAGGCGCGTCAGCATGTCGACCAGATTCCAACAGACCGTTTGCGCAGCACGGCGGTCGACGCCGCGCGCCGACGAGCAATAGAGGCGATCCTTGGCGATATCGAGATAGAGCGAACTGAGATCGACGGCGCAAAAGGACACGACTGCCTGGATAATCTGATGAAAAGCGAACGCGTCGTAGGCGGCGAGCGATCGCTGCAATACGAGTCGTCCCCGTTCGAGGATCCAGCGATCCATCTCGGGCATGTCTCCTATCGCCACTGCATCCGTTCGTGGATCGAAGCCGTCGATGTTGCCAAGCAGGAATCGGCACGTGTTGCGGATGCGCCGGTAGGTCTCGAGCAACGGTTTGACCAGATCCTGCGAGAAAGCCGTGTCGTTCGTGAAATCGACGGATGCGAACAAGAGCCGCAGAACGTCGGCTCCGTATTTGGCGACGATCTCCTCTGGCGCAATCGCGTTTCCGAGCGACTTCGACATCTTCTTCTTGCCGGCATCGAGAATGAGACCGTGCGTCAAGACACTGCGGTAGGGAGCCATGCCACGCGTCGCCGCCGCGGTGATGAGAGACACCTGGAACCAACCCCGATGCTGATCGACCGCTTCGACATAGAGGTCAGCGGGGACACCCAACCCACGCGGTTCCAGCACGGCTTCATGCGAGCAGCCGGAATCGAACCAGACATCGAGGATGTTCTCGTCTTGGGTAAACGTGGTACCACCACAGGAGCAGCGATAACCGGGCGGAAGCAGCTCACTCGCGCTCGATTCGTACCATGCATCGGAACCACGTTCGGCGAAGATCTTCTCGACTCGCTCCACGACGATCGGGTCGGCGTGATGTACTCCGCACGCGTCACAGCGAAAGGCGGGGATCGGCACCCCCCAGACACGCTGGCGCGAGAGACACCAATCAGGGCGCGTCTCCATCATGTGATAGATGCGATCGCGGCCCCACTTCGGAACCCAACGGACCTTGTCGATCTCGCGCAATGCCACGCCGCGCAGGTCAGCCTGGTCGACCCGCAGAAACCACTGCTCTGTGGCGCGAAAGATCAACGGGTTCTTGCAACGCCAGCAGTGCGGATACTGATGCGAGAAGCTCTCGCCGTGCAGAAGAGCCTCGCGGTCGCGCAGGCGGTCAACGATCTCGTCGTTGGTCTCGAGAACTTTGCGACCCACATACTCGCCGGCCTCCGGCGTGAACCGACCGCGCGCATCTACAGGCGTCAATACTTCGAGCCCGTACTGTTGCCCGACCTGAAAATCGTCGTAGCCGTGCCCCGGTGCCGTGTGTACGCACCCCGTACCGACTTCAGCAGTGACGTGGCTACCGAAGATCAGTTTCGCGGGGCGATCGATGAAGGGATGCTGAAACACGTCGAGCCCGTCGAGAGCCGCGAGATCGACCGGCACCATGCGAACGCCGGACGCTTCGATACCCGCAGCAGCGAGAACCGATTCTGCTAGACGGCGCGCCACCAGCAGATACTCATCACCGACCTTCAAAGCGACGTAATCCAGGTGAGGGTTCAGGCAGATCGCCAGGTTGGCCGGTAGCGTCCACGGCGTCGTCGTCCAGATCACTGCTGAGAGGGCTTGATGCGCGGCCGCGAGCTCATCGCGATCTTCCTCGTTGCGCGCCATCGCCGCAGCCAGCTCGGCTGTGCCACGAAACCGGAAGCGAACGTAGATCGACGGCGAGACGTGCTCAGCGTACTCCACCTCGGCCTCGGCCAGAGCCGTGCCGCAGGTCGAACACCAGTGAACGGGACGCAAGCCTCGATAGATGTAGTCGCCCTCGACGAGTCGGCGGAAGGTGCGAACGATGCCCGCTTCATATTCCGGCGACATGGTCAGATAAGGGTTCTGCCAATCGCCGATGACGCCGAGACGCTGGAACTGCTCGCGTTGCACGTCGACGTACTTTTCGGCGAACTCGCGGCACTGTCGCCGGATCTCGAGCTGCGTCATCTCGCGAGCCTTGCTGCCCAGCTTGCGCAGTACCTGATGCTCAATGGGCATTCCGTGGCAGTCCCATCCCGGTACATACGGCGCACGCCGTCCTGCCATCAGATGGCGCTTGACGATGACATCCTTGATGATCTTGTTCAGCGCCGTGCCCAGGTGAACGTCGCCGTTCGCATAGGGTGGCCCGTCGTGCAGGACGTAGGGCTCGCCGCCGGTATTCTGCTCGAGCAACCGGCTATAGAGGCCTTCCTCGCGCCACCGCTGCACGACGCCCGGCTCACGCTGAGCCAGATTGGCGCGCATCGGAAATTCCGTATTCGGGAGGTTCAGTGTGTCCTTGTAATCCATCCGCCTGGCCTAGCTCCCGAGTCGGTACTGCGCCGCAGCCCACGAAACGGGAGGGGAATCGAGCACGCCGCCAAGGCGCACCCGCGCGCCCGCGTTTCTTACCAGCCGCTCATGGGCACTTCAATTCGGCCTGACACTCTCTCCACTCCCGTTGGCACGTCAAAGCGTTTGCTCTACTATCGCCCATCCAGGAGCCTCGTAATGGCAAAGCGAATGGTGTCGAACTTCTCGCGGGCAGGGTACCCGAGCTACCAGATCGTCGACGACGACGACCAAGCCAAGCCCTGCGTGCTCGGCGTTCCATGGGTCAATCCGGACACACTGCGCACCCTCAAGCGACATGGGGGCACCCGCACGGGACCAAAGGGGGAGCCGTTCGAGGGCATCGCCCCGGCGGACCGCGACACCGGTGCCAAGCCGCAGCGCTGAATCGCTCGAGCCGAGCGTCTCGCCGCTCGACGCACCGCCGCGCGAGACGGTCGCCGCGTGGAGCTCGATCGACGGCCTGGTGCACGCGTTTTTCGGTCGCAACGGGGGGCAAAGCGGCGAGCCTTGGGATTCCCTGAATCTCTCCGAGAGCGTCGGCGACTCACCCGCCGCCGTAGGACGCAATTGGACTCGGGTCGCGAGATCGATCGGCACCCTCGAGGTCGCGCGCATGACACAGGTGCATGGCAACCAAGTCGCCGAGGTCGCTAAACATCGCCTCTATCCGGGAGAGTGCGACGGTCTGATGACCCGAGAGACGGGCATCGCCCTGAGCGTCATGACCGCCGATTGTGTGCCGATCTTGATGGTGGCCCCGGCACACCGGGCCGTGATGGCCTTACACGCCGGCTGGCGGGGAACCGTCGCCGGCATTGCAGCTTCCGGTCTGCAGTCCGCCAGAAGTTCGTTCGGGATCGATGCGGCGGAATGGCAAGTCGCCTTGGGACCTTCGATTGGCGGCTGTTGTTATGAGGTGAGCTCGGAGATCGCCGACGATCTGCAGCAACGCTGGGGGACCATGCCTGAGGCCTGGCAGCCGTCCGGGCGCCGCGGCCAGCTCGATTTGCGGCGGGCCAACGAACAGATCTTGATCCGCAGCGGGGTCCCGCACGAGGCAGTCAGCTTTATTGGGCCTTGCACGGCATGTGCGCATCGGCAGTACTTTTCGCACCGCCAATCTGGCGGAGTCACCGGCCGGCAAGCGTCTTTGATCGGGTTCCGGCGTTAATTCGCCGTTGTCACGCCTCGAGACCAGGGGTAAAGTCTGGTGTCGAGAAGCTATGAAACCGCGTCTTCCCTCACGTAGAGGAATGAATCGCAGATCAGGAGATGGCAGGATGAAGAAGCTGATTGCGGCAGGTCTCATTGCTGGCAGCCTTTGCATGGGCGTGCCGGCGTCGGCGCATGAGCCGGCGGTGAACGACACCTACGATGACGGCGTCATGCATCCGCTCCGGTTGGCTTATTATCTGGCCCATCCGATCGGCTTCACGGCGGAGTGGCTCATCGGTAGGCCCTTCCAGTACGTGATCTCGCGCGAAGGGCTGCGCAACGTATTCGGCTGGCGTCCAATCGAAGAAGATGCCGCCTACCGCGGAGGCATCAGCACGACGGAAGGCATGTAGTCGGAGGGCTAGCGTCGCCTCCGAGCCGGTCACCCTCCCGGACGCAGTCGGTAACGCTCCAAGGCAAGCTCGATCAGCTCGGCGATCAGCGCTGTATATGGGAGACCCGAGATCTCCCACATTTTCGGATACATGCTGATCGACGTGAACCCGGGCAGCGTGTTCGGCTCGTTGACGAAGACCTTGCCTGTGCCGCGCTCGACGAAGAAGTCGACCCGGGCCATCCCTTGGAGCTCGAGCACTCTGCAAACTCGCAGGGCCAACTCGCGAATGTGCTCGCGCATCGCGTCTTCCAGCGGCGCGGGAATCATCAACTGCGCCTTGCTTCTCGCGGAGTACTTGTCTGCGTACGAGTAGAACTCCTCTCCGGGGACGATCTCTCCGGGTAAGGAGGCGCGCCGCTCCTCGTTCCCCAGAACGGCGCACTCGACTTCCCGCGCATCGACGGCCCGCTCGACGATGACTTTGCGATCGTAGAGGAGCGCCAGTTCGATCGCGGCGGCGAGGGAAGAGCGGTCGCGAACTTTCGTGATGCCGACGGATGATCCCAAATTCGCAGGTTTGACAAAAACGACTTCGCCTAGCTCCTCAAGCCGCTCGATCACCGCCGTGGGCGCGGCTTTCCACTCGTCAGCGCGCAATACCTCGAACGGCACCACCGGGATACCGGCGTCCCGCATCAATCGCTTGTGGACGTCTTTGTCCATGCCGATCGCCGACCCGAGCACGCCCGCGCCGACGTAGGGAACATCCAGGACCTCAAACAAGCCCTGCACGGTTCCGTCCTCGCCGAAGGGACCGTGGAGGACTGGAAAAATCACGTCCGCCTCAGTCACCGGCACTCCAGAAGTGGCATCGTGAAAACGACAAGTCCCACCGGTGCCGCGGGCTGGGATCACCTCAGGCCCCTGTCCTGAGTGCACCGCCTCCGCAGCTGGGACCTCCTCTCTGCCCGTCCAATACCACCGACCTTCGCGGCTGATTCCGATCAAGAACGGCTCGTATCGCTCTCGATCGAGTTGATCGACAACCGATCGCGCCGAACGGACTGAAACTTCGTGTTCTCCTGAACGGCCCCCATACACCAGTCCGATTCGCTTCCTGCTCACGAAAAAGCCCTCCGTTTTCATGCGCTTCGCACGCCTCTATACACTACGTACGCGCCCCGGGCACGGTACGGGTATCCGCGCGTTCTACGCTCGTGAGAAAGGCAGCCTTGCATAGCTGATGTGACTGTGGCTTAAAGGCCAACATCATTAATCAGGACTTCCCGGAGCAACCAATGCACCTCGCCATCGCTTCCAAAGACCACGCCGCCGGCCATCAGGCCGCGCGCAACTTCGCGTGGTGCTCGCCGGCGATGGCGCCGGGCGCTTTCCTCGTGCCGACTTCGACCTGCACGAAGAAGATCCGCCCGGTAGGGGCAGCCGGTGGTCCTTCCGAGGGAGGCAGCTTTTAAAGCACCTCTCCTTCTCGAGACGAGAAAGGGCCACCGGAGAAACCGGTGGCCCTTTTTTTTTGGCGAAATGGCCGATGCCGGTAGTCGGATCGACGATCCCCGAGACGAAGATGTTCAGACGACTCAACAGCCAACAAAGCGGAGGAAAAAGATGACACAGCTCGACGCCAGGGTAGTGGCAGACCGACTCAGAGAGGTCGTCGCCGACGAGCCGAAGGCATTCGCCTACGACATCGGCGTGAGCCTCTCGGCAATCTACAATTACATGAACGGCCGCATCCCCTCGACCGAGGTGCTCTACCGCATCTCGCGCTACACGGGACGCCCGATGGAATGGTTCCTCGACGGAGCCGAGGTGGCCGAGGCGAGTGCGGGCGACGTCCAAGCCAGACCGGCGCAGCAGGACGCTGTCAGTGGAGTGAGAGTGGCTGCGTAATTCAGGGGAACACGATTTCGCCTCGCGTTCCTCAGTGGGAAAGATCGAGGTGAATCATGTTCTTCTTGCAGGTCGTAGGATCCATCTCTCAGGAAATTGCCAAGAGCATCCAGCCCGGAATGGCAGGCGCTGTTTATTGGGCGATCGTATTCGGCGCGACTTCGCTGGCCGTAACCATTTTGTATGAGAGCCTCGTCGGAGCAGAGGACCCGGGCTCTCTCGCCGAGGACTCCAACGAGGATCAGGTCCTGAAACAGGCTGCTTGATCCTCCGGAAGGAGGGACGCCCCCCCCGTCCCTCCTTCCGTCCCTCCCTTCGGCGTAGAGGCTCTCAGTGCCTCTCCCGATCGCGCGGGCAGGAAGATAGAGTGGAGCCAAATGGGCGATCCGTCACCAGCTGATGTAACGCGCATCGACAAGTGGTTGTGGGCCGCGCGCGCTTTCCGGACACGATCGATCGCTGCAGCAGCCTGCGACGGCGGGAAGGTGTCGGTAAACGATCACAGCGCCAAGCCGCATAAATTGGTTCGGCCTGGTGACGTGGTACGCTTCCGCATGGGAGATCTGCAAAGGATCTGGAGGGTCGTTGCAATCGATGAGCGCCGCGGCCCAGCTAGCGTCGCAATGAGGCTCTACGAAGATCTCGCCCCGCCAGCACCCCGGACCGAGACGCCGTCAGACGGCGCATGGAGATACACCCCGCCCGCCGCGCGGCGCCCCAACAAGAGGGAGCGTCGACAACTGGGGCGCCTCAAGCGTGGTTAGCATCCGGAAACTCCCGGACTTCGGCCGACCACCTTTCGTCGCTGAATCATCTGCGCTACCTCTCGAACGGCTCACCCCCAAGTACGGTGGTGACCTCGCCCAAAGTCCTCCTCCACTGATGCCTGCTAGCGCCCCTCCACTTTCGACCTCAGAGCCGTTGACCGAGATACTCTTCGTCCGGCACGGCCGTACTGCTCAGAACAGTGCCAAGCGCTTTCAGGGTCACTCTGATACCGAACTCGACGACACCGGCCATTGGCAAGCTTCTCGACTAGCACGGCGGCTCGCGTTCGAAGACATCGCCGCAATCTACAGCTCGGATCTGGTGAGGGCGCGCCAAACCGCCCAACCACTCGCGGAACACCTGGCGATCTCTGTTGAACCTCGCTTCGATTTGCGGGAGATCGACGTAGGCGAAGCGGTTGGTCTCACCAAGGAGGAGTTGCGACGTAACCATCCAGCCCTCTTTGGGCGAGGCTGGCAGCACGTCGCCTTTCCGGGTGGAGAATCGTACGACCAAGCAACGACACGGATGACGGCCGCCGTTCAAGAGATTTGCACCGTGCATCCGCGGCAACGTGTTGTGGTTGTCACACATGGAGGAGCGATCCGGGCCGCGGTCGCCGGTTTGACCGGCATACCGATTGAGAGTCTTGCTGGGCTCTTCGTCGCAAACACGTCGATCACCTGCATCAACGTAGACAACCAACGACACGGCCGGTTGCTCACTCTCAACGACGGGGCCCATCTTGAATCGTGGGCAAGTCTTGCGCTTGGAGAATCGGCGGCCATCCCGTCAAGAGAACGTTGATCGCGTCATAGGCCCTCACCTGAGCGACCGACGCAACGCCGGATAGCCTCGTCTGAAACGCCAAAAGATTCCGCCCCCAACGGTAGGAGTCTGTCTCCTTCGTCGGGTGTTGGTAGCTCTGACGGAACGCCTACTGTTGAGGCATTTCGACAATCACGCTCAGGAGGCGAACGGATTGCGAAGCAGGATCGTCTCTCGGCGCCGAGCGCCTACCGACACGAGAAAACTCGGAACGCCGGTCAGATCCTCGAGTGCCTTGACGTAACGCCTTGCATTCTTGGGGAGATCTTCGAGCGACCGCGCCCGATCGAGCGTCTCGTCCCAACCGGGCAACTCCTCGTAGATCGGCTGAACACGTTCCACGGCAGCCTTGGCTGCCGGAAAGCAGTCGATCCTCTCGCCATCGAGCTCGTAAGCCGTGCAAACCTTGATCTTCTCGAAGCCGGTCAGTACGTCGAGCTTGGTGATCGCCAGCCCATGCAGGCCGTTCAAACGCGCCGCCTGGCGGACGACAACCGCGTCGAACCATCCACAGCGACGCGGGCGCCCGGTCGTCGCACCGAACTCGCTCCCGTCGCGCTGTAGGCGCTTGCCGTCTTCGTCGTGCAACTCTGTCGGGAACGGCCCTGCGCCAACCCGAGTCGTGTAAGCCTTACACATCCCCACCACAGTGCCGATCCGATGCGGCGCCACTCCAGCTCCAGTGGCGATGGCTCCCGACACTGTGTTGGAGGAGGTCACAAAAGGATACGTGCCATGATCGACATCGAGCATGGTCCCCTGGCCCCCTTCGAAGAGGACCCGGCGACCCGACGCGAGCGATTTGTCGAGGAAAACGCTGGTGTCGGTGACGTGTGGGGCGAGCTGATCGCGAACCACCGCGCACTGCTCGAGAACACTTTGGAAATCGACCGCATCGCCATTGAGCAGTTCCGTCAGGTAGCGGTTCTTGCGCTCGACTGAATCGCGCAACATGTCGGGAAAGGACTTCTCGTCGAGCAGGTCCGCGAATCGAATTCCGTCACGCGCCATCTTGTCCTCGTACGTTGGACCGATGCCACGGCCTGTCGTGCCCAGAGCCGCGCCCCCGCGCATCGCTTCGCGCGCCACGTCGATCGCGCGGTGATACGGAAAGATGATGTGCGCGCGATCGCTGATCTTCAGCTGCTCGTCCTCCACCAGCATGCCGCGCGCCCGCAGCTTGTCGCGTTCTCCGATCAGAACCCAGGGGTCGACCACAACGCCGTTGCCGATTACGCAAGTCTTGCCCTGCAGAACTCCCGAAGGAATCAGGTGAACGATTGTCGTCTCGTCGCCCACCACGAGGGTATGTCCAGCGTTGTTGCCCCCTTGGAAACGCACCACCACGTCGGCGTGCTCAGAGAGGATGTCGACGACCTTACCTTTTCCTTCGTCGCCCCATTGGGCGCCGATCACAGCTACGGCCGGCATCTCACAACTCCAGCAAGTCGGCCGAGAGGATCTCGGGAAGACTCCGCAACCGCCCTAGGACCGCTTGCGGCACCTCATCGTCCACATGGACGAGAGACAACGCGATGCCCCCGACTGCCTCACGACCGAGCTCCAGGCCTGCAATGTTGACCTTTGCTTCACCGAGCAGAGTACCCACTGCGCCAACCACGCCCGGGACGTCGCGATTGTGCAGCATCAAAATGCGGCCCTCCGGAACAGCCTCGAGATGAAAGCGGTCCACGCGAACGAGACGGACAACCTCGCGGCCGAAAACGGCTCCGACCACTTCACTCTCTTTGTCTGCGGTGCGGACACTGACCTTGACCTGGTTCACATAGCCACCCGTCTGGGCAGTTCTCGACTCGGTAATCTTGATTCCGCGCTCACGCGCCAACTCGCGCGCATTCACATAGTTCACGGTGCTGGATTCCAGGAGACGGTCGAGAAGACCGTGCAACACGGCGACGGTCACTGGGTGCACATCTACGGTCGCAACCTCGCCGCCGTACTCGACCTTCACTTCGGTCGGGGCCTGTTCCAACAGCTGAGCCTGCAGAGCCCCAAGCTTTTCTCCGAGCTTCAGATAAGGGCGCAGAACTTCGAGAAGCTCGGCACTGACTGAAGGCACGTTGACCGCGTTGCGCGTCACGTCGCGCACCAGAAAGTCGACAACCTGCTCTGCAACGGCCACGGCGACGTTCACTTGGGCTTCCTCGGTCGCCGCCCCCAAATGCGGTGTGCAAATGACGTTCTCGAGCGAAAGCAATGGGCTATCTGGTCGAGGAGGCTCCTCTTCGAACACGTCGAGCGCGGCGCCAGCGAGATGCCCCGAAGACAGCGCTTCAGCCAGGGCCGCTTCGTTGACGATGCCGCCGCGTGCGCAGTTGATCAGCCGTGCTCCCTTCTTCATGTTTCGCAGCTGCGTCGGTCCGAGCAGGTTGCGCGTGTCGGGCGTCAAGGGAACGTGAAGGGAGACGAAATCAGCCCGCGCCAACACTTCGTCGAGCGGCGCCAACTCGACACCGATCTCGGCTGCTCGTTCTTCCGTAATGAACGGATCGTGGGCAATGACTTTCATCTTCAAACCGCGTCCCCGTTCGGCAACGAGCTTTCCGATGTTTCCGATCCCCACCAGACCAAGGATCTTGCCGGATATTTCGGAACCCGTGAACTTCGACTTCTCCCACTTTCCCGCTCGCATCGATGCAGTCGCCTGTGGAATGGAACGAGCCAGCGCCAACATCATGCTGATCGCATGCTCGGCCGTGGTCACATTGTTACCGCCAGGCGTATTCATCACCGCGATTCCCCGGCGGGTCGCAGCACCCACATCGATATTGTCGACCCCGATTCCGGCCCGACCAATCGCTCGCAGCCTAGTCGCGGCAGCGATCACCTCGGCGGTAACCGTAGTCCCAGAGCGAACAATCAACGCGTCGTATTCGCCGATTGCAGCGATCAGATCGGCCGGACTGAGGCCCGGTCGCGAATCGAAAGAAATACTGCCGGTCGCAGCGGCGTCTTGCAGCACACGCAGCCCTTCCGGCGCAAGCTTGTCACTGACCAATACTCGGTGCACCGCACAATCCTCCCGGCTCAGTCCGGCAGCGCCGACATGAGGATCCGCTGCGCCGCTCCGACGCCTCGGCCAAATTCCAAAGGATGACCGAAATGGCTCAACGCCATCTCGACTGCCGCGATCCCATTAATTGTGTCGAACGCTCCCATGTATCCAATGTGAGCGAGACGGAGGATTTTCCCTTTGAGATGATCTTGCCCGCCCGCGAACGCGACTCCCATCCGATCGCGGAGATACGCATGGAGCACCTTGCCATCCACTCCGTCTGGTACGAAGATCCCCGTCGCCGCGGGGCTCGGATCATCGGGCGCCAAGAGTCGCAAACCCAATGCCTCCGCTCCGGCTCGCGTTGCCCGAGCACATCGATCGTGGCGGGCATAAACCTGAGCGAAGCCCTCTTCGCGCATCATCGACAACGCCTCATCGAGTCCAAAGACGAGCGAGATCGCCGGCGTCCAGGCTGTAGTGTTCTTCGTTTGGTTCGCTTGCTCCCGAGCGAGGTCAAAGTAGAAGCGCGGCTGCCGCACGGTCTTCGCTCGGTCCCACGCCCGTTCGCTGAGAGCGATGAAGGCGAGACCTGGAGGGAGCATCAGCGCTTTTTGAGATCCGGTGACCAAGACGTCAATTCCCCATCGGTCCATCGGAACGTCGTAGACGCCAACCGCGGTAATTCCGTCGACCACGAGCAGCACATCACGCTGTCGCGTGACCTTGGCAATTGCCTCGACGGGGTGACAGGCGGTGGTCGACGTTTCACTCGCCTGGACCAGAACACCCCTAACGTCGGGGTGCTCGGCGAGCGCCGCTTCGACTTCCTCAGCGCGAATCCCGCGCCCCCAATCAACGCGAAGCTCGATTGGAGCTAGACCAAACACCTGGGCCAGTTTGAACCAGCGCTCGCCAAACTTGCCCCCGTTGACCACCAAAACCTTGTCGCCGGGCGAGAAACAATTGACGATTGCGGATTCCATCGCCCCGGTCCCCGATGCAGATAGGATCAGGACATCGCCCGCTGTGCCAAAGAGCTCGCGTAAGCCCTGACGAGCACGCCCGAAGATCTCGCTGAACTGTGGAGTGCGATGATGGATGATCGGACGGGCGATCGCGGCGCGTACGCGGGCGGGAACTGGCGTTGGGCCAGGGGCCAAAAGCAATTGCTTGATCACGACTACCTCACGCAAAAAGAGGGCAAAAAAAAGCCTGGACCCCTCCGCAACAGAGGCCCAGGCGGACGGCCTTCTGGACGTCAGCACTCCCTCGCGGTTCGGTCCGCGTAGCGCCAGTCGTGCAGAGCCTGATTCAATTGTCGACTTTCGCCCCGAGTATCCGAAGCGATCGGGCGTGTCAATCTATGGTGAGCTGACGAACGTGGACTCGCTCTCAGCGACGTAGTCCGTTGTGGACGAGACTCATGAACTCTTCGCGCGTTTCCTGACTGCTGCGGAAGACCCCCAGTACGGCGCTGCTGACGACGATCGAGTTCTGCTTTTCGACGCCACGCATACGCATGCACAGATGTTCCGCTTCGACGACTACGGCAACACCCGCCGGCACAAGCTGCTCCATCATGGTTTGAGCGATCTGCTTAGTGAGTCGTTCTTGTACCTGCAGGCGACGGGCATAGACCTCGACCAGCCTCGCGATCTTGGAAATTCCAACGATGCGACCGTCCGGGATGTAAGCCACGTGGGCTTTCCCGAAGAACGGCAGGAGGTGATGCTCACAGAGGGAGAAGAAATCGATGTCCTTCATGACGATCATTTCTTCGTAGGCCTCAGTGAAGAGTGCATCCCCGATGATCTTGGCGGGATCCTCGGCATACCCTTTGGTGAGGAAACGCATGGCGCGCGCAACGCGGCCCGGCGTCTTGACGAGTCCTTCGCGCTCGGGGTCTTCCCCGAGTTCTCGAAGCATGACCCCGACTGCAGGTTCGATCTTGTCGCTCATGACAACAGGCGTGCTTTTGCAGGTCCTTCGCTGTTCGTATCCGGGGCGTTCTGCACACCAAGCCCCGTGCTGTATCGCGCTTGAGGCAAGCGTCCGCGGTGCGCGCTGGCGATTCGGAGGGTGCGTACCCTTCAGCGGCTGCGCCGCTCGACCGCCTTCACTTTCTGGTACTTGCGATAGTCGTACCCGGTGGCCATCGCCATGAGCATCGACTCCATGCCGCCGTCCTTCTCGCGCCGTAGAATCAAGAGCCGCTCATAGAAGTCCTGAACGTCCCTGTTGATCTGTTGTCGCGCGTCACCCGAAGCCGCAAAAAAGTCATTCAATCGCGCGATGGTAAAACGAAATGCAGAAAAGCGGAGCTCATTCGGAAACGCGTCCCACTCGGCAAGGGAAAGCGTGCGTAGAGACTCGTATCCAGCAATCAGGGCCTCGAACCGCTTGAGGTCGTACTGCCCCTCCGCAAAACACAAGGCATTGACCGCAGTAGCAAGGTCCAAAATGAACTTCCCTCGGCCCGCGATATCGAAATTGAGCAGTGCGACAACTTTGTCGCCTTTCACGAGAAGCCGCGAGGGTCGTACGTCCCCGTGGATCGTTCCCTTTGGCAGCTTCATCTCGAGGTAATTGCCGAGGTACTCCAACTCCTCATCCAGCGTGCGGACGATCTTCTTCATGTAAGAAGGTAGGCGACCGCGCACCGAATCATAAAGCTCTGCGACGCGGTCAAAACTGAAGTGGTTTTCCCCACCCTTCTTGTACGCCTTGGTTACTAGATGAAGGTCAGCAATGACGTGGCCAACATTCTCCAGCAGGCTTCCAACAACAGAATCAGGATTCAGCTCATGTCCATCGATGCGTCGATAAACCGAGAGAAGACGGCCTGCGAACTCATGGAAATGCCGTCCACGACGATCCGCCAGTGGCGCTCGACAGGGATACCCATGCTTGCGCAAGAAAAGCACCAAGTCTTGTTCGCGCTTGAGCTCCAACTCACTCTTGCGTTCGTCGAGGTCGACTACGAACTTGCCGCGCGTAGTCTCGAGGAGAAACTGGAGTTGCTCCGACTCCGGCTCAACATCCAATTGTTTGACCCCAACTACTTTAGGAAGCCCATACTCGGCCGCAATCGCGTTGGCGTCTTTCTTAATGAACTCTGACTTTGCCACGACTTGTCCGTTCGCGTTGGTTCCGACCCCCGGGAAGCTGCCCCTTCTCAAATTACTCCAAATTTATAACACAATACCGGAATGGGTACACTACGAGCATAAGAAATGTCAATGAAAAGTTCCTTGCTGCGAGGGCATCTGCGCCACGCGGCAGACCTCCATCACGGATCAGAACGCGGTTTCCAAAAGAGCCGGACATCCCGGGCTGTCAAAGGACCTGCAGCATCTTGTGCGTCTGAGGTACAACGCGAACATCCTGGAGTGCTGTGCGAGCAATGCCAAACAAGGTCGCGAGCCGCTTCGGGCAAATTGCAGTGCGATTGCGCCGGTCGGTGATGGGCTGCAGAAACACTGGTATCCGGTTGCCTGCCGCCTGCACGATCGACGTTGCTCGATACATCTCATCTTCCAACGTTTGTTCGTCGACCAGGATCTTCACGTAGGCCTTATCGGCAGCCAATTTCAGGAATCCCTCGTGCTCCTCCCAAAACTGGGTCTCGCCAGTATTAGATGGCAGCTTCAAGTCCATACTGACGACGTCAATGTAGGACAGGATCCGGGATAGCTCGTCGGTCAGAACGCCCGCAGTTTCTAGCAACCGCGGCCTTGGCAACACGCCCGAGAGCAGCAAAGTCTCCAAAAAATCCACTTGGGACAACGGCTCTCCACCCGTCAAGGCCACACCATCCACAGCCCCCATTCGGATATCCAGCAGCTCGGTAGCTCTTTGCACCTCCCGGAGGCCGACCGGGTTTGGCAGTATCACGGGTTCATCAGCGTGCACCACGAAGTGGTTCGTGCGCACCAAGCTCTCTGGCGTATCACAATATCGACACCGCAGGGGGCATCCGGCGAACCGTAGAAACAGTTGGCGCCGGCCGACATGCAACCCCTCCCCTTGGAAAGAGACGAATGCCTCGGAGAGGTAACCTTTCTCCATGAACGAACGGCTACCACGGGACCTCAATCGGCGGAAGGTGCTCCAATGAGAGCAATCTTCAGATCCATTACGTTCGTCCCGGTCGGACCGGTGATAAAAAGGTCTCCAAGTTGTTCGAAGAACCGAAATGAGTCGTTGTTGCGAAGATATTCCTCGACGTGCAGGCCCAGTCGCGTTGCTCGTCGTTCCGTTGATCCGTTCACAAAGGCGCCGGCTGCTTCGGTTGGGCCGTCCAGTCCATCTGTGCCAGCGCTCAGGACCGCAAAATTCAACCCGGCCGCCATTCTCGAGAGAGCCAAGGCAAACTCTTGATTGCGACCCCCCTTTCCATTGCCACGTACCCGGACGGTCGTCTCTCCCCCCGCAATCCAGCACCAAGGTCGATCCCGTGGTCCCGAGCGCATCAGGTCGCGGAACCACGCTTGGGCACATTCCGTAGTATCGCCCTCAAGGGGCTCCGGCCGAACCTCCACCGCATATCCGAGCCGCCGTGCCGCTGCGGCAGCCCCCGCACAGGCTACCGCGTTCGAGCCGATGACAATCGGAATCGCCAATCCCGCCTCAATACTTTGCGGGCGCACTGTCTCCGGGATATCGCCCCGCCGGCCACGTTCGAGAACCTCCCGAACTGCCGCAGGACACTCCTCGAGTACTGCTCGCGAACGCAGGACATCCATTGCTTGCTCATACGTCGTGGAGTCGGGCACGGCCGGACCCGATCCGATCGTCGCTGGATCGTCGCGCACCACATCGGACAGGATGAGCGAAACAACTGTTCGACCCTCAGCCCTGGACAAGAGCCGGCCGCCCTTTACGTTCGACAAATGCTTACGAACGCAGTTGATCTCGTCGATCGAGGCCCCACTGGCCAGCAGCAACCGCGTGACGGTCTGCTTATCGGCGAGAGTCATCGGAGGAATCGGTGATACCAGCAGGCTAGAGGCTCCTCCCGAGAGCAGGCAAACGAAGGTCGCTATCCGGCGGTTCTCCAAGGATGCGAGCAGCCGCGCGGAACTGGCCTCACTAAGGGGACCGGGGATCGGATGCTCTCCCGTGACCACGGCTATCCTGCGACTCCGATCGCTGTGAACGTCCAGTTGGCTGGAAGGCGCGATGACGAGGCCGGAAACAGCTATGTCGGTACCGCAGAGCCCGTCAAATGCCCCGGCCATACCGGCAGCGGCCTTTCCCGCCCCAACTACGCCGATCGGCCCGCGCAGAGCGAGACCCTCGGGATGCGACCGAACATTCGAAGTCAACTCGAGTCGGTCGCCGCGGCGCGTTAGGACCGACTCCATCAGCCGCGTCGGATCGACGGCTGCTAGCGCCGCCTCGAAAATGGTGCGCAGGTCAGCCTGGAGCAACTTCCCTCGGCTACTCAGGTGCACTCCGACCGAACGAAGCTCTCGCCGGTGAGCCGTCCTGGTTCAGAATGTCAGGCGCTATCCTCGTCCACTTCGGTCGTGGCGAGGCGGCGATAGGCGCGTTCGTCGTCGAACCGGCGCTGCGAACGAGCCTCTTTCTCCTGTTCTGCCTGGCAGCTAACGCACAACCTCGAGAACGGCATAGCGTCGAGGCGTGCAGGCGCTATTTCGGACTCACAGTTCTCGCAGATTCCGTAAGATCCGTCCTCGATTCGTGAAAGTGCACTTTCGATTGACTGGAGCTTTTCACGCTCTCGATCGCCCAAGATGAAGTTGATCTCACGATCGCGCTCTTCGCTGGCGAGATCATAGGTGTCCATCCCGTCTTCTTTGGCTCCCTCACGGCCTTGGCGTAGATCATCCTTGATCTCGCGCAACAGCCCCCGCCGCATATCCTCCAAACGGGTCTTTGCATTCTTGAGTGCAGTTTTTCTCATAGTTCAGGGCCCTCTCAGGGGGGCCGGAGCTTAAACGCGGCCCACAGCAGTGTCAACGGGCTTTTTGCTGAATATCGCAAGAAAGCCGTTGCGGAGCCGATTACGAGAAGCTATAAGCGTGCCTAAGGGCTTTCCCTGATCGAAGGTTGGGCGGTAGAGAGTGTGTGCGGGACCAGGGCTTTTGGTCCTTCGACTACACACTCATGAATCGGCAGTCCAAACACCTGAAAGCTCGAACCGTTATCGCCCAAAAGCTGGCCGCGATGGGTTTGGACGTCCAGGATGTCCCGCGGGCGAAAGGGTACGACCTTCTCGTCGAGGGAGAGATTCGAGTGGCTCTCCGAGTCGCGTTTCCCGGGAAGTACGCCCATACGGTGACGGTCGGAGGGAAACGCTACACGTATAACTACCGCTCTTGGAGTTTTAACTTTCATCGCCACGGTCGCTGGGATCGGAAGTACTGCGACGTTTTCGTGTGCATCGCGAAGCGCAGAAGCGGAACCGACGAGATCTTCGTCATCCCCGCCTCTGCCATCTCGGGGCCTACGTTCAGCTTGCACGGAGCCGGCACGAAACCATACCGCGGAAGGTACGCTAGATATCGAGACCGGTGGAGCATCTTTTCTCAAGGCGGCCAAGAACTGCGCGAACGAGATGATGGTGGCGGTTCGGGCGCCAGAGACGACGACAACGCAACCGCTGTCGCCTGACTCAGTAGCGCACCAGGGTCCACACGCGTCCCCGGCTTTGTGATCTCACGGCCGACCAGATAAGCCGGATTCTGCGGTCCCTAGGTGCGGGATCGAGGGTCAGTCGCGCATGTTAATGAACTGAAGCGGTAGCTCAAAGTCCGAATTTTTTAGAACTTGGATAGCTGCTTGTAGATCATCGCGTTTCTTGCCGCTTATGCGGACCTGATCTTCTTGGATCTGGGCCTGGACCTTCAACTTTGCGTCCTTGATAGACTTTACGATGGCTCTGCCCTTCTCGTTCGAGATCCCGCGCTGAATCTCGAGTCTCTGTTTCGAACGGCCACCTGCCGCCGGCTCGACGGCGCCACGTACGATCGACTTCAGCGAGATCCCCCGCTTGGCGAGTTTCGACTCGATGACTTCAACGGCGGCTCTTACCTTGTAGTCGTCTGACGAAACGACGCGGATTTCGGCTTCGTCGAGATCGATCTCCGTGTCGGCTCCTTTGAAATCGTATCTCTGGCCAATCTCTTTTCGAGCTTGGTTTACAGCGTTGTCGACCTCCTGCAAATCGACCTGCGAGACAACATCGAAAGAAGGCATGGAGCGCCTGTATTACCTAAACGCGGGATCGAAAAGCCAGGGATTAGTACCCAAGCGGAGCTTCGACCACATCTACACCAGCCGGCACGACGAAGCTGAACCGCTCGTCCGGGATCCCAGTGTTCCGTTCAACGTTCGAAAACTCGAGGCGGGTCACGTTACCGACAGGATCGATCACCTTGGCCTCCCGGACGTCGAACGAAGCACGCTCGACGACGAGTTCTAGTCGACCGAGATCACCGTTCGAATGCTTTGGGTTAAGTTCTAGCGCAAACGCCTCAGGCGTTGCCTCCTTAACAGTCGCATCAAAGTCGTCCGCAATTCGCCCAACCCCCATCAGAAACGACACCGGCGTGCTAGATCGGAATACGGCTTCGAGCTTTGCTTTGAGGACCTGCTCATCAGCCGGCTGATAGAACCAGAGATGTTCGCCGTCGGCGACGATCACTTGTGATTCTTCACCGCGCAGGTCCCATGTCATCCTTCCCGGCTTCTTGAACAATACCGTACCGACCATCGACTCGGAGCGACCAAGCGAGGCGAGAAAAACCTCCTGCTTGACGTCCGCGCGCATGTCGACCATCCCATCAAACCGGGCTTGCACGCGTGCAACGATCCAACCCGCATCGACCTGCGGCACCGGGGTCGGCGCTGCAGGCGCAAGGCGGGCTGCCAGAGCAATCCCCATCGCACAAGCAGTCAATGCATCGAACAACCGCAAGCGACGTGACATCAATCAGTCCGTGGCGATCGGCGGAGCTAGAACCTCGCGAGGGCGGCTTCCGTCGCTCGCGGAAACAACGCCTTCGCGCTCCATCCGCTCGATCATCCTCGCCGCGCGGTTGTAACCGACCCGGAGGCGACGCTGCACCCACGAAATCGATGCCTGGCGGCTATCGGTAACCAACTGCACAGCCTGGTCATAGAGGACGTCGCTGAGATCCTCGTCGAAGTTCGCTTCCTCTTCATCGTCCGCGGCCTCCAGGAGATCAAATGCATAGTGCGGTTTGCCCTGACGCTTGATGTAGCGAACGACTTTGGGAATCTCCTCTTCGGTGACTAGGGGGCCGTGCAGCCTCTGAATGAACGCACTGCCGGGTGGCATGTACAGCATGTCACCGCGCCCGAGTAGGCGTTCGGCACCGATCTGGTCAAGGATCGTACGCGAGTCGACACGAGCCGTCGTCTGGAACGCGATACGGGAGGGGAAGTTCGCCTTGATCAGGCCCGTGATCACGTCGACGGATGGCCTCTGGGTGGCGAGAATCAGATGAATACCCGCGGCTCTCGCCTTTTGAGCGAGGCGGGTAATCGGCTCTTCGACCTTTCGCCCCATGGTCATCATCAGATCTGCAAGCTCATCGATGATGACGACGACCTTCGGCAAGCGCTCCGGAGTAACTGCTGCCGTGACAACCTCCTCGTCCGCGGCATCAGTCGCGACGTCTCTCAGCTCGAGCACATCACCGTCAGAAGATTGCTCGCCGATCAACTTGTTGTACCCGTCGATGTTGCGGACACCCGACTTCTTCATCAACCGATACCGGTCGTCCATCAGCTCGACGATGTTGCTGAGAACGGCAACAGATGTCCTCGGATCGGTAACTACCGGAACGAGCAAATGAGGAATGTCCTCGTACACCGAAAGTTCGAGCATCTTGAGGTCGATCATCACGAAGCGAACGTCCCGCGGTGACGCCTTGTGAAGGATCGACATCACCATCGTGTTGACGCAAACCGATTTGCCACTCCCTGTCGCACCCGCGACCAACAGATGCGGCATTTTGGCCAGATCGCCGATCACCGGCTGGCCGGCAGTATCCTTGCCGAGCGCGACCGTGAGCAAGGAGCGCGATCGTACGTATATCTCTGACTCGACCAGCTCACGCAGAACGACGGTCTCACGTCGAGGGTTGGCAACTTCTATCCCAACGACAGCCTTCCCGGGAACCGGCGCCAGAATGCGCACGCCGGTGACGCGCAACGCCATCGCAAGATCATCCGCCAGACTGACGATTCGGTTGACCTTCACACCCGGAGCAGGCTCGACGTCGAAAGTAGTTATGACCGGCCCCGGACGAACCTCGACGACCTTGGCCGCGATTCCAAAATCAGCGAGCTTGGCCTCCAGAATCTGAGAGTTCTTGTGAAGCGCGTTCTCGTCGATCTCGACCTCCGATGCCGGCGGCTCATCGAGGAGGTGGGTCGGAGGCAGTTGATATCGACCGTCATCGGCAAAGGGCAGCTCTTCCTGAACGACGCGTGTCTTGCGCAAAGCCTTGGGGTCATCGCGGCCGGCGCGTACGATAAGTGGCGCCGGGCGCACCTCCGCCTCATGAGCAGAGCCATCACGTCGAACATTGGCTCTGACCGGCGACGGCACAATCTGCAAGGCAACGTCTCTAGCCGGCCTCGACACCGACGCTGCCGCCTTCTTGACGCCTGATGCGGCGCCGGCCGCGGTGGCTGAGGCGATACGCCCCAAGGAGATCCGCGTCACAACCAGAAACGAAAGGATGCATAGCGCCGACACGATCAATAGGGCACCCGGCGTGCCGAACGCCTGGCGCAACACTTGTGCAAACAGGCCCCCGACCCAACCTCCACAAAGCGACACCGGGCGGTCCGCTGGTGACACTAGCGCCACGAGCACGGCGCAGCATACCATCAACACCCCTGCCCCGAACGACCGCATGGCGGTAATCTCGCGACCGGCCTGTCGAAACAACAGGTAGGCACCGACAGCAAGAAACAAGGGACCCAGATAGGCAGCGAAGCCAAACGCCTGCACGAGCGCGTCGGCCAACACCTCGCCCACCCGGCCAGCTAGATTCAGCCCCGAAGATCCGCGCTGGTAGGCTACGAAGCTGAGCACGGTGAAGACCGCACCCGTAAAGACGACCACGGCGACGACCTCGTCGAGCAGGCGCGACTCGTCGAGCAGACCTCCGCCCGGCGCACTCTCGTCGTCCGGCGTCCTACGCCGTCGCGCCGCGACCTCCGCATCCACCGTCTTCGCCAACTTTTTCTTTGGGGGTTCTTTCGCCTTTTTCGCAGTGCGCGCCACTCACATCTCCATCACGTACGGCAGGACCACGGGACGGCGTGCCAAAGTGCGACTCAGGTACCGGCGCAGAGCTCGCCGAACTTCCTCTGAGACTTCACCAGCGTCGGTGCGCGACTCGGGCGTGATTGCGGCCAGTGCATCGGTAACGATCGTCCGCGCTGCCTCGAAATACTGTGCCTCTTCGCCCTGCTCGAATACGCCTCGCGACACGAAATCGGGCCCGGAGATCAGGTCTCCCGTATGCTGATCGACAGTCAAAATTGCTAGCAACAATCCGTCCCGAGATAGATGCCGGCGATCACGGAAAAACAAATCGCCGACATCCCCAATTCCCTTGCCGTCGACAAAGACGCGACCGGCCCGAACGATTTCACCTCGT
>CADEER010000002.1:43015-93258 GCA_902826395.1 uncultured bacterium
AAGGTCTGGCCGTCCTCCAACAAGAAGACATTCTCTTCCGCGAGGCCGGTGCTCTGCGCCAATTGGAGATGGTAGGAAAGCTGTCTGTACTCGCCGTGCACGGGTACGAAGTATCGCGGTCGGACGATCTTCAACATGAAAGCGAGCTCATCACGACTCGCGTGCCCGGACACATGCACAGGCGATGTAGATCCGTCCATCACGAGAGCGCCGCGTCGACACATGTGGTTGATCATGTTGCCAATCGATCGTTCGTTGCCCGGGATCACACGCGATGACAGTATGACCAGATCGCCGCTACCCATCTGCACCTTGGCGTGGTCGCCTACTGCAATTCGCACGAGCGCTGACAGGGCCTCCCCCTGACTTCCGCTCGTCAACAAGGTCAGGTTGCGAGCCGGCATATCCGAGACATCAGCAACGTCAACGAAGATGGACGGCGGTGCTTTGAGATGACCGATCTCCGTGGCGATCCGAATCGCGTTGACCAAGCTCCGGCCAACAACCGCAACACTTCGTCCAAGGACCTCGGACAACTCGATCACTTGCTGGATTCGATGGACGTGCGACGAAAACGTTGAAAAGAAAATACGGCCCTCTGCCTGTCGAAACGCAGACTCCAAGCCGCCGCGAACATCGCGTTCGGATCCGGTGGAGCCGCTCACAGTCGCATTGGTCGAATCCGACAACATCAACGCGACACCCCGCGCACCATACTCGGCGAAGGCTTGTAGATCTGGCCCGCGCCCATCGATCGGGGTTTGGTCAATCTTGAAATCGCCGGTGTGAACGACGACACCACGCGGCGTCGTGATGGCCAGACCCACTGCATCGACGATCGAATGGGTGACGTGGATCGGGTCGATCGAGAATGGCCCCAGCGTGAACACCTCTCGTGGCCGGAAAGTTCGAATCTCGACGTAATCGAGTCCATGCTCCACGAGCCGCGCACCTATCAATCCGGCCGCCATCGGTGTCGCGTACACCGGCACCGCAAGGTCGCGCAGGGCATACGGCAACCCGCCGATGTGATCTTCATGCCCGTGGGTGATCACGAACCCAAGAAATCGGTCGCCGAGCGAGCGCAGGTACTCGATGTCGGGGATCACGAGGTCGATGCCCAGCATCGCGGCATCCGGAAACATGACCCCACAATCGATGGCGACAGCTTGCCCGCCGCACTCAATGATCAGGCAATTCAACCCGATCTCGCCCAGGCCCCCCAGCGGCACGACTCGCAGCGGCCCGCTCGCGTCAAACCCCATACGCGCCTCGGGGAAACTCCACCACGTTCGCAGCCGCCATCGATACCATCCACCACACCACCAAGGCGAGGATGATAGCGGCGCTCAATCGACCAAGTCAACGCGACGATTCTGCTCCTTGACAGCTATCTAGGCCGTTGATAGCAACCACATTCTCACGATGCGGCGGCTCGCCGCACCCGAGATTCTCACGATTGCGGCGGCTCGCCGCACCCGAGGTGACATATGGTCAACAAGGCAATCCTCATCGGCAACCTCGGCAAGGATCCGGAAGTCAGATTCACCCCCAGCGGCCGCGCCGTAGCGAAGTTCTCGATCGCCACATCCGAGCGTTGGACCGATCAACAGGGCCAGAAACAAGAGCGCACCGAGTGGCACAACATCGTTGTATGGGGCAAGCAAGCCGAAACCTGCGGCCAATACCTGACCAAGGGACGGCAGGTGTTCGTCGAAGGGCGCATCACCAACCGCAGCTACGACGACAAGGACGGTAACAAGCGCTACATCAGCGAGATCATCGCTCGCGACGTTCGATTTCTTGGCGGCGGCACTGGACGAGAGGGCGGTGGATTCAACGTGCCGCCGGGTCAGGACGACGTGCCGAACATGCCGGAGGAGGACGATATCCCGTTCTGAGCGGTCGGACGTGCCTCGCGCGCCGATCTCCGAGACTTGCGAGAAACGGGGCTACTTGAGGATGGCAACGACAGTGCTGCCAGCCAAAGTGCGACGCCACGCCGCTTCGATTTCACCCTTAGACAGGTCGGCGACAATGCGCTCCGCCTCCTCCGGTGTTGGGGCACCCCACAACTCGCTCTCGGCGAGTGCACCGGCTTGATCTAAGCGGATCTCCGCCATCACCGCGTTGCGGTAGCGGATCTTCTTGCGCGCGCGAGCAACTTCTTCGGGGTCGAATCCTGATTCCGCCGCGTGCATGCAAACACGGCGCATCTCGCGCAGTAGCCGTTCGACCTGACCACGGGAGCTGCTCGACGAGATTGTGGCCAACGCCCAATCTGGGCCCCATTCGACGTGCGCAGAAACGTCGTAGCTCAGTCCCATCTTCTCTCGCAGTTCCTGGAACAAGCGACTATCCGGGTCGGTGCCTATCATATCGAGGGCGACCCCGGTTGCGAGGATGTGTCGTGATTCGGGGGGCATCGCAATCAACAACGTTACGTACCCTTGTCCGCGCTCGCTCGTCTTGATCCGGCAATCACCACCCCGTCGCACGATTATCTCGGGCGATTCGACAGCGCGTCCCCCACGATCGCGGGAAAACGCCGCACCTACGTGCCTTCGCACGTCCTCCATCGGAACACCGCCGACGATCGAAAGCACCGAATTCGCATGCGTGAAATGCTTGCTTCGAAACGCCTCGACCTCTTCGACCTCGATCTTGCCGACGCTCGATAAAGTGCCTGACACCGGGTTCGCAAGAGCCCCCGCAAAGAGTCGCGACCAAGCGCGTCTGTAAAGGCGCTCTGCAGGATCATCCAGGCGGCCGCGAATCTCTTCCATGACGACGCGTCGCTCCTTGGCGAGCGACTTCGCATCGACACGGGTGTCGTAGAACTGCTGGGCGAGCAAATCCAACGCATCGCCCAAGTCCTCATTGAAGACCTCGAAAAGTAGCGCAACGTCCTCGTAGCCGGTGTCCGCATTGTGCTCGCCACCGAGATCGGCGGCCCGTTTGTTGAGCGCGAGTTGATCGAGCTTGGACGTGCCCTGAAACAACATGTGCTCGGTCAAGTGAGCCAAACCCGACGTCGGCCCGTCGTATCGGGCTCCGGCTCGGACACTGAGGGAGATCGCCGTCAGCCGTCCCGGATGATGCTGATAGACGACCCGAAGTCCGCGATGGCGAAAACGCTGCACGGGCGCCGGGAAAGGCTCGGTCACGGCAGCATCGGGGCGCACCACTCCACCGCGCCCGATCTTCTTGCTCGATGGTCTCTTCAAGGCGACCCCAGAAAGTCGACACTGCGGTCGTACCGCTCGCTGTCGATGGCGCCCTCATCGAGTAGATTGCGCAAGAGGGGCTCGACCCGAACGACGCTGTGCAAGCGCAGGCCCGCCTCGGTGATGGGATTCCGTCGCGGGTCAGAGCGGTCGACTACGACCAGAACGTCTGCAACACGCAAGCCCGCCGCCCGCAACTGATCGATTGCTTCCAGCTTGGCTCCTCCACTGGTGATGACGTCGTCGACTACCAGTGCCAAATCACCGTCTGAATACTCGCCCTCAATCGCCCTTCGCGTGCCGTACGTCTTCTGCTCCTTGCGCGGGTACACCAGCGGACGCTCGTTCACCAATGACATTGCAACGGCAATGGGCAGGCCGGCATACGGAATACCCGCGATGCGATCGAACTCGAGCTGTTCCGCACTTCGGGCCAGCGCCCGGCCGACACGGGCCAGCACGGTGGGATGCGACACCAAGAGGCGCAGATCCAGATAGAACGGCGACACACGGCCGTCCTTCAGCGTGAACGTCCCGAAGCGAATTGCGCCAATCCGGAAGAACTCGCGACTCAACTCACGCGCGGCCGAAATGTTTTGGGGCGACTCCATGCGGACTGGCCTCCCATCGCGCATCTGCGCAGGGCGCGCAAGCCCCTACTTGATGAGTCGATGGACTTCTTTGAACCGCGGATCCTCGGCGCTGCGAACCCACTCCAACAACACCATTTCGGTCGACGAAGGTACCGCTCCCGAACCAGTCATCTTGCACCATGCGACCTCGAGATCCGTCTCGAAGCGCGCCGAGATCGCGTCGCGCGGTACGTGCACGTCGAACCCGCGCTCCAAGAGTTGGTGGACCGTCTGACTCACACAGGCATGCGCTTCGATGCCGCAGACCACCAACTGTCGGCGCTGCACGCTTTCGATCGCGGCTAAGAACTCCGGTTGGCCACAGCAACTCATCGTCATCTTCTCGATGATCGGCTGCCCCTCCGGCAAGAGCGCCACGACCTCCGACTGTGTGTGACCGATCCCTCTTGGGTATTGCTCGGTCACAATGATAGGCAAAGAGAAGACACGAGCTCCCCGAATCAGGCGGTTCACTCGTTCAACAAGGCGATCGTGATCAACCGTCTTGCCGCGATACGCCTCCTGCACATCGATGACGACCAAGACACTGTCGTCGCGGTCGAGAAGACGCGAGGCTGACACGCCGTTTGCGCACTCAGCGCCGCGCAACCGGCCTCTGGTTCAGGTTCCGCATCGCGGGCATGTAGGCAGGCGAACCGGGAGACAGCGGCGCCGGTGAGAGAACCGACCCCGGCGACGTGTTCGTGCGGCGCCGCGAGCGCGAGTCCTTTCCTTCCGGCCTAAGGCCCAACGGGATACGGCCTCCGAAACCGTAGTACCCATAGGCGTCGACCGGTGCAGCGACGGAGTGCGGCACAAGGATCTGCGAGACGGCAAGAGGCCCCGCAATGTTGACGTTCACAGTGGGACCCGGCTGCTGCGGCTCCAACTGATGGACGGGTCGAGAACGTGCGAAGCGAAAGGAGTTGTCATAGATCACTTGCGCCATCCGCGGCGCCTCAACATCTTCCCCGCGCCGCACACGAGCGGCACTTTTCGGCTCGGCTACTTCGCGCACGATCCCGTCGTTCAACTCCGCCGGCGTCGCCGCGCTTGGGCTTGCACGGACCACGATCCGTGCTGCATCGCGCTGGTCCAGCGGAACGTCTTCGAGGTCGTTCGTAAAGTTACGCGCACCGGTTGCGTCACGCCACTCGTAAATCTGCGCGCCGGCTACCGAACTGGCCAGACCGAGCCAAACCATCACCCAAAAGACCACCATGCGTTTGACGCTACGCCGACCATCTCTCTCTGGCAACTGAAGACGTGGCACGTAAGCTGCCTTAATCAGCCGCCAGGTAGACGGAGAAGAACGACCAAAAGACCCACACGGTCCAACCCAACGTCAGCAGAAGGATCAACCCCGCCGCATTCGATTGCTTGCGCCAGGCGCCTTCGGCCGGCGCGACCCGCGGCGCGAATCGCATCGCACTCTGGCGGCGACGATCGACCGGCTCCACCGTCAAGATTCGGCAATCGTCGATCTCACCCTTCGACAACCTCATCTGCAACGCACGCCGCACCTCCGCCGCATCGTCACCCTGTAGGCCTTCGATCCGCACGGTGGCTCTAAAGCTGGGCATCTCCTCGATCCTCGTTCCCAATCGAACCGCTCAAGAACGCCTTCACCGAACCCCGCGCCTCGTGCGTGACGTCCCTACGCATGACAGCGAAGCGGGGCACGTCTCTGATCCTTGCGTCCGACCGGCTTGTCCGACGCAGACGCTATGACATCCTCAATGCATTGGGAACAGTACAAGGCTTGAGCGGTCAACTCGGGCGCAGAGTTGCACAAGCAGCGCAATCAGCGGTCGCCATGTGATTGGTTCTCCAAGCGTGGCCTCACGCGGCGCTTTTCCGCCTTGAACAGGCCGCCGACCGCGCGCAGAATAAACAGAGATAGTGATCGAAGTTCAGATTTTTTGGGTTGATTGGAAGCGCGATGCCTTGGCCGAACATCAACCGAACATCAATATGATGTGGAATTTTGGTTGACCAAGCACAATAGCTGGTGGTACGACGGTCGAGACCAAGGTCCGCGCAAAAAAGGCGTCCAGTGACGGTTCTTCCCGCAGGTGAGGTCACCATCACGGCCCCCCGACTGGCTCTCGGGGTCGCGACGGCAGACTGCGGGTGGCGCGCTTCCAGTCGATACCCGCCCTCCATTCTCAGCGGGCGCCTTAACCAACCCCAAAGAGGCGATCCGCTTCGACTTTGGGTCGCCGGCCTCGAGGAGCGCTGCAACACCTGACGGCGCCGAGGTCTACAGCGGACTGCGCCGGGGCACCTCGCGGGCAACCATAGGAGCGAATCATGCAGGCAGACAAAGCCACTTTCGAACGAGTGATTCGAGAGGATCGCGCCGCACGCGAGGACCACAAATGGCGAGGGACGTTTCTCGACTACCTGGAGATCGTCCGGGCAGATCCTTCGATTACCCAATTGGCGCACTCTCGCCTCTTCGACATGGTGAGCCGACCCGGCTCACGAGACATCCTGGACTCGGACGACCCGAAGGCGAAGCGTCTCTTCACCGATGACCCGATTCGGGTTCATCACTTCTTCGCCGATGAGTTCTTCGGCATCGAGAAGACCGTCTCGCAGATTGTTCGTTACTTGCACTCGGCCGCACTGAAGGGCGAGGAAAGCCGCCAAGTCCTGTACCTGATGGGCCCGGTCGGATCCGGCAAGAGCTCCCTCGTCGAGAAACTGCAGAGGGGGCTCGAGCACGCGGATCCGATCTACGTGATCGAAGGCTGCCCAATGAACGAGGAGCCCTTGCATCTCCTCCCTCGCCACTTGCGCAAGGAGTTTGAGAAGATGCTGGGCGTTCACATCGAAGGCGACCTTTGCCCGATGTGCCGCTACCGGTTGAAGGAGGAGTTCGACACTCGGTACGAGGAAGTGCCCGTCGTTCGACGATCCTTCTCCAAGAGGAACCGCGTCGGTATCGGCGTCGTGCCTCCGGTCGATCCGAACAATCAAGACACTTCGGTGCTGATCGGCAGCGAAGACATCTCCAAGCTCGATCGTTATTCCGAAGGCGATCCGCGGGTTCTCGATCTGAATGGCGCACTCAACGTCGCCAATCGCGGAGTTGCGGAGTTCATCGAGGTCTTCAAGAACGAAACCGAATATCTCCACGCCATGATCACGGCAACGCAGGAGAAGGTAATCCCCGCACCCGGCCGCCACGGTATGGTGTACGTTGATACGGTGATCGTCGCTCATTCAAACGAAGCGGAATGGCAGAAGTTCAAGGCCGACCACACCAATGAGGCCATTCTGGATCGCATCGTGGTCGTCAAGGTTCCGTACAACCTGCGGCTCTCCGAGGAGGTCCGGATCTACGAGAAGATCATTCGTCACTCCGACTTCCAGGCACACGTCGCACCTCACACTCTCGAGGTCGCTTCGATGTTCGCCATTCTGTCGCGTCTCGAGGCCAGCTCGAAGTGCGACCTGATGACCAAGTTGCGTCTCTACAACGGCGAAGAAGTGGTCGAGAAGGGACGTACGAAGAAGATCGACGTACGCGAGCTGCGCGAGGACGCAAAACGCGAGGGGATGAACGGGATTTCGACCCGATTCACCATGAAAGCACTCGACAATGCCCTCTCCGACAACGTCGAAGGCAAGTGCATCAACCCCATCAACGTGCGCGAGGCACTGATCAACATGGTCAAAGAAGCTGACCTCGCCGACGACACACGCAAGCGTTATCTCGAGTTCCTCCAGGATATTCTCCACAAGGAGTACCTCGACATCCTGGAACGCGAGATCACGAAGGCATTCGTTTATTCCTACCAAGAACAAGCCGAATCCCTGTTTCAGAACTACCTCGACCACGCAGAAGCCTACGTCAACAAATCGAAGGTGCGAGATCGGAACACGAACGAGGATCTGCAACCCGACGAAGCATTCCTCAAGTCGATCGAAGAGCAGATCGCGATCATCGGTACCGCAGCCGACGGCTTCCGGCAGGAGGTCATCGCCTATCTTTGGTCGGCTAGCCGCCGCGGGACTTCGATCTCGTACGTGAGCTACGAGCCGCTGCGCGAGGCGATCGAGAAGCGGCTCATGACCTCAGTTCGAGACATCAGCCGAATCATCACCAAGGCCAGAACCCGCGACGCCGAGCAGAGCGAAAAGTACGACGCGATGGTCGAGAACCTGATCCAGAACGGTTACTGCCCGAGTTGCGTGGACGTCGTGCTCAAGTATGCTGCAAACAACCTGTGGAAGGACTGAGGGCGCCTGAGCCACAGCCCCGTCTCCATGTCTCCTCCCGAATCGGTGTTCCGCCCCTTCCGCTCGAGTGATGCCGAGCGAAGTGATCGTGCCGCCGGCGATCGTGCACGTCATCGCGAAAAGGTGCGCGAGGCGATTCGCAGCAACATTGCCGACATCATCGCCGAAGAGTCGATCATCGGTCAGGATAGGAGCCGCATCATCAAGGTTCCGATTCGCGGCATCAAAGAGTACCGATTCATCTACGGCAACGCGTCGAATGTCGCGCAGGGCAATGGCGGCACCCAACGCGGCCAAGTCGTCGGAAAGAACGACGGAGAGGGCGAAGGGTCAGCCGATCGCGCCGGCAATCAGCCCGGCGTGGATTACTACGAAACCGACGTGAGCCTCGACGAGCTCATCGATTTGATGTTCGAGGACCTCGAGTTACCAGACTTGGACCGCAAGCGGCTTCGACAAGTCGAGTCGGAGCGAATGTTCAAACGCCACGGATTCCGCCAGGTAGGGGTCCGCAACCGCCTCGACAAACGCCGTACGGCGCGGGCGCGGTTACGGCGCAAACAAGCGCGAGAAGCGGACAGTGGAGAGACTCTCGAACGGTTCCCGTTCCACGATGCCGACTTGATATATCGACACGTGACGACCGACGTGAGGCTCGAGTCGAACGCCGTCGTCATCTGCATCATGGATACATCCGGGTCGATGGATACGACCAAGAAGTACCTGGCGCGAAGCTTCTTCTTCCTTCTCTACCAATTCATCCGCTCCAAGTATCAGAACGTGGAGTTGGTGTTCATCGCTCATCACGCCATCGCGAAAGAGGTCGGCGAAGAGGAATTTTTCAATAAGGGAGAGTCCGGGGGCACCATGATCTCCTCGGGATACAAGCGAGCTCTCGAGATCATCGAGGAACGCTACCATCCGACGTTGTGGAACGTGTACGCCTTCCACTGTTCCGACGGCGACAACTTCGAGAGCGACAACTCGAGGACGCTCGAGCTCGCGGAGGAGCTCAGCGACGCGTGCAACCTATTCGGGTACGGAGAGATCAAACCCCTTGGTCCTCGCTACTATGAGAGCTCGATGCTGAACGTCTTCCGCCGCCTGGATCTGGACAACTTCCAAACCGTCCTGATCGAGCGCAAGGAGGATATCTGGCCGAGCTTCAAGGCACTCCTCGCCAAGGAGCGCATGCCCGTCGAGGCGATCGATGGCTGATTGGACCGTTGATCAACTGGAAGAGTGGGACGCCCGCATTCGCGAGATCGTCGAAGAATTCGGCCTCGCGTGTCACCCACAGGAGTTCGAGATCTGCGACCACAACCAGATGCTCGGCTACATGGCATACTCGGGCATGCCCTCGCACTATCCTCACTGGTCGTACGGCAAGTCCTTCGAGAAGCTGAAGACGTTGTACGATCACGGAGTGAACGGATTGCCTTACGAAATGGTGATCAACTCGAATCCGTCCGTCGCCTACCTGATGAGAGACAACTCGCTGCTGCTGCAGGTCCTCACCATTGCCCACGTCTACGGTCACAACGATTTCTTCCGCAACAATTTCACCTTCAAGACCACCAATCCCGAGTACACGATTCCCGCGTTCAAGGCGCGCGCCAATCGAGTTCGCGGCTACATAGAAGACCCGACGATCGGACTCGAGCGCGTCGAAGCAGTTTTCGATGCGGCTCACGCCCTGTCGATGCAATGTCGTCGGAATCTCGCGATCTACAAAGAGACGTTGGAGGAAACACGACAGCGCGTCTTCGATGCGGCGCAAGAACGACCCGATCCGTTTCGCAACATCCACGCGAAGCGCGAGTACGTCGAGCCCAACTTGCGCCGCAACCCCCCCGAGCCGGACGAGGACCTTCTCCTGTTTATTCGCGACCACAATCCCTATCTGTCCGAGTGGGAGCGCGATCTCCTGACGATCGCCCACGAGGAGGCACAGTATTTTCTTCCGCAGATCGAAACCAAGATCATGAACGAAGGGTGGGCCTCCTTCTGGCATCAAAAGATCCTGCAAAGTCTCGAGCTGCCCGCTAGCATGAGCTTCGAGTTCATGGTCCGCCACAACCAGGTCGTCTGCCCACACGTCGGTGGCATCAACCCCTACCACCTCGGAATCAAGATCTGGCAGAGCCTCGACGAGCGCTGCTCGCAGAACGGTGAGGGGCGCGACTCCCTGTTTTCGATCCGCGAGTCCGATCGCGATACGTCATTCCTGCGACGACATCTGACGGAAGAGCTGGTCCGCGAGCTCGACTTGTTCGAGTATGCTCCGCGTGGAGAAGAGGTCCTCGTCACCGAAATCTCCGACAAGGAAGGATGGAAGACCGTCCGTGAGACTCTCATCAGGAATACTGGCTCTAACACGCTGCCGGTGATTCGCGTCATCGACGGCGACCATGAAGGCAAGAGGACGCTTTACCTCGAGCACGTCCACGACGGTCGCGATCTACATCCGGAATACGCCGAGCGGACACTCGCCTTCGTGCATCAGCTATGGCCAACCGAGGTAGTTCTGAGCACCAGCGTCGAAGGGAAACAAACAGAGCTCGTGCGCAGCGATCGTGGCTTTTCGATGCGTGCCGCCTGATAGGCGCACAACTCGATCAACGCGACAAAACCAAGCCGACCACAGCCATCGCGGCCACGGCCTCCCCTGCGCCGATAGCCCCGAGCCCCTCGCTGGTCTTTGCCTTCACGCTCACCCTATCGGAGGGAACCTCGAGCAGCTCTGCCAGATGGGCCACCATCGCCTTCCGATGAGGGCCAATCTTGGGACGTTCCAGCATCACAGTGACGTCGACACACCCGACGGCGAATCCGCGTTCCCGGCACAGGTAGAGCGCCTCTCGCAGGAAAACGGCGCTGTCGGCGCCGCGCCAGCGTGGATCGTCATCGGGAAAGTGTTGACCTATGTCGCCGGCTCCCAGCGCGCCGAGAATCGCATCGGTCAGCACGTGCAGAACCACGTCGCCGTCCGAATGGCCCTGCGACGCTCGGTCATGCGCGATGTCGATGCCACCTATGCGCAGCGGGCCGCCGGCGATCAGGCGATGCAGATCCCAACCTTGGCCTACACGAACCAGCGCCGCCTCGCCTTGATTCACAGCGGTGACTCCGCCGAACCCAGCTCCGGACGGAGCCAGATCGCCGACACCTGCGCGCCCGCCGCACACGTGGACACCCCCTTGGGACAGATGACCAGTCCATCGCCGACGGAAAGCGAGCGCAACACGCCGGAGCTCTGCGATCCGGTGCTGCGAGCGGTCATCGCATGGGGCGATCCCGCGAGGGCGCAACGCACGAACTCCGTCAGCGTTTCGGCCGAGGTGACCCCGGTCAGCAGCGTTGCCTGCACCACCGGCAAATGTACGTCGCGGTGGCCCATCATCGCCCGCAGTGCGGGCAAGACATAGACATAGAAACAGACCAGCGCGGAGACCGGATTGCCGGGCAAACCGAAGACAGGCGTGCCCTCGCAAAAGCCGAAACTCAGCGGCTTGCCGGGCTTCTGAGCCACCTTCCAAAACGACTCGCGATACCCGAGGTCCGTTAGGGTCGAGCGCACGTAGTCGAAGTTGCCTACCGAGACGCCACCCGTCGACAACATCACGTCGGCGCGCAAGCCGCGCGCGAACGCCGCCCGCAACTCTCCGGGTCGGTCCGACACGATTCCCAACACCTGCGCCTCGCCGCCAATCTCTTCGACGGCAGCGGCCAGCGCGTAGGCGTTGCTATTGACGATCTGTCCGGCACCCAGCGGCTGGCCTAGCTCCACCAACTCGTCGCCAGTCGCGATGATCGCCACACGCGGCCGGCGCGCAACGCGGACAACCGCAACCCCGATCGACGCGAGGACTCCTATGTCGGCAGCCCTGATGACGCGCCCAGGGCCGAGTACCGCGTCGCCGCAGCGCACATCTTCGCCGGGGTGGCGGATATTGTTGCCCGAAGGTACTGCAACCATGATCTCGACGGCGTTCTCACTCGACCGGGTGTCCTCGACGCGAACGACAGCGTCGGCACCGTCCGGAACGGGCGCCCCAGTCATGATTCGAATCGCCTGACCGGGCTGCACCGACCGGGTTGCGACCGAACCAGCCCCGACTGTCTCGATCACCTCGAGGCGCGTCGGTCGATCGAAGTTCGCTCCGACCAGGTCGGCGGCCCGGACCGCAAAACCGTCCATCGCCGAGTTGCGAAACGGCGGGACGTCTCGCGGTGAGCGGATCTCCTCTCGCAAGACCCGACCACGACTGGCAGGCAGGGCTACCATCTCGCCCTCGATCTCCGGGAGCTCCGCCAGTACGCGCCTCAGCGCTTCCCCCACCTCGATCATCGCGCCTTATCTGGAGCCAAGACCCTCAACCTGTCAATGCGCTAGCCGGGCAAACACACTCGACCCGGGAAACAGTCGACCGCAATCCTGTCATTCGATCCGGACGCCCATCGCGCTGCACCGAGTAACCAGAAACGCTGCTAGGAGCGATTCGACATCCTGATGGCAGCTCGGCATCCGCGCCGCAGTGTGCATGCCCGGCGTCTCCGATTCTGAAAACGAGACACTACCTCTGCGCAGGTAGCGTTCCCCGCGTGATGGGCGTGTGGTACGGTCCCGAGTCAGATTCTGATGGCGAAGCCTGTTCTCTCCGCGCCCACCGGCGCGCGCCAGCACGCCACCTTGTGGGAAAACGTGCTGCGCCACTTCAAAGACGCTGTGATTGTCCTCGATACGGAGTCGACGGTCGTGTTCGTCAACCAAGCGGCCGAGGAACTGACACGTACCCCGCGTGCCAAGGCCCTGGGATACCCGTGCGACCACCTCTTTCCGGATTCCCTGTTTCTCTCCGAAATGGTGTTACGCGCATGCAATCTCCGACAAAGCGAGACGCGCAACGAGGAAACCCTCCGGACGAGGCGCAAGGCCCTGCAAGTCAGAATCACTTGCGTACCGCTGTTTGACGAATACGGCGACATCGACGGCGCCGCACTCGTCGTTCAGGATTTGAGCCATCAGAAGGCATTGGAAGAAACCGCGCGCCGCAACGAGAGTTTGGCTCGCCTCGGCACGCTGGTCGCCGGCCTCGCGCACGAAGTGCGAAACCCGTTGGCCGGCATCAAGGGGGCCGCCCAACTCCTCGCGCAGAGACTGCCCGATGATCCGTTCTTGCGTGAATACACCGACGTGATCTCCAACGAGACCGATCGATTGAGCACACTGGTCGGAGATCTCCTACAACTGGGCGCGCCCCCAAAGCCATCGCTGGTTCCGGTCAATATCCACGAGGTGATGCAGAGGGTCCTCACCCTCGTCGGCCCCGAAGTGCGCGACGCCGGCTTCTCGATTCAGTGCGAGTTCGATCCCAGTCTGCCCGAACTGATGGCGGACTCCGGCCAGCTGCAACAGGTTTTTCTGAACTTGATCAAGAACGCGCTCGACGCGATGAACGGCGCTTCCGACTCCGCCGGCCATCTCTCCATTCACACCAAAATGGAGACCGACTACCACATTCTGCGCGGCGCACAGCGCGCCCAGAGCTACCTACGCGTCGAGATCAACGACTCCGGTCCCGGCATCGATCCGGACATCCTCTCCCACATTTTCGAGCCGTTCTACACGACGAAGGCGCGCGGCACGGGCCTCGGCCTGGCGATTGCGCAGCGCATTATCTCCGATCACAACGGCATGATCCGCGCCTTCCCGGCCGAACCTCACGGCACGAAGATGTGGGTCAGCCTTCCGATCCGAAAGGCATCGTGACACGCGATGGACTCCGACAGACGTACGATTCTTGTTGCCGATGACGAGGCGTCGATACGCTGGGTTCTCGCCAAAGCTCTCGAAGAGTCCGGGCACACGGTCGTGCAAGCCGAATCCGGCGTCGAGGCGCTGAACTGCTTGCGCACTCAGCGCATCGACGCGGCTTTCATCGACCTGCGCATGCCCGGTCACACCGGTATCGAAGTCTTGACCGAGGCCCGCGCTGCATCGATCCAAGCGCCGATCATCATCGTCACGGCGCAGAATACGATGGACAATGCCATCGCAGCGATGAAGCAGGGCGCATTCGACTATGTGACCAAGCCCTTCAATATCGACGAAGTTCGCGCGATCGCCACGCGCGCCCTCGAGATGGCGCGCATGTCGACAGATCTCACACGGCTGCAGCGCGAAACACGCAAGCGGTACGAGCCGGGGGTTGCTCTGATCGGCAGCAGCAATGCCATGCAGGACATCTACAAGACGATCGGCCGCGTCGCGGACACCGACGCGACCGTCTTGATTCAGGGCGAGAGTGGAACGGGCAAAGACCTGATAGCCAAAGTCCTTCACTATCACTCGGCGCGCTGGTCGAATCCTTTCGTGGCGTTGAATTGCTCGGCCATCCCGCGCGAGCTTCTGGAGAGCGAGCTGTTCGGCTACGAGCGCGGCGCCTTCACCGGCGCCTCGGAGCAACGCGCCGGCAAGTTCGAGCAGGCGGACGGCGGCACTCTTCTACTGGACGAGATCGGCGACATGCCCCTCGAACTGCAAACCAAGCTTTTGCGGGTCTTGCAGGAGCGCGAAGTCACTCGTCTGGGCGGCAGCCAGGTGATCCCCGTCACATGCCGCGTGCTCGCCGCCACCAACCAGCCCCTTGACCGCGCCGTACAGCAAGGGCGCTTTCGCGAAGACCTCTACTTCCGGCTCAACGTAGTTCCCATTCGGGTTCCGCCGCTGCGCGATCGCCGTAGCGACATCGAAGAGCTGATCGATTTCTTTCTCGAAAAGATCCACGCCGAAATGGGCACGAGGATCTCCGCGATCTCCGCCGAGGCGCGCGCCAAGCTTATCGCACACGACTGGCCGGGAAACGTGCGAGAATTGGAGAACGCTTTGATCCGCTCCACCGTGCTCGCAGCGGGTCCAACGCTCGTGTCGCAGGACTTGCTCCTGACTTCGGAACCGGCCACCGCACCGCCCCAAAGCGATGGAAGTCTCGAGGACCTGATCCGACAGAAACTGGCAGAGCTGTTCCGCAGAGGCGGGGCGATGGGCGAGGGAAACCTTTACGCGAACCTGCTCGAACATCTCGAGCGTCCGTTGATCGAGCTCACTCTCGAGAAGACGGGCGGCAATCAACTGCAGGCAGCCGCCATGCTCGGGATCAACCGCAACACTCTGCGCAAGAAGATCTCAGCTCTCGGAGTCGACCCGCGGCGCGCGGTCAGCAGCCGAAACGGCAGCTGAAGTCGATGGGCTTCGAGTTTCGCTGTCCGATCTATCCGATCGTCGGCGACACGACGGCGGGTCGCTCTCCGCTCGATCTGGCCGACCAGCTCCTCGGCATCGGCTTGCCGTTGCTCCAGCTTCGCTTGAAGCAGACACCCAGCGGGCGATTCGTCGAGATCGCCGCCGAGCTGCAGCGGCGCTGCACGCGACACGGCGCCCAATTGATCGTCAACGACCGGTGCGACATCGCCGCCATCGTCGGTGCGGCTGGTGTCCATCTCGGCCAAGACGATCTCGCTCCTGCAGTTGCAAGGCGGATTCTCGGAAGCGCTGCGATCATCGGCCAGTCGACCCACGATGACATTCAACTGAGCCGCGCCGTCGACGACGCCGCCGTCGACTATGTCGCCTTCGGCCCGATCTTCGACACCACCAGCAAGCGCGATCCAGACCCCGTCCGCGGTCTCGAAGGTTTGCGCCGCGCCGCCCTTCGCTGCTCTCGCCCCCTCGTGGCGATCGGTGGCATCGCTGTCGACAACGTCGCCGACGTCATCCGCGCCGGCGCAAAAGCGGCCGCGGTCATCGGCGCGATCGCGGCCGCTGCGAATCCCACGACCGCCGCCCGCGATCTGATCGAGCAGGCCAAGGTGTGAGGGTGGTGCCCTACGCCGAGACGTCGGCGATGCCGGCGTTCGATCAGAGCCGATCGATCTCGTCGCCCTCGCCGTCAACCCCGACATCGTCGTCGCCAGCGAACTCGACCTCGTCCTCAGCGCGGTTTTCGAAGCGTGTATACTCAGCGAAGAACGTTATGGGCACGACGCCGGTCGGCCCGTTGCGCTGCTTGCCGATGATCAACTCCGCTTCGCGCTCGTCCGCGGTCTTTGGATTGTAGACCCAGTCGCGGTACAGAAACATGATCACATCGGCATCCTGCTCGATCGCGCCCGACTCGCGCAGGTCGGCCATCACCGGCCGCTTGTCCGCTCGCTGCTCCACCTGCCGATTGAGCTGCGACAGCGCTACGACCGGCACTCTCAACTCCTTTGCAAGAGCCTTCAGCGAACGGGAAATCGCCGATATCTCCTGCTCGCGGCTGTCGGTGGGCGGCCCTTTCATCAGCTGCAGGTAGTCGACGACGATCATCCCGAGGTTCACGTTGCGCTCGCGCGACAGGCGCCGAGCCTTGGCGCGCAGCTCGAGAATACCGAGGCCAGGCGTGTCATCGATGTAGATCGGCGCTTCGGACAACCGGTCGGCGGCGATCGCCAGCTTCGGATAGTCGCGCTCGGCGGCAAAGCCGGCGCGCACCTTCGACTGATCGACGTGGGCCTCGGAGCACAGCATGCGAAAGACGAGCTGCTCCTTGCCCATCTCGAGTGAGAATACAGCCACTCCGTGCTTCGCTTCCTGCGCCGCGTACTGGGCAATGTTGAGCGCCAGTGCCGTCTTTCCCATGCTCGGACGTCCGGCGACGATCACCAGATCACCGGGTTGAAGTCCCGCGGTCTTGCGATCGAGATCGACGAAGCCTGTCGGAATTCCGGTGACCAGCTCGCGCTTCTCGTAAAGCTGCTCCACGGCCTTCATCGACTCGACCACAATCTCGCGGACGTGGAAGAACGATTGACGAGTCTTGCGCTCGGCGATCTCGTAGACCTTCTGCTCGGCCTCGTCGAGAAAGGCCTCGACGTCGCCGGGCGCCTGGAAGCTGCGCACCGAGATGTCGTTCATCGTCGTGATCAGAGCGCGCAGGATCGCCTTGTCCTTCACGATTCGCGCGTACTGCGCGACGTTGGCCGCCGTCGGCACGCGTTCCGAGAGCTCGGCCAGGAAGGCCGCTCCGCCGATCTCTTCGAGCTCGTTGCGGCCCTTCAGCAGCTCGCTCACAGTGATCAGGTCGATCGCCTCGTTGCGCCCGTTCAGCTCGACGAACGCCTTCATGATCTTCCGGTGCGACTCGCGGTAGAAGTCGTCCGGCCTCACTATCTCGATAGCCCGGTCGATGGACGCATTGTCGATGAGAATGCCCCCCAGGACTCCCTCTTCCGCCTCGATACTGTGAGGTGGAACCTTCCCCGTCGCCCGCTCCGTCATCGAGCCGGGGACCATACGCCAGGCCGCGAGCCGAGTCGAATTTTGTCGCCTAACCCACCCTCGGCTCGGGAGCAGTCTCGGCGCGTTCCCGACCTCGCCCTCTAATGATTTCGAGCTTTCAGTCGTAACGCTCTGAGTTTCCGTTCGAATTTGCACCGGCACGCCTCAGATTTCGGGTTGAAAAAGTTTCCCTTTGTGCTCAAATGCCTCCCCTTGGGGGTGCGGATGGAAACCAAAACCGGGAATCAGGGAATCGTCGGCGTCGTCGCAGCACTCGCGCTGCTCGCGGCACCGGCCCAGTCGACTACTCTCGGTGATCTGAGCCGGGTCACCGCCAAGGCGGTCATCGTCGTCGACAACACCACCGATCGCGTTCTCTTCGCCCGCAATCCCCACATGCAGTTGCCGCCGGCGAGCACGACAAAGCTGGTTACGGCTCTAGTCGCTGCGAACAGCGGTCGACTCGATCGCAACGTCCGCGTGAGCAAGCACGCCAGCTCGATGCAGCCGTCGAAGATCTGGTTGCAGCCCGGCTGGACGATGAACATGCATGACCTCGTCGATGCGATGCTGATCAAGTCAGCGAACGACGCCAGCGTCGTCGTCGCCGAAGGCCTCGCCGGATCGGTGCCTAGCTTCGCCAAGCGGATGAACACCACGGTCCAGGCACTCGGAGCGCGCAACTCCAATTTCGTCAATCCCAATGGCCTACCGGCAAACGGTCACTACAGCTCCGCCGCCGACCTCGCCGTAGTCGTACGCCAAGCGATCACGGTGCCCGAGCTGCGAGAGATCATGAGCACGCGCTCGAAGACGATTCATCCGCGGGCCGGGTCGAGGCGCAACATCGCCTTGCACAACACCAACAAGCTGTTGGGCAAACGGCCCTACAAACTGATCGGAAAAACCGGCTACACGCATCGCGCCAAGCGCTGTTTTGCCGGCGCCGCTTCGCTCGGCGGCCGCGAAGTGATCGTCGTAGTGCTCGGCTCCACCAACTTGTGGGGCGATATCGAGTTGCTGGTCGACTACGGGCTGCAGCCCGCTTCGCCCGGACCTGACTGGTCGACGGAGACCGGCTGGCGTCAGGCCCTTGCGCCGAAGCCGGAGCCCAAGCCCGAGCCTCAAGTCGCGGCCGTGTCAAAGCCCGCGCCCCGACTAAACCCGCAACCGCGCCAGGTCGCGAAGGCGGTCGTCGAGGCCGATCCGATCGCACCCCCCCGCGTCGTCGCACAGGGAGACCGCAGCCGCGTCACCGCCGAGCCGCTGTTCCGCTACCACGTGCAGGTCGCGGCGCTGCGCAGCCGAACCCTCGCGCAAGATCTCCTGCGCAAGGTGGCGAAGCTCGGCTACCACGCGTCGATCGAGCAGAGCGAGGGCGGCGGCGACCTGCGCTACCGCGTCATTATTCGCGACCTGGCCGATCGCGTCATCGCACGACGAGTCGCTCGCGATCTCAGTCGCGACTTGCACCTCGAGACACAGATCGTCGCGGTAAAGGGATAAGAGGATCAGCGACTCGGGTCGCGCCGCGTTCTATCGCGCGACTTTCGCGATCTCGCGCAACAACGCGATGTTGTCTGCGTGGCCGGTCATTCGTGCATCGATGCGCCCTCTCACCGGGCGGCCGAGCAGATAGAGATCGCCGAGCACGTCGAGGATCTTGTGTCGGGCGAGCTCGTCGGGGAACCGCAGCTCGGTGTTCACGATCTTCTCGTCGTCGATGAGGATGCAGTTGTCGAGTCGACCGCCGCTCGCCAATCCCATGGACGCCATGGCCTTCATGTCCTTGACGAAGCCGAACGTGCGCGCCGGTGCGACTTCTTCGCGGAAGCTCTCCGGACCGCGGTATTCAAACGTGTAGCGCTGCGTACCGACCGGCGGCGGATACTTCAGAGTGTAGGAAACCGTCAGGGAGTCCGCCGGCTCGATCGAGATTCCCTCTTCCTCGGGGTCGTCGCTGCCGATCGCGATCCGACTGTCGACCGCAATCTCTTCGACACCGCCGCCCTGCTCCTGAATGCCGGCACTTTCGATCAACGCGCAAAACTCGCGCGCCGAGCCGTCCATCACGGGGACTTCGGACTGCACCTTCACGAGCACATTCGTGATCCCGTAGGCGTGCAAGGTAGCCAACAAGTGCTCGACGGTCGCAACACTCATGTCGCCCTGGTGTAGAGTCGTCGCGTAACCGGTCGACTCCACGAAATCGAGATGCGCCTGAACCGATGCTCCCGACGATAGGTTCGTGAACACGATGCCGCGGCCCGGCGGCAACGGATAGAGAATGAGCCCGGATCGAACTCCCGTGTGCAGGCCGTGACCGCTGCCAATCACGGAGCGGCCAATCGTCCTCTCCGGGTGCATGCTCACGCGCCCGCCCGCCAGCGTCGCACCGGCGGGCCTCATCGCGGCATCCTCGGATTCGTCATCCTGTGCGTGATGGTCGAGCGCGCGGTTCACCACCTGGAGAAGCGAGTCGATCGAGAACGGCTTCTCGATGAAGTCGAAGGCGCCGAGCTTGGTAGCTTGCACGGCGGTTTCGACGTTGCCGTGCCCCGAAATCATCACCACCTGCGGCCGCCGCGGCTCGCTGCGCAACTGTCGCAGCAGTTCGATCCCGTCGATATCCGGCATCCAGACGTCCAGGAGCACCAGCTCGGGATGCTCGCGCCGGACGATAGCAAGCGCCTCTCGTCCACCTTCCGCCTCGAGCACGCGCAGGCCTTCGTCGTTCAGCACCCCCCGCAGCGAGCTGCGAATCTCGTTCTCGTCGTCGACGACCAGTACGGTGGACATGGGCTCGGCCCTCCAATGCGCCTCAAGCTAGCGGAACCGCCGCATTCATGCACCCAACCCTGTCGCCAGGGGCGAATCGGCGCGCAACGGAAAATCAATGGCGAATCGTGTCCCGGACGGCTGATTCTCGAACACCCGGACGTAGGCCCGGTGCTCTGCAACGATCGCCGCGACGATGGCCAATCCGAGTCCGGTCCCGTCGGTCTTGGTCGAGAAATAGGGCTCGAAGATGCGACCACGCGCCTCTGGGATGATCCCCGATCCGTTGTCCGCAACCTCGAGCCGCACCACCCCCACCGTGCGATCGTGCAGGACCCGCACGTCCACACGCGGGTCTTCGACACGCTGGCAGGCGGCGACCGCGTTGTCGAGCAGGTTGACGACGACGCGCTTGATCGCCTCGGGGTCGATCTCCACCGCAGGCAGGCCGCCTTCTACGTCGAGCGCAAACTCGACGTCGCCATGCCCCTCTCGAAACAGCACCAGCGCTTCCTCGACCACTGCGGCAAGGTCATTAGGCGCCACTTCGACGGCGGGTAGGCGCGCGAAGGTCGAGAACTCGTTGACCAGGCGCTTGAGCTGCTCCACCTGGCCGACGATGGTGTCCGTGCACTCCCGCAGCACCGCGCCGTTTTCGGGGCCGAGCACACTGCCATAGCGCTTCTGCAGACGCTGCGCAGACAGTTGGATTGGTGTCAGCGGGTTCTTGATCTCGTGAGCGATCCTGCGCGCCACTTCGCGCCACGCCTCCATCCGCTCTACGCGCAACAGATAAGATACGTCTTCGAGAAACAGGATGGCGCCACGTGCCGCACCGGTTTCGTCTTCGAGGTGGATCGCAGTCACCCACGCCGTCAACTGACGGGGCCCCGCCGCGAGCTTGACCTGGCGCTCGATGCGAGCCTTGCCGCCGGTCGTCACCTCGTCGAGAAGCTCGCGTAGAGGCGCGAGCTGATCCTGCGCCAGGGCCTCGCGCCACGGCCGGCCGCGAACTTCGTCAGGGTCGAGAGTCAGCATGCTGCCCGCTGCCGGATTGAGCGCCGCGACGATGCCGGCCTCGTCGATCGAGAGCACCCCGGCGGTAATGTTGCGCAGCACATTCTCGATGTAGCTGCGGCGTTCGTCGAGCTTCGAGTGGGTCGTCTGCAACTCGCCAGCCATCGTATTGAACGAAGCGAAGAGGGGTGCGAACTCCTCGTCGCCACCGGCCTCGGCACGATATCCCAGATTGCCCTGCGCCACCTCGCTCATACCATCGCCCAAACGCTGGATCGGCACGGTGAAGCCCTTGGCGAACGTGAAACCGAACCAGATCGCCGCCAGCAGCACCACCAACGTGATGAGCAACAAGGTCAGCGTGTAGCTGTTTACGATGGGCTGCTTCAGCACGCCGAGCTGGCGGTACTCGTCGTAGGCGTGCACGGTCTCTCTGGCCGCCTGACTGACGACCCGCGGCACGACGTAGTCGACCACGACGATGGCAACGACACTGCCATCGATGTCGCGTACGGGAACCGCACCGCGCACCAGATCACCATCGGCTGCCTTCTGCGTTCCGGTAAAATCCATCCCTCGGAACGCGACGTCGACGTCGGAGGTCGCGACGTGTAGCGTCCGCTCGTCGAGCCCGTCGTCGTGCGCCAGCGCCAGCGGGCCGCCGTGGTCGGCAATCTGAATCGCCTGCACGTTGAGGCGGCGCCGTTCACCCTCGATGAACGTCTGCAACCGACTGCGATTGCCCGGCGCCAGGAGATCCCGTCGACGCAACTCGCCGCCGATCTCGGCGGCGTGATGCAGGGCGTCATCACCGACCCGCTGATAGTAGCGATGCGCAACCTTCAACGCCCCCTCGACCGAGCTGACGACGCGGACGCTGAACCAGTTGTTGATCGCCTCGGAGAGAAACCCCTCGGCGACCACGAACAGGAGAAGCGTCGGGAACAACGTCAGGGTGACAAACGCCATCACCAGACGCGCCCGCAACCGAGCGCCGAGAATCCTCTGCCGCCGTTCGACAACCAGCTTTACGAGGTTGCGAGCGACGAGAAACAGGAAGAGGACGAGAAGAATGACGTTGAGATTGATGAGCAGGAAAAAGATGACATTGCCCGCTCGCGAAGCGCTGTTGGTGAACTCGGGAAGGCGCGTCTGCAACACCGCCAGCACCAGGAAGGCGGCGGCGATGAAGAAGATCAGCAGGCCTTCACGGCGGCGGCGGCGGCGCTCCGAGCGGTCGGCCGCACCGGTCATGGTTCGAACAGCTTCCCTTGTGGTGATGCCTCTCGCTGCACCTGGCGGCCGAAGTACTCGAACGCCGCCGGCGTCGCCACGCGTCCCTTTGGCGTCCGATTCAAGAATCCCTGCTGGATCAGATACGGCTCGTACACGTCCTCGATGGTGTCGCGCTCTTCGCCGATCGCCGCCGCCAAAGTCTCGACGCCCACCGGCCCGCCGCCGAATTTGTCGATCACGGTGCGCAACAGCTCGCGGTCCATTCGGTCGAACCCGCAGCGATCGACGTCCAGCAGCTCCAGCCCGCGCTGTGCCACTTCTCTGGTGATCCTTCCGTCGGCGCGCACCTGGGCGAAGTCGCGAACGCGGCGCAAGAGCCGATTGGCGATGCGCGGCGTGCCGCGCGATCGCCCGGCGATCTCGCGCGCGCCTTCGCTGTCGAGGGGCACGGTGAGGATCGAAGCCGATCGCCGGAGGATGGTCGCCAACTCGTCGGCGCTGTAGAACTCGAGCCGCAAAGTCACGCCGAATCGACTGCGCAAGGGCGAGCTCAGCAATCCCGTCCGCGTCGTCGCACCGACCAGCGTGAAGCGCTTCAAATCCAGCTTGATCGATCGCGCCGACGGCCCCTGCCCGATCATGACGTCGATCTGATAGTCCTCCATCGCCGGATACAGGATCTCCTCGACGATGCGGTGCAGACGGTGGATCTCGTCGATGAAAAGCACGTCGCCCTCGTCGAGATTGGTCAGCAGCGCAGCCAGGTCTCCCGGCTTCTCGATCACCGGGCCCGAGGTGGATCGCAGATTCACGCCGAGCTCGCGCGCGATGACGTGGGCGAGAGATGTCTTGCCGAGGCCAGGGGGACCGTACAACAGCGTGTGGTCGAGACTGTCGCCCCGCCCCAGCGCAGCCTGTATGGCAACCTCGAGATTGGCTTTGACACTCTCCTGCCCGGTGTAGTCCGCCAACTGAAGAGGCCGCAGTGCCGAGTCGAAGCCGGCATCGTCCTCGGCTGACTGGGGCTCGACGATTCGCTCTCGGTCGTTCATCCGCTCAAGGTCTTCAAAGCTTCGCGGATCAAGGCCGCGAGATCCCTGGCACCGCCGCGCGCGGCATCGCGCACCGCCCTATCCGCGTCCGCGTCACGATACCCCAGATTGACCAGAGCCGATACGGCCTCGTCCTCCGGCCCTACCGCCGCAGGCCCGCGCGACGGCGCCGACAGGGCGAGCGATTGCACCTTGTCCTGCAATTCGACGATGAGCCGCTCGGCCGTGCGCTTGCCGATGCCGGGAATACCCACCAGACGGCGCACGTTGCCTTCAGCCAGGGCGGCGATCAGATCCGCCGTCGGAATCCCGGAGAGGATGGTGAGGGCCATGCGCGGACCGACGCCCGATACGGCGATCAGGCGCTGGAACAGTCCTTTCTCGATCGCGTCCGCGAAGCCGAAGAGCTCGATCGCGCTGTCTCGCATCTGCGTGTGGATCGATAACTCGACAGCGTCGCCCTCGCCCGGCAATGCGGAAAACGCATTGAGCGACACCATCACTCGATAGCCGACGCCGTTCACGTCGACTACCAATCCCTCGGGCGATTTGACGGCGAGCCGACCGGTGAGCCGGGCGATCATCGCCACCTCGCTCGCCCGCTGCGCGCGCGGCGCGCAACGGCGGCGATGTTCAAGGCGGGACCACGCGCGGCCGGCGCCGAGCAGTCGATCTTGGCCGCGAAGCGCGCGGTGTTGGTGTGGCAGATCGCCGCGCCGAGGGCGTCCGCCTCATCCGCCACGAGGTCCGTCGTCACGCCCAACAGCCGCGTCACCATCCCCCCCATCTGCGCTTTGTCGGCGCGGCCGCTGCCGGCCACCGCCATCTTGATCGCCGCCGGCGAATACTCGTGCACCGCCACGCCGGAGCGCGCCGCCGCCACCATCACCGACCCACGGGCCTCACCCAACCGAAACGCTGTCTGGACGTTGTCGCCGACGAAGCTCTGCTCGAGACTGACCGCGTCCGGGCGATGCCGTTCGCAGAGATCCAGAACCAGCGCGAAGATTGCCCCGAGCTTGGCGGCGCGTTCGCCGCGCAGACGCAAAACGCCGCTGGCAACCCGCTCCAGCGAATCGCCGGATGACCGCACGACTCCCCAACCAGTCACCGTCGTTCCGGGATCGATCCCCAGAACGCACAGGCCCTGCACTGCGGTCCGCGGCTTCACGGTCAACCTCCCCTCCTGCCCACTCATCCCCCGCGGGCAACTAGTGCCTCGCGGTCGGCGAATCTTCGCGCAGCGAAGGTGCAACCGCAAACACCCCGGAAGCGCCGATCACGCGCGTTCGATCGTATTGGAAGTACGGCGCACGTCCCGCCGAAACAGCGGACCGAGGGGAGGCGGACCTGCCCCGTCAGCGGCCGCCCATGTGGCAGATACCGACTACCCGGCGCTCAACCGCTCGAGCTCTTCCGGAGCGATGTCGACGTTGCAGGCGACATCCTGGACGTCGTCGTGGTCCTCGAGCTCGTCCAACAGTTTCAAGGTCCGCTCGGCGGGCGGGCCGCTCAGGTCCACCGTGTTGGACGGCACCATCGTCACCGCTGCGGTACTGGTCGCAATGCCCGCCGCGTCGAGGGCCTCCTTCACCGCATTGAAGGCCTCCGGCTCCATCGCCACCTCGAACACGTCGTCTTGCTCGGAGATGTCGTCGGCCCCCGCTTCCAGAGCGATCTCCATGAGCTTTTCTTCGTCGACGACCGATCTCTCGACCGTGATGACGCCGCGCTTCTGGAACATCCACGCCACGCATCCGGCATCACCCATGTTGCCGCCGAACCTGCTGAACAGATGTCGGAGCTCCGACACGGTGCGGTTGCGGTTGTCGGTCATCGCCTGCACGAGGACCGCGGCTCCGCCCGGGCCGTAGCCTTCGTACTGGATCTCCTCGTACTGGACCCCCTCGATCTCACCCGTGCCCTTCTTGATGGCGCGATCGATGTTGTCGTTCGGCACGCTGCTCTGCTTGGCCGTGGTGACCGCCGTGCGCAGCCGCGGGTTGGCGTTGATGTCGCCACCGCCGATCTTCGCCGCGACCGTGATTTCCTTGATCAGCTTGCTGAAGAGCTTGCCGCGTTTGGCGTCTTTGGCGGCTTTCTTGTGTTTGATTGTGCTCCACTTCGAGTGGCCGGACATGGATCTACCTCTGCGCGATGAGGAACTGCCGTAAAGTCGTATCCGCTAGCACAGCCTCCCGCGCGACGTAAATCCTGGCCGGTCGCGGGAATGGATCCGGTTCGATCCCGCGGGTACCGCCTGACGGGCGGCCTCTCGTGCCGCCGTTGGAAGCGACCCAGCTCGGCGCCCGGCCAGGCTTATGCCCGGCCGTTCCGCACTTTCAGTCGCGGACGAGCCTGCGCTCGCGAGCGTAGTCCAGGAGAGCCCGCTGCAAGAGCCGGCGACCCCGGGATAGTCGCGACCGCACCGTGCCGATCGGGCAGTCCATCGCCGCGGCCGCTTCCTCGTATGACAGCTCCTGAAGGTCGACCAGCAGGATCGCCTCCCGATAATCCGCCGGCAGTGCCTTCAATGCCTCGTCGACCTCCGCGTCGAGCGCTTGCGAGAGGATCACCTCGGCCGGGTCCCCGCTCCCGCCATCGCCGGATAAAGCGTCGGCATCCAACACGGTGTCGTCAAACTCGACATCGCGCGCCGACTTCTGCTTCTCGCGGTAGCGGTTGCGGAACAGGTTGTGCGCGATCGTCAACAGCCATGCGCGGCAGTTCGTGCCCGGCTCGAAACGACTCCAGAAGCGATGTGCGCGCAGGTACGTCTCTTGAACGAGGTCCTCGGCTTCGGCGCGATCGCGCGTCAGATACAGCGCGGTCGTGAAGACCTGGTCCATCAACGGCAGCGCGACCCGCTCGAAAGAAGCACTCTGCCCAGCCGGGTCCGTCATGCCGATCAGCATCAGGATTAGCGGATTCGACTCATCGTTGGGGCCCTTGCGGGTACCACGCCACCCGTCAACCGAGCCCGAGCATGGGATCCAGCTCGCCGCGATCTTCCAGGGACTGCAACTCCTCATAGCCGCCGACCGGGGTGCCGTCGATGAATATCTGCGGCACTGTCCGGCGGCCCGACTCCGCGATCATCTTCTCGCGCAGGGCTGCGTCGTAGCTGACGTCGACCTCATCGTACGCCACGCCCTTGTGATCGAGCAGGCGCTTGGCGCGCACGCAGAACGGACAAACGAGGGTAGTGTAGATCGTGACCTGGGCCATGGAGCGGCAAAAATTACAGCCCCGTGCGGTGCCTCGCAAGCTCGCCTCTCTCGCAACCGGCTCAACAGGCGGAAACGGGAACCTTCGCTCGCCTTAACCGTGTTCAGCGGGTATGAGGAATCGGCAAGGGCACCGCAACCCCGATGAAGTGTAGCGAGTACAAGGAACTAGTCGCCGCCCACGCGGACCGCCAACTCCCTAGCACGGAGCTGGAACGCGCCGACGACCATGCCCGTGCCTGCCCGCCGTGCGAGGCTCTTCACAGCGGCCAGATCGCCGTCAAAGGATTGCTGGCGCGGCGACGCGCCACTCAGGTGGCACCCGATTCGCTTCGCCATGCGATCGCTCGCAGCACCGCCGTGCACACCGCGCCCGTGGCCAAGAGGGCCCGTCCGACCCGCCTGATCCTCGGCGGCGCCATCGCGGCGCTGTTGCTGCTCAGCCTGATCCCCCTGCTGCGCGGCGGCGGCAGCGACCTGGTCGGCACGATGGCCAGCGACATCGCCCGCATCGACAACATCGCGCCGCAACTCGCCACCAGCAATCTGGCGGAGCTCCGAGCCTTCTACGCGCATCGCGGCATGACCTTCGAGCAAACCGTACCTGACCTGGACCCGTACGGCATCCGCCTCGTCGGCGGTAGCATCTCGCACGTCGGCGACGTCATGACGACGCTGACCATCTATGATTCGAACGGTACTCCCGTCATCTGCCGGCGCTTTCCCGCCGACCAGATCGATCTGCCGAGCGGCGGCCGGGTGTTCAATCGCAGCCGATTGTTCGAGCGCGAAGGCGTCCACATCTCCTTGACCAACATCGAAGGCGGGGTCGTTTGCGCGATGGCGAGCCGAATGCCCTTCGAGCAGCTATTCGCCAGCGCGCACGCCAACCAGACCTCGCTTCTGCGCTGAGCACGGCTTCGCGCTCGATCCTCACTTTGCTTTCTTGCCGATGCTGCGATAGCGGCGGCTGATGACCGACGGAGAGCGCTTCGAGAGACTCGTCGCCATCATGCATCGCCTCCGCGCGCCGGGCGGTTGCCCCTGGGACGGCGAGCAAACACACGCGTCGATCAAGCCCTACCTGATCGAGGAAGCGTATGAGGTCCTCGAGGCAATCGACTCGAACGACGACCGCGAACTCTGCAGCGAGCTGGGAGACCTGATGCTGCAGGTGGTCTTTCACGCCGAGATGGCCGCGGAGTCGAGTCGCTTCGCGATCGGCGACGTGATCGAGGCGATCTGCGACAAGCTGGTGCGCCGCCACCCGCACGTCTTCGGCGACACGGAAGTCAGCGGCGCCGAGGAAGTGCTGCGCAACTGGTCGAAGATCAAACAGGAAGAACGGCGCCAGTCGGCGAAGGGTTCGGCGGATGCATCGGCGCTCGCTGGTGTGCCGCGCGCCATGCCGGCGCTGCTCCGGGCCCATCGCATCGGCGAAAAGGCGGCCACCGCCGGCTTCGATTGGACTCAGCCGAGCGGAGTCATCGACAAGCTGCGCGAGGAGCTGGCCGAGCTGGAGAGCGCCGTCGCCGGCGAAGGCGACGAGCGCATCGAAGCCGAGCTCGGCGATCTGCTCTTCGCGGCGACTTCGCTCGCACGCCACCTGGGGATCCGCTCCGAGGACGCACTCGGCAAGGCGACCGATCGCTTTGCCGCCCGCTTCCGCGCCATGGAGTCGAACATCGAAACCGGCGGTCGCGACCTCGCCGAGATGTCCGAAGACGAAAAGGAAGAAGCGTGGCAACGCGCCAAAGCCGAGGTCGGTTGATCGAAAATTACCGCCGCGCAGGGGAGGTTCTCATGTGTCGGAACATCAAGACGCTCCACAACTTCAAGCCACCGGCGACGGACGAGGAGATCCGCGCGTCCTCGCTGCAGTTCGTGCGCAAGCTGAGCGGTTTTACGAAGCCGTCGAAGGCCAACGAGGCGGCATTCGATCGCGCCGTCGAACAGGTCGCTGGCGCCATGCACGAGCTGCTCGACTCGTTGGTCTCGACGGCTCCGCCGCGCGATCGCGAGATCGAAGCGACCAAGGCACGGGCGCGAGCCGCCGTGCGCTTCGGCACCGCGAAGTCGGTGAGCTGAGATGTTTGCCGATCTGACGCCGCGACAGACCTTTTATCTGGCGCTCTCCGCACTCGGGCTGATGGCGACGTGGTACTTCAATCTCGCCTTCATGGCCGAGTCGGGAGGCTCGTTCGACGTCGCCGACTTCGTCGCCGCCGGCTACGCCAACAACGCTTCCGCGTCGCTGTCCAACGATCTCTTGATCGGCACCATCGCCTTCCTCGTCTGGTCGTTTCACGAGACGCGCCGCCTCGGTTTGCGGCACTGGTGGGCCTACGTCGTGATCACGTTCGCGGTCGCTTTCGCCGTGGCGTTTCCGCTCTTCCTCTTCGTGCGCGATCGCCGCCTCAGCGAGCAGGGCGCGTAGTCCGCCCCGTATCAGCCGAACGGTCGCCCGGTAGGCCGCAACCACCCCATCCGTGCCGAGACGGCGAGCAGGATGCTCGCGACGATCATCAGCATCCACTCTTCAGGCTCCGGCGTGGCGGCGATCCCGCTCGAGGTCGCGAACGGGTCGAACGGCGTGCTCAACGACTCCATCCCCGACTCGACGGCGCGCGCGAAGCGATCGTCGCGCTGCTCGGCCGCAGCCAGCTCGGCGCGTTGCCGGTCGTCGACGAGCACGATCATCGACGAGTAGGGACTGACGACCTCGTAGCGCTGCGCAATCCGATGGACCGCAGCCATGGCTGCGAGATCAGTCGCGTCTCGCGAGCGCATCGCCGCGCCGATCGCGAAACGCGCTGCGAGCGCCGCAAAGCCATCGTCGTCATGCGCCGCGGTAGCGGCACTACCGACCTCGATTCTCCAGACATAGCCGTCCATGGCGTCGGCGCCGGTCACGCCGTGGCGCCGCGCGACCTCGAGGCGTTCAAACACCTCGGGCAGAGCCCGCACGACGGCGCCGCCGTGCATCTGGATGGCGGCGATCGACGAGTCGTCAAAGCCAGTGCTTTCGCCTTCGCCGAGCTGAACAACCCAGACCGGCATCGCGACCTCGACCGCCTCCTCGTGCGTCGCCGCCAAAGCGAACCCGGCCGCGTCGGTGAGCACGACGACGGCTTCGTAACTTCGCCCTCCACTAAGATCGCGAAATTGCCGCAGCAGATCGATGCTCTTCTGGCCGCCGTAGAACACCATGGATCGCTCATCGAGCTCGGAAGTGTGCTCGACCACGCGCGGCTGCTCGCCGCGCGTGGTCGCCGAAGTCAGATACAGATCGACGTCGTTGCCCGGCTCTATCTCGTCGCGTAGCCAGACGATCGAAGCCGCCAACTCGTCGCGCACGCGCTCCATGCTGAACGACCGATCCAGCACGACCGCATAACGCCGTCCGCTCGGCAGCGCGACGCCGGCATCCTCCAAGGGCACGACTCGCACCGTAGTGCCGCCTTCCAATCGATGTGCATGATCGCGCCTGGTCATCGGAGCCGGCAACTGTCGTTCGAGCCACCCCTCGCCGGTGCCGCCCGACCCAGTGACGCCGGCGCCGATGCGAACGGTTCTCGCGTCCCAGTACACGTTGCGCGCCTCGATCAGGGCGGGTAACGGCCAACTACCGTCCGCCGCCAGAACGCGATACCGGAACCACAAATGCATCCGTGCAGGCGGCAGCCCGGCGCTCCCCTGACCGGGCCGCGGCGGGATCGGAAAGGCGCGTAAGCGATAGTGGTACGGACCCACCTGCTCGAGCAGGCTGGGATCACGAACCTCGCGCACCTGAGCTCGATAGACCCGCTGCGCCGCACCGCGCGGTGAGACGGCGAATCGATCGGCGCTCTTGCGATCGGAGCTGGTTCCGAGCCAGAGCCCGGTCACGACCGCCGATTCCGGTAGCGTGAAGTAATAAAGAACCTCCTGCGGCTCGCGGGTGTCGTTTTCGTACTCCTCGTGTACGTCGATCTCCGCCCAGTCGCCCCGCGCATCCACCCTCACCACCTGCGAAACCAGCCGCACGTTCCGCTCGCCGACATCGAGCAGACCAGCTTCGATCCCGTCTCGATCGTGCGTAGCGTTGAGCGCGTCGCGGATGGCTACCCGCTCTCCCTCTTGTATCGTGCTGTCGAAAAACGACTCGTAGAGCGCCTCGGCGCGCCTGCTGTCGGCGCGCAACGAGGCGCCGTCGTAGAGCAGCGGCGCGGCGAAGAAGTCGTACGCATCCTGCAGGACGCGCGCCGTCTCCGGGCCGGCATCGAAGGTCTTTCGATAGATGGTCGCGATGTGTTGGTTCTCACCGGTCGAGCTGACGTACCGATACGGTGCCAGGTAAGCGTTGAGCAGGCCGCGACGGATGGCGGCCGATTCGTCCAGCCGAGTCCGAAGATCCTCGCCGCCCGTGACTGGCTCGGCGAGCAATTCAAACGCCCACCCCTGCGGCTGTCGTCCGGCATAGAGGAAGCTCGCCGCGATCCCTGCAAAGGCCACGCATGAGATCGCTACGCTGGATTTCCAGCCGTGCGCCATCGCAAAGGCGCGTACCATCCGCCGCCACCAGGCGGCGTACAGCGCAACCATGGCATACGGCAGGCCGACGAACAGAGTCGCTGAGTAGAAGAACAAACCTCCGCCGAAGACGACCGCCATGAAGAACGCTGCCGGTGCTTCGAGAACGGCCTTGACGCACGCGAGCCAGAACTCACCAGAGAAGAAGGTCTCCAGAAGCTTCCATCCCAGCGGAACCGTGTAGAACGCGAGCAGCACCCCGATGTGGACCGCTACGACGGCCCCACTGCATGCGACGACGAGCTGCCATGCCGCCGGCGCGCTGCGCCGTTCGCTGCGCATCAGGTCATACGCAAAGCCTGCAAACGCCGCCGCGATGAGCACCAGCATGAGCGTTGTGGCCGGGTTGAGCTGGCGAAGCAGAAACAGGCGCACGAGACAGAGGGTGAGCAATGGCGCTTCGAGCCCGTAGAACAGCGCCAGCATGCGCTCCGGCCGGAGCCACGACATCCAAAGCCCGATCGGAATGAACACGAGCGGCAGCCCGCCCAGAAGCAAGGTGAACAGCACATAATCCCAGGGGAGGTCGCCGAAGTACGCGGCTTGCAGCAGAGCAGCGAGCACGGTCGGCCCGAGCCCGGCGAAGATGAACACCGCGAAGATGAAGCTCCACGACCAGAACAATGCGATTCCGATGAATCGCGGCCGCAGCATCCCGATGAACTTCATAGAGTCGAACCTCCTCGATCGGTCAGTGGGATCTCGACGGCGGCGCGAAGACCCGCGGCGCGGTCGCGGTCGTGCAGACCCGCCGCAACCGAAGATCGGATCCAGTTGAGAAGCGCGATCGTGTCAGACGCGGCCGCCTGTCGGCTGTGCTCGAGCAACACCGACACGAGTACCCAGTCGTCCTCACCGCGAGCGACGTCGGCCCAGACGCGAGCACCGATGTCGTCGGTGATGCGCCGCGGTGATTGAAACCAGTAGAAGGCCGTGTGGTCGTCGCCGACTGCGACCATGCGAACCGGCATACCCGGCGCTGCTTCGATCGTGCGGCTACGGCCGAGCCGATGGCCATCCGCGACCAGGCAATGCTCGGGGTTGTGATGTGCCCTCCATGTGCGGCTGTAAACCGCCAGCATGGACCCCGAGATGGCGCCGGTGTGGATGCCGTACTTGCGCGCACTGGCCGGGCCACGGCGGCGGAAGAACTCCATCTCGTCGTCGCTGAGAGCGATGGCGCGTCCGTTCAGCTCGGGTGGCAATCGGAGCTGCCATCGCGGCTCCGTTCGCTCGATGCTCGGGCCGTGTAGAAACGCCGCGCCGACGAGCGCACCGAGAAGCAGCGGCTGCACCCACGGGCCGGACGGTGGTCGCGGTGAGGTTAACGACTCGCATCGGCGGCCGAGCCCGCGCAGAGCAATCACAGCGGCCGCACCGCAGATGGTAAATCCGATGATTCCGAGCGGCACGTGCAATGCCGCCGCGACCGCGGGTTGCGCGGCCGCGACTCCGATCAGAACCTGAAGCGCAATCCGCACCGCATTGACGGCCACGAGAGCCGCCGCCAGAGCTCCACCCGTCAGCAACCACCATACGCCGAGCGGCACCTGCGCTCGCCAACTCGCGACCAGATAGAAGAGAGCGCCCATCCACAAACTGCGCACGCCACTGCACGGCGCATCGACCTGCGCGACACCGCTATCCAGCTCGATGATGGTCGCGGACGACATCGACGCGACGCCAACGGCGGTCAGCGATCTCGCGACGGCTTGCGCCGAAGCCAACCGCAGAGGGAAGGCCGCGTAGGCATCGAGGTAGGCGCCGAGTGGCAGCGCCGCGACGAGCAGCAGCGCGGTGAGACGGCGGCGCTCGGGATGATAGAGGCTGAGTAGGCCCCAAGCACTGAGTGCCGTCAGCGCCGCAGAGACGATCTCGACGCCCCAGGTGCGCTCGGCCAGCAGATAGCCCGCCGTACCGCCCACCACCGCGGCCAGAGCCGACGGATCCCGCACGGGCAGGTGTCGCGTCGCGTCGGCACTGCCTCGAGAGGAGATGCCGGCGACCAGTCCGAGCAGCAAGACCAGCGCTCCTTGCACCGGCTCTCGCCACATCACCTCGCCGAGCCAGTCCAGCGCCGGCCAATGAATCCACATCCACGCGGCGGCGATGGCAAGCGCGGCGAGTCTCCGCCGCGCATTCGCAGGTATCACACGGCATGCTGTCGATCGCCCCATGATCCGAGTAGAGCAGCCGGTCGTGACGGCCTGCGGGCGGGATCGTGCAAGAGCCGTGGCGAGGGCGAGGCATGGTGCTGCCACGCGCACCGCGCCAGGTCGGCTGCGATTCCCGCTCACGGCGGGGCGACGTGACGCCGAGCCGGCGCGGCTCAGCCCGAGCGACGGATGCGTTCCGTGACCAGCGCCCGGGCCTGTTCGATCTCGCGGCCGCCGAGCAACAGTGCGGCGGTACCGAAAACCACGATACCCAGCGCGATCGAGGCGCCGAGGGCAACGGCCCGCTCGGCGAGACCTCCATCCGCGCCCCACCAGCGCGCGCTCGCGTAAACGGCGAGGGCCATCGGCAGCGTCGCAGCGGCGCTGCGCAACAGCGAACCAGCGACACCACCGGGCCCGGCGCCCAGGCGCCTCGCCAACAGCGCGGCGAGGCAGGCGGCATTGACCATGGCTGCAATCGAAGTCGCGAGCGCCAGCCCGCCGTGATCGAGATCGGCGACCGAAACTCGGCCGGCAAAGTCGACCAGCCATTGCGGCACCGCACCGGCGGACACCGGCCCCATGAGCATCACCCCCGATACGACGTTGGTGACCACCGCGACGAGTGCGACGTACACCGGAGTGCGAGCGTCGCCGAGCGCATAGAAGGCGGGGGCCAGCAGGCGGACCGCCGCCACCGGCCACAAGCCGAGCGCGTAGGCGCGCAACGCCTGCGCCGTCATCGCCGTCTCGACGGCACCGAAGGCACCGCGCTGGAACAGCAGCGCGGTGATCGGCTCGGCGAGTAGAATCAGACCGACCGTCGCCGGCACGGCGACGAAGTTCATCAGCGACAGCGCAAATCCCAAACTGTCGCGCATGCCCGCCACGTCACCGCGCGCCGCCTGGCTCGACATGCTGGGCAGCGCGGCGGTGCCGAGCGCCGCGACGAACAGCCCGAGCGGGAACTCGAAGACGCGATCCGCGTACCAGAGGTAGGAGACACTGCCGAGCGGCAGCGTGGACGCGAGCATCGTGCCGACCATCAGATTGACCTGGAAGATCGCCATTCCGAGCGCCGCCGGCAGCAGTAGCGCCAGTGCGCGGCGGACCGCCTCGTGGCGCGGCCGCCACAACTCGCCGAGAGGTCGGAGTGCGACACCGCGCGCGCGCAGTACCGCGAGTTGCAGAGCCAATTGACAGGCCCCACCGATCAGCACCCCGTAGGCGAGCGCCTGCACCTGCATCCCGAGCAGGGCGTAGAGCGCCAGCCCGGCGGCGATGAGCACGACGTTGAACAACGCCGGCGAGAGCGCCGGTGCGACAAAATGGCGACATGCGTTCAGGTAGCCGGCTAGCACCGCCACCAGCCCGATAAAGGTCAGATACGGAAAGAGGATTCGCGTCAGCTCGACCGCCAGATCGCGCAGCGACGGCGTCGCCGCGAAGCCCGGCGCGAAGACGTCGACCCATATACCGGCGAGAGCCGCGCCACCGGCCGACATCACCAGAAGCACGACGAACGCACCGCCCAGCACGGCGCGCAACGCCCGCTCCGACTCCTCGCGCGAGCGGTTGGCCAGGTAGTCGGAGAACACCGGTACGAACGCCACCGACATCGCCCCTTCGCCGACCAGGCGGCGGAAAAGGTTGGGGAACCGAAACGCCACGAAGAAGGCCTCGGCCGCGATACCGGCGCCGAAGAGGTAGCTGACTACCGCGTCGCGGATGAGTCCGGTGATCCGGCTCATCAGGGTCAGGCTGCTGACCACGCCGGCCGCCCGGGCGATCTTGCGCTTTTCGCTGCTCACGAACCGCCGATCCTATTTCACGCGCCGGGGCGCCGTGCCATCGACCGGTGCCCGGCGTACGGCCGGTCCCGCCCATCGCCCCAAGCCGACGACCATCCCGCCCGGATTGACCGAACCATCCCTCCGTGGTAGCCGTCCCGGTTCCGCAGCAGGAGTTTCCCGTGGCAGACAGACACACATCGGCAATCAAGCGCGAGCGTCAGAACCGAAAGCGCCAGGAGCGCAATCGATCCATCACCTCGCGAATGCGCTCGCAGATTCGCAAGGTGCGCGCCGCCGTCGCCGAAAACAGCGGCGAGAAAGCCGAAACCGAGCTCCGCACCGCCATCAAAGAGCTCAACAAAGCGGCCACCAAGGGCGTCCTTCACAAGAACGCCGCCAGCCGCCGCATCTCCCGTCTCAGCCGCGCCGTCAACGCGCTCGGCAAGTAGACCGATCGCCCCCGGGAAGCCCGGTCACGGGCAGCCCGCCACCCGACGGCCTGCAGCGCAGTCTCGAACGGCGCAGCGCGCCGTGAGCCGGCAGTGGCTGGAGGCGCGGGCTTCCGTCAGCGTGAGAAACGCCGGCGCAGGGCCAGAACGCCGGTGATCGCAAGCAAGGACGCGACGAGCAACAACGCCGCGCCCGACAATACCGGCGCCATCGTTCCGTCGCAGGCGACGGCCTCGCACGACGTGCCGAAGCCGACGAACGTGCCACCGCTCGTCTCGCACTCGAAGTCGAGCGAATCTTCACAGGAGCCGTCGGATAGACAACACGCGCCGTCCGCGGCCACACCGTGCGCCGCCGGCGCCATCGCGACAGACAGAACCGCGGCGGCGGACACAGTCGCCACGCGCACCCGCAGCGATCCAGCCGATCCGTTCAACATCATAACCTCCGCTCCTCCAGCTCCGGCGGTTAGAACAGAACTACGACGCGGATTCCATCGCCGCGACGGGAATCCCCGCCTCCTCGGCGGCCACTGCATGCGCGCTCGACAGGTAGGTGTAGATCGCCGGCACGACGTACAGCGTCAGGGCTGTCGAGAATGCCAGGCCACCTACCACCGCGATGCCGAGTGATTGCCGGCTGCCCGAGGCCCCGCCGAGCGAGAGCGCGATCGGCAGCACGCCGAGCAGTGTCGAGGCCGTCGTCATCAGGATCGGCCGCAGGCGTGCCGTCGCCGAGTCGATGGCAGCCTCGACCCGGTCGAGTCCGGCGGCGCGGCGCTGGTTGGCGAACTCGACCAGCAGAATTCCGTTCTTGGTCACCAGTCCGATCAGCATGATGATGCCGATCTGGCTGAAGACGTTGAGCGTCTGGCCCAGCGCCAGAAGCGCACCGAGCGCGCCGGCGATCGACAGCGGCACGGTCATCAGGATGATGATCGGGTCGCGAAAGCTCTCGAACTGCGCCGCCAGCATCAGGTAGATCAGCACCAGGGCCAGCGCGAAGGCGAACAGCAGGCTCGACCCAGCGTCGGCGAAGTCGCGCGACTGTCCAGCGAGGCTGGTGCGGATCGCCGACGGCAGGATCTCGGCGGCGATTGCGTCGAGCGCGGCTACGCCATCGCCTACTGTCGCGCCGGGCGCAAGGCCGGCCGAGACGGTCGCCGACGTAAATCGGTTGAAGCGGAAGATGGCGGCGGGTCCGACCGTTTCATCGAAACGCACCAGATTGTCGAGCGAGATCATGGCGCCCGCGGCCGAGCGCACGTAGAGCTTGGCGAGATCGCGCGGATCGTTGCGGTCGTTGCGCTCCACCTGACCGACGACGTCGTACTGGCGATCGTTCAACAGGAAATAGCCGAAGCGCTGGCCGCCGTAGGCGAGCTGTAAGGCGCGCGCGATTTCAAGCACCGAGACACCGAGCTCGGCGGCGCGGCGGCGGTCGATGCGGACGGCGCCCTCAGGTCGATTGAGCTTGAGATCGGCGTCGACGAATCGCAGCAGTGGGCTGGCCGCGGCCGCTTCGAGGAACTCCGGCAGGACGTCGACCAGCTCGTCCAAAGTCTGAGCCTGCAGGACATACTGCACCGGCTGGCCCGAGCGCCGGTCGCCGATCGTCGGCGGCTGAGCGGGAAAGGCGCGCACACCCGTGAAGTTGTTGAGGTCGTTGGAGAGCTGGCGGAAGACGTCTTCCTGCGAGCGCTCACGGCTCTCGGGGTCGCTCATGAAGAGCGTGAATATGCCCGTGTTGACGGCGCCGCCGGACGAGCCGGGCGCCGTGATCGACAGCGCGTGCACGACCTCCGGCAACTCGTCTCGGATGTACACGGCGATCCGATCCATCTGGTCTTGCATGTACTCGAACGCCGAGCCCTCGGGCGCTCGCAGGGCGACACGGATGTTCGAGCGATCCTCGAGCGGCGCGAGCTCAGAGGGCAAGGCACGCCAGAGCAACGCGATCGCGCCGCCGCACAGCACCACCAGCGGGAGGGCGAGCCAACGCCGGTGGAGAAATGCGGTAAGTGAGCGCCGGTAGCCGGTGGTCATCGCCACGAAAAACGGTTCGGTGGCGAGATAGAAGCGCCCTTCGCCGGCGCGCGCGTCGAGCAGGAATCGGCACATCATCGGCGACAGCGTCAGCGCCACGAAGGCCGACACCAGCACCGTGCCGACGACGACGACACCGAACTCGCGAAACAGCCGCCCGGTCATCCCTTCCAGGAACAGAATCGGGACGAACACGGCAGCCAGTGTCACGGTCGTCGAGACCACCGCAAACGCAATCTCGCGCGAGCCTGCGATGGCGGCTGCAAGCGGCGTGCTTCCCTGCTCCACCTTGGCGTAGATGTTCTCCAGCACGACGATCGCGTCGTCGCAGACCAGACCGATGGCGAGCACCAACGCCACCAGAGTGAGGACGTTGATCGTGAAACCGGCGAGGTACATCAAGAAGAACGCCGAGACGATGCTGACGGGGATGGCGACTACCGGGATCAGTGTCGACCGCCAGCTCCGCAAAAACAGGAAGATCACCAAGGCGACGAGGACGAAGGCGATCACCATCGTCTCCTGGACCTCGAGGATCGACCGCCGCACGAAGATCGTCGTGTCGTACGCAACCTCGATACCGTAGTCGGGCGGAGTGCCGCGGCGGATGTCCTCGAGACGGCGGTAGAACTCGTCGGCGATGGCGATGGCGTTGGTGTTCGGCTGCGGCAACACGGCGAGGATGATCATCGGCACGAGGTTCGATTTGACGCCGCTGCGCAGATTGGCGGCGCTGAGCTCGGCGCGGCCGACGTCGCGCAGCAGAATCTGCCGGCCGTTGGCTTCTCGGAGGATCATCGCTTCGAACTCTTCGGGCGTCGTCAGCCGACCTGCGGTGCGCAGGCTGAGCTCGACCGAGCTGCCCTCGAGCCGGCCGCTGGGCAAGTCGACGTTTTGCGCCGCCAGCGCCTCCTGCACGTCGGACGCCGTCAGGCCGTGCGCAGCCAAGCGGACCGGATCGAGCCACAAACGCATGGCGTAACGCTTCTCCCCGAAGATCCGCACCGTGCTGACGCCGGGAATGGTCTGGATGCGCTCGCGAATGACGCGATCGGCGAAGTCGTTGACCTCCTCGATGCTGCGCTGCGCGCTCTGCACGGCGATGAAGAGGATCGGCTCGGTATCGGCGTCGGACTTCTCGACGATCGGTGGGTCCGCGTCCGGCGGCAGCAGGCGGATCGCCTGCGACACCTTGTCGCGCACATCGTTGACCGCCGCCTCGAGGTCGGCGCCGATGTTGAACTCGACGCGAATCTGGCTGCGCTCTTCGCTCGACGTCGAAGACAGCACCCGGATCCCGTCGACGCCGTTGATGAGCTGCTCGAGCGGCTCGGTGATCTGCGACGCGATCACCGACGGGCTGGCGCCGACGTACGTCGCGCGCACCGTGACGATCGGCGGGTCGACGGCGGGATACTCGCGCACGCCGAGAAAGAGAAAAGACACGACGCCGAACAGCACGATCACCAACGAACAGACCGTGGCGAGCACCGGTCGGTGGATGCTGACGTCGGAGAGACTCATGGCGCGCCTGCTTCGGCCGGTGGCGCAGGCTCGGGCGGCGGCGCCGCCTCCGCGAGCTCGACGGCGACACCGTCGCGCAAGCGCAACAGGTTCGAAGTCAGGACGGTCTCTCCCACCTCCAACCCCTGGCGGATCTCCACCGCGTCGCGGGTGCGCGGGCCGATCTCGACCTCACGTTGCACCGCGCGGCCGTCGCTGAGCACGAAGACGGCATGGCCGGTCGCCGACGGCACCACCGCCTGCGCCGGGACGAGTATTCCATCGGTCGGCGCCGCCACTGGAACCTCGACGCTGGCGAAGGCGCCAGGCATCAGGAGGCGGGCGCGGTTGTCGTTGACGCCTCGGATCAACAGGCTGCGAGTCGGGAGATCGATGGCAGGTTCGATCGCCACTACCGTGCCAGTGAAGCGCTCGCTCTGGCCGGCGACCTCGAAGTTGAATGAATCTCCGATCGCGATGGCGCCCGCGTAACGCTCTGGAAGCGCGAAATCGATCTTGATCCGGCTCGTGTCCTGCAGAGTGATGAGCGGCGTCTCGGGCGTGATCCAAGCGCCTTCACTGACACGCCGTAGCCCGGCGCGGGCGTTAAACGGAGCGCGGATCTCCGTCCTCGCGAGTGTGACCCGCAGCGCCGCGATCTGCGCCTCGACCGATTGCAGCTCCGCCTGCGCCTGGTCGAACGCCTGTTGGCTGAGCGCCTTCTTGTCGAAGGCGAGCAACGCCTGCTGGCGTTCGGCCGTGCGCGCCGCGAGCCGTCGCCGCACCTCGAGCTCGGTCAGTTGCGCGCGCAGGTCGGCGTCGTCGAGCTTGAACAAAAGCGCACCGGCCTCGACCTCACTTCCTTCCACCACTTCGACGGCCACCAGGCGGCGCGACAGCTCGGCGACTACGGTGACCGCTTCGTTCGCCGCCAGCGTACCGATTGTGCGCACCGTGTCGCTCAACCGGCTGGGGCGCACGACGTAGCCTTCCGAACGCAGCAGATCGGGCTTCACGTCGGCCGCCGGTGCCGGCGGCGCCTCGCGCGACAGCGACGGGCGCAGGAGGACGAATGCCGCGGCGACAAGCACAGCGGTGCCGAGCAGCAAGATGGTGCGCGCTCTCATGAGTCGGCCAGTGCCAGTGTTTCGGCCTGCTCCCAACCGCCACCGAGCGCGACATAGAGCGACACCAGGCTGGTCGAGACGGCGGTCTCGCTCGTTACGAGACGGTCTTCGGACTCGAGCAAAGAGCGCTCGGCGACGAGCACGTCGAGGAATTCGATCAGACCGTTGGCGTGCAGGCGGCGCGCCAGGATGGCCGCCTCGCGGTTGGCCTCGACCGCTTCGCGCAAGGCGGCGCGGCGGACCTGCTCGCGGGCGTAGCGCACCAGTGCATTCTCGACGTCCTCGAGGGCGAGCAGCAGCGTCTGCTGGTAGTTCGCCAACCGCTCCTGCTGGCGGGCGTTCTGCGCGTCGATGTTGGCCATGATGCTGCCGCCGGCGAAGATCGGCCAGACCACGTTCGGACCGAGCGCTGCGTAGTTGTATCGCCCCTGCAAAAGATCTTTCACGTCCTCGCTGCGCAACCCGACCGAACCGGTGAGCGTGAAGCGCGGATAGAGGTCGGCCTTCGCTTCGCCGATGCGCGCCGTGGCGGCGGCGAGCTCGCGCTCGGCGCGGCTGAGGTCGGGTCGGCGCCGCATCAGGTCGGCGGGCACGCCGGTCAGCACTTCAGCGGGCGCCGACGGGATCGCCTTGTCGGTGCCGAGCTCGGCCTGCAGTGCCGCTGGGGACTCGCCGAGCAAGACCCCCAGCCGATAGGTCGCGGCGCTGCGCGCCGTTTCCAGAGGCGGCAACTCGGCAGCCGTGGCGGCGACCAGGGCGCGCGCGCGCTCGACATCGAGGTCGCTCGCCAGGCCGAACTCGCGCTGCGCGCGCGTCAGCTCTCCGGTCTCGCGCTGCGCCTCGAGGTTGCCCCGCACCGCACCGATGCGGCCCTGCAAGCCGCGCAGCTCGATGTAGGTTGCCGCGACGGCGCCGGTGAGCCCCAACAACACGGCGCGCCGCGACTCGACCGACGCGTCGACGTCGGCATCGGCCGCTTCGACCGAGCGACGAGTGCCACCGAAGACGTCGATCTCCCAGAAGGCGTCGAGGGCAGCGATGAACACACTCGAGCTGCCACCGATGGCGGGGTTTGCCGCACCGGAGGTGAAGTTCGCCCTGGTACCGGCGTCGGCGGTCGGCCACAACCGCGCCGCCGAGATGCCACGCCGCGCCCGCGCTTCGTCGACCCGCGCCTGCGCCTGGCGCAGGTCGAGATTGTTGCGTACGGCGCGTTCGATCAACGAGGTCAGTTGGGGATCGCCGAAGCGCTGCCACCAGACCGCGATCTCGGCTTCCGCATCGCGCTGCACCTCCGGCGGCGCCGCGCTCCACGATTCCGGGACCGGAACCTCCGGTGGCTTGTAGTCGGGCCCCACCGTGCAACCCGCGATCATCAGAACGATTGCCAGACGTAGAGGGATCCCGCGCACAAGGAGGGAGTGTACGGGCCAAACCCAGGTGGGGCCATCGGCCCCCGGTAAAAAGACGTAAAAGGCCGCGGTGCGCCTGCTTCGATGACCCTCGGCCGGGTGTATACTCCCGAACCATGCCGGGCGGTGCTTCGAGCCTGACGACGCGCGGTGCCGGCCGCTGGCTGGCGTTCGCAGCAGTGTTGATCCCACTGGCCGTGCTGCTGGTACTGCAGCTCCGAACCCTGGCGCAGCTCGAGGAAACTTCGGCTGCGTCGAACCGCCTGGCGTTGAAGGGTTACGGCCGCACCATCCTGCGCGGTACCGAGGCGTTCTACCGCCAGCGCGTCGAGGACGCGCTACAGGTCCCCGCCGGCCTGCTCGCCGGCGATCGGCGCGCCGCACTCGACGCGCACTTCGCATCGCGCGACGGCGCCGGCATCAAGCGATACTTCGTCATCGACTTCGCGACGCCCGACAGCGAAGCTCTGTTCTTCGCTCCGACCGGCGGCGCGGCGACGACGGCGAGCGAAGTGGAGGCGCGCGCCGCACGCGTCGCCGCCGCGCCATGGCGCGTCGTCGCCGAAGAAGGCACTCCGATCCAATCGGTATCGCCGTCGGTGGACGAGCAAGACCCCGACAATCGCGTCATTCTGCGACCGATTCGCGACAGCAACGGACACGTGCGCGGCGCCGCCGGCATGATCCTCGACAGCGCCTACTTCAGCGACGTGCTGCTGCCGAGCCTCACCCGCGCCGAGCAGGCCCTGGTGCCCGAGCCACTCCGTCACGACCTCGAGATCGAGCTGGGCGTGCGCGAGAACGGCCGCTCGACCACCGCGCCGGGCGCCGACGTCGATGCCTCCTTCCGCTTCATCTTCACCGACCGATCATTGATCGTGCGCAGTCCTTCGGAAACTTCCAAGCAGTGGGCGCAGCGCCGCTTCATCGGCGACGTTTCGCTGTCGCTGATGCTGGCAGCGGCGCTGCTCGCAGCCGTGCTGCTCGCCCAGCGCAACGCCGTGCGCGCCACCCAGCTCTCACAGATGAAGACCGACTTCGTCTCCAGCGTCTCGCACGAGCTGCGCACGCCGCTCGCCTCGATCCGTGTGTTCGGCGAGCTGCTGCGGCTCGGGCGGGTCAACGAGCCGGCCAAGGTTCGCGAGTACGGCGACTACATCGAGGCCGAGTGCCGGCGCCTGACTCATCTGGTGAACAACATCCTCGACTTCGCCAAGATCGAGTCGGGACAAAAGCTCTACCGCTTCGAGCGCGCCGACGTGCGAGCGCTGGTCGAAGAGACGCTGCGCACCTTCGAGGTACGGCTCCGGCAGGACGGCTTCAGCGTCGACGTCACCTCACCGCCGACGCCGCTGCCGCCCGCATGGGTCGATCCACCGGCCGTCGGACAGGTGCTGACCAACCTGATCGACAACGCCATCAAGTACTCGGGCGACGCCCGCCACATCGGCGTCGCCCTCGGACAGCAGAACGGCTTCGTCACCGTGGCCGTGCGCGATCACGGTCCCGGCATCGACGCCGGCGAGCAGGAGCGCATCTTCGAGCAGTTCTATCGGGTCAGCAGCGGACTGGTACACGAGGTCAAGGGGAGCGGTCTGGGGCTCGCCATCGTGAAGCACATCGTCGACGCACACCGCGGCCGGGTGTCGGTCGACAGCCGGCCGGGCGCGGGCAGCACGTTCACCGTGGAGCTTCCGACCCATGCCGCCTGAGCCGCATCCACTGCGCGAGGAGCCGCTGCGGGTGCTGATCGTCGAGGACGATCCGGCGATGGCGATCGCACTGCGCGACGGCTTCGACTCGGAGGGTTGTCTCGTGTTCGCCGCCGCCGACGGAGCAGAGGGCCTGCGCCTCGCCCGCGAGACCGATGTCGACGTCATCATTCTCGACGTCATGCTGCCCAAGATGAGCGGTCTCGACGTCTGCGCCGAGCTGCGCGCCGCCAGCGACGACGTGCCGATCATCATGCTCACGGCGCGCGGCCAGGAAGCCGACAAGGTGCAGGGCCTCTCGCTCGGCGCCGACGACTACGTCACCAAGCCGTTCGGCTTTCTCGAGCTGCTGGCGCGCGTGCGCGCCGTCCACCGCCGCACGCGGCGGACGCCGACTGCGAGGAGCTTCAGCTTCGGCGACGTCACGCTCGACTTCGAGCACTTGCAGGCGACGCGCGCCGGCCAACCGCTCGAGCTGTCGCCGCGCGAGTTCGCCATCCTCGAATGCCTGATCGCCCGCCGCGGCGACGTCGTCACCCGCGAGGAGCTCCTACAGCGCGTCTGGGGCTACGAGCAGTCTCCCCTGACTCGCACCGTCGACATGCACATCGCCAAGCTGCGCCGCAAGATCGAGCCGACTCCGGCAGAGCCACGCTACATCGCGACGATCCACGGCACCGGCTACCGCTTCCTCGGCTGAGCCCTGACTCGGGGCCGAAGCGGCCTCGCCCGCGCCGGCGTATCCGTCCTCAGCCGCCGGCGGCCCCCGCTTTCAGTTGCTCCTGGATCTTCTCGAGGTTGAACGAGCCCGGCGTCTGACTCGGAGGGAACTCCTTCAGGGTCTGGAGGAACTGCCCCGCGATCTGCTGCATCGGCACCAGCACAAAGGCGTGGTCGAGGAACCAATCGTGGTACACGTTCGCATCGATCTGGGCCTTCTCGAAAGGATCGCGGCGCAGGTTGAACAAGAGCGGGACGCGCAACTCGGTGAAGGGCTCGCGCCAGATCTGGAACGCGTCGGCCCGATTCTCCTGGAACACCGCTTTCCACTGGTTCACCCGTAGCGCGACCATCTGGCCGTCGTCGTTGACGTAGTAGAACTCCTTGCGCGGCGATGCCTGGACATCCTCGTCGATGGTTTTGAACGTGCCGGCTTTCGACAGGTACGGCGTCATGTCGTAGCCGTCGAGGTGCTGCTTGTAGTTGCGGCCGATCGCCGTGAAGCCGTCGAGCATGTCCTGCTTCAGATCGGCCTTACCCGCCACGGCCGCGAAGGTGACCATCCAGTCCTCGTGAGCGACGATGCCGTTCACCGTCGCTCCCGCCGGGTACTTTCCGGGCCAGCGGACGAACGCCGGAACCCGGTAGGCGCCCTCCCAGTTCGAGTTCTTCTCCTTGCGAAACGGCGTGTAACCGGCGTCCGGCCAGGTGTTGAAGTGAGGGCCGTTGTCGGTCGAGTAGTACACCAGCGTGTTGTCGGCGATGCCGAGCTCGTCGAGCAGAGCGAGGAACTCGCCGACATGCATGTCGTGCTCGACCATGCCGTCGTGGTACTCGTCGCCGCTCTTGCCACTGATGCCGATGTGCTCTTGCTTGACGTGGGTGCGGAAGTGCATGCGCGTCCCGTTCCACCAGCAGAAGAACGGCTTGCCGGCCTCGTGTTGGCGTTTGATGAAGTCCTTGGCCGCGGCAACGGTCTCGTCGTCGACGGTCTCCATCCGCTTCTTGGTGAGCGGGCCGGTGTTCTCGATCGTCTGCGTGCCGTCGCCGTTGGCCTTCGTCCTCAGCACCCCGCGCGGGCCGTACTGGTCGCGGAAGGTCTTGCCGTTGGGCAGCACCATGTCGCCGGGATAGTCGCGATTCTCCGGCTCCTCCTCGGCGTTGAGGTGATAGAGATTGCCGAAAAACTCGTCGAAGCCGTGATTCGTCGGAAGGTGCTCGTCGCGGTCGCCGAAGTGGTTCTTGCCGAACTGACCGGTTGCGTACCCCTGCTCCTTGAGCACGGCCGCGATCGTGACGTCCGCGTCCTGCCAGCCCTCTTTGGCGCCGGGTAGGCCCACCTTCGTCATGCCGGTGCGGATCGGAACCGTGCCGCCCATGAAGGCGGCGCGGCCCGCGGTGCAGCTCTGTTGGCCGTAGTAGTCCGTGAAGCTGACTCCTTCCCTGGCGATCCGATCGATGTTCGGCGTCCGGTAACCCATCATGCCGCGGTTGTTGTGGCTGATGTTCCAGGTGCCGATGTCGTCGCCCCAGATCACCAGGATGTTCGGCTTCTCCTGCGCGTGCGCGCCGATGGCGGACACGAGGGTGAATACCGTGGACAGGATCACTCGGATCAAGCCGTGCGAATTTGCCGTTTTCATGGACTCACCTCCAGTTTCAGCAATCGCGGTAGCAAACAGAGCGATGACACGACCACGGCACGCCCTCGCGCGTCAACCGGCGCAGGGATCCCCGCAATCTCGCCAGCGGTCTAACATGGCTGCTGTTTGGTCGAGCGTGCGGCGGGTGGGCCATTACCCCGACACCCGTCCAGACCCAGGCCACGCTCCAAACGCCGCGCTGACTGCGTTGTAGTTGCTACTACCGCAACCCGCCTGCAAACTAACCGCCGCATGGCGAGCGGGGGGCGCGAATGGCGAGTTCGTTTCCGAGCGTGAAGTCTTCGGGCGCTTTGACGCTCGGCCTGTTCGCGGTTTCGCTGCTCGCCACCCCCGCGGACGCCGGCCGCACGCGGACGATGTACCGCATGGAGTCGCGTCCGCACGGCGCTGCCGACGGCGTTACCCAGGCGCAGATCCGGCAGAAGGTGATCGAGCTCGCCGAGAACCGCGGCTGGGCGGTGCACGTCCGCACCGCCGGTGTCGTCGAGGCCGACAACTCGTGGTCCAACGGCAAGCACCGCTTCACGATCGCGACGGTGTTCGACGACGAGTTCTTCACCATCCGCTACGTCAGCAGCCACAATCTCGGGCACAGCGACACCTCCTGCAGCGCACCGCAACCGGCCGACCTGCCCTCGCACATGGCAAGCGCACGCGAACGGCTGCAGCGCAGTCGCAGCGAGCGATGCACGACCGAAGTGATCCACCCCTCCTACAACGACTTCGTGGTGCAGTTCGAAGAGGACATCGCCGAAGCAGTACCGAAGCTGCAACCGGCGCCGGCCGACGCGGCGCCGGTTGCGGTCGCCGACACGGTGGACGAAGAACTGCGCCGCCTGGACGCCCTGCAAGCCGCCGGCATCCTGACACCGAGCGAGTTGCAGGCGCAGCGGCGTTTGCTGGGCGTCTCCCCAGACACGCCGGCAGCCGAGCAGATGCCGGCCACGCCCACCGCGCCATGAACGCCCGTCGCGCGCTCCCACTCCTGCTCCTCGCCGCGGTCGCGGTGGGCTGCGTCAGGCAGCCGATCTACGTAGCGGAGCGCCCGTTCCCCGCCTCAGCGGCGGCGAGCGATGAAGAGATCGCCGACCTGATCCGCCACGCCGGCGAGCGCCAGGGCTGGAAGATCGCGCCGGTGTCGCCCGGCAGGATGCGCGGCGAATACAACCAGGGCCGTCACCGGGCGATGGTCGAGATCACCTACAGCGCCGCCGGCTACCGAATCGCCTATCTGGACAGCTCTTTTCTGAAGCACGACGGCGACACCATCCACGAGGTCTACAACAGGTGGGTGAAGCAGCTCGAAGCCGCCATCGACCGCGAGGCCAACTTCCGCCTGCGTTGAGTACTTCATGCTTGCGTCTCATTTGTGGCTCGACGTATACGAACCCATTTTCCTGCGAGCACGGGGGCCCTTGGGGATGCGTCGCACTGCACTGATCTTTGCCTTCATCGCCTGGCTCGCGCCCGCCTGGGTTTACGCCAACGGGTCGTACTCGCACATCCACATCTCGCAGCTCGCCGTCGACAGGCTGCCGGCGGGCGACCTGCGCACGCTGCTCGAAGATCCCGCCAGCGTTCCGACCCTCGAGGCCGGATCGATGTTCCCGGACGGCGGCTACGCGGTCGGCGACGACTACGGCGAGAACGCCCACTGGTCGCCCTTCCTCAACGCCTACATCGCCTTCCTGCGCGACAAGTACGCGGGAGACTACTCGAGCACGGCGGCAAAGCAGGAAGTCGCCTTCTTGATGGGCATCGCCTCGCACGGCATCGCCGACCAGACCTACGACACGACCCTGCTCGCACGCGCGTTCGAGGTCGACGGCGACCCGGGCTCGGTCGACCAGGAGGCCGACTACTTCATCGTCATCGACCAGAACGTCCTGCTCGACACGCAAGCCTGGGCGCCCTACTCCGACCTGGTCACGGTTTTCGACGACGGCATCGGCTACTCGGTGAGCGAAGCGACGCTGACCGACGGCACCGAGGCGATGGAAGCGGCCATTGCGCTGCAACGGGCGACGGCACTGCAGCAGTACCACACCGCCTGGCAGCACTATCCGTGGCTCGGCAGTCACGTGTACGACGAGCGCGCTCCCGGCTCGCTGCAGCACCTGGCGGAGCTGGTTCAGCTCCACTGGCAGGTGGTTTGGTCGCGGTTGCAGTCCGACGAAGACTTCGATCAGGACGCGGTCATCGCCTTCGTGCCCGAGCAGTGGCAGGACGCGTTCCCCATCGATACCAGCGGCGGCGCGGCGAACTTCCGCATCGGCGTCATGTTCGGCTACGGCGTGTCGCGCGCGCAGGCGGCGCCCTTCATCGAGCTGCTCGACGAATCGAACAACACCGTGTCGTTCGCGCTGCGCACCCCGTACAACGGCGATGTCCGCAACTACATGTGGCTCGAGCCGTCGTCGCCGCTGATGTACGACCATGAGTATCGAGTCGTGGTCCGCGCCGGCATCGAGAACGGCGACGGCGTCGCCACGACCGTCGATCGCGTGCTGACCTTCCGCACGCGCTGCGCCAGCCCCGGCCCCGGTTGTGCCGAGATACCGCCGCCGCTCGTCACCGGAGAGACGCCGTTTACGTCGGAGTGCGGAGTCGCCGACGGACGCGATCGGGCCTGTAAGCAGATCCTCACCGCGCGCAAAGGGCGGCTGAAGATCGTCAACGACGGCGACGACACCAAGGATGCGATCACGTTTCGCTGGACCGGCGGCGAGGCGACCGAGCCGATCGAGTTCGGCAACCCGTTCACGACCACCAGCCAATCCGTCTGCATCTGGGGCGGCGACGCTGAAGCAACGATGGAGAAGCTCTACGAGGCGGCGATTCCCCCCGGCGGCCAGTGCGCCGGCAAGCCTTGCTGGAAGTCGATGAACGCGGGCTACCGCTTCAAGGACAAGGACACGAGCAATCGCGGCATCCGCAACCTGGTGATCAAAGGCGGCGCCGAGGGCGAGGCGCGCCTGGTTGCCGCGGGCAAGGGATCGGATCTCGATCTGCCGGCGATGCCGCTGGTGCCTGCCGATGGCGTGGCGCGAGTGCAGATTCGCAACGACGACACCTGCTGGGAGGCGAACTTCTCGACGTCGATCAAGAAGAACGACGCGTCGAAGTTCGTCGCCACCACGGACTGAACACGAATCGATCGGACGAAATGGCGCGAAGTCATACAACGGGGAATGCGGCGCGGAAGATCCGCGCCATCGGCATGGCGATGTCGTGCGCCGGATGGATCACCGCCTCCGCGCACTTGCCCGCGGCTGCCGGCACGGCGCCGGAAGCCCGCTGTGAAGCGGCGAAAGAGAAAGCAGCGGGCAAGTACGCCCAGTGTCTCGCCGCCGTCCGATCGAAGGAAGTGCGGAGCGGAGCGGCGCGCGACGCGGCGAACTGCGTCGACCGCCTCGAGAGCGCATTCGCCAGAGCCGAAGCCAAAGCGGAGGGCTCCTGCCCGACCGCCGGCGATTCCGTCGCAACCGTTGCGCTGGTCGACGGCTGTGTCGACGACATCACGACCGCGATCCTGGACGGCATCGCGCCGCCGGGTCTCGGCGGCGACGCGGCGCGGTGCGACAGTCGCAAGGCCAAGGCCGCGGGGCGCTACATCGCATGCCTGATGCGCGCCCGCGCGAAGGCGACCGGTTGGGGCGTCTTCGTCGACCCGACCGACACCGACAAGTGCGCCAGCAAGCTCACCGAATGGATCGACGAGAGCAATGCCGGCGATCCGATCGCGCCGTGCAGTGTCGTCGGCGACGCGCCGTCCATCCTGGCGAGCGCCAACGCCTGCCCGATCGATTTCAGCGGCTCGACGGCGCAGACGAAGAGCTTCGCGATGCTCTGCAACCTCGGCATCGCGACCATCCCCATTCCCATGGATTTGACGGTCACACCCACCGAGCTCTTCGAGGCCGGAGTCGCGCAGCCGACCGACGCTCAACTGCGCGTCGAGATCAGCGAGTCGCTGGTCGGAACTCTCATCTCGCTCGGCGCGATCGTGATCCAGCTCGACTCGGCGAGCTCGATCACCACCGCCGCCGGAGCGTCTGGCGGAGTCCTCGCGAACACCGTCGACGGCACACCCTTTTTCATCGATCTCTCCATCGACACCGATGTCCCTCCCGACGGCGTACCGGGGCCACTGGTGATCTTGACCGACGTCGCCACCGCCAACCTCACCCCTGATGTCGGAGCCACGTCGGTCGAGTTCGAGCTGACCTCGGTGTCGGTGTCGCTATCGATGGTACCGGTGCTCGGCACGCTGAATCTGGCGTGCACGCAGAATCCGACCGCGACCAACGAGCCGATCAGTTTCGTGGTGATTCCGTGAAACCGGGG
>CADEER010000002.1:93358-110976 GCA_902826395.1 uncultured bacterium
TAGTGGCAGGTGTACCCGCCCGGATTCCGCTGCAAGTAATCCTGGTGGTAATCCTCCGCCAGGGTGAACGGACCCGCTTCGACGATTTCGGTAACGATCGGGGCGTCCCATTTGCCGCTCTCGTCGACGCGCCGCACGACGCGCTCCGCGACCTCGCGTTGCGCGGCCGAGGTGACGAAGATGGCGGAGCGGTACTGCGTGCCGACGTCGTTGCCCTGGCGATTCGGAGTGGTCGGGTCGTGCATGCGGAAGAACCACTTCTCGAGCAGCTCCTCGTACGAGAGCTTGCTCGGCTCGAAGACGACACGCACCGATTCGGCATGTCCGGTGTCGCCGCCGCGCACGTCCTCGTAATCCGGCGCCTCCGTCGTGCCGCCGGTGTAGCCGACTTCGGTGCTGACCACGCCGGGGATCTGGCGCAGGATCTCTTCCATGCCCCAGAAGCATCCGCCCGCGAGTATCGCGACCTCCAGGCTGGCCTGACAGCCGGCGCGCTCACCGGCAGCCGGCTCGCTGCACGAGTTCTGGGTATTGGCGGTCGGAGCCAACAGCGCGGCAGCGGGCTGGCTGCCGGCGGCGAAGAGGTGCTCGTACTCCGCGTATCCCTGGCTCGCCAGCTCGGCGGCGGGAATGAAGCGAAGCGACGCCGAGTTGATGCAGTAGCGCGTCCGCGCCGGCGGCGGACCGTCGTCGAACAGATGCCCGAGGTGTGCCTGAGCGCTGCGCGACAGCACTTCGGTGCGGATCATACCGTGACTCGGGTCGGCGGCGGTGATCACCCGCTCGGCCTCGACCGGCCGCGTAAAGCTCGGCCAGCCGGTGCCGGAGTCGAACTTGTCGGTCGAGCTGAACAGCGGCTCGCCGCTCGTCACATCGACGTACAGGCCGGCTTCGTGATTGTCCCAGTACTCGTTGTTGAACGGCGGCTCGGTGGCGGCGTTCTGCGTGACCTCGTATGCGACCGGCGACAGCCGCTTGCGCAACTCGGCATCCGACGGCTTCGCATAGACGCGTCCGGTTCCACCGCCGGCCGGTCGCCCGGCACCCGCCGGCGCCGACTCGACGGTCGCCGAGTTCATGCGAACCTCCGACTCGCGGCAACCGGGTACGAGCAACAGCATCGTCGAGATGCCGAGGAGCAAACGAGCAACGCCAATACGGCTCTTCAAATAGTCCATGACCCTCGTCGCCGAGTATACGCTCCGCTTTATCGCGAGACACGACGGGGCTGATCCACCCGCTGAGCGTTCGGCAGTACCCGGAAGAACCCAGATCATCGCCGGCAAGTTCCCGGTTCACGGTTCACGGTTCCCCACCACATCACCAACCGTTCTCCATCAACGAAGCGGAACTCGCGGAGGAACCAGCTGCAGGCTACCCCCCAAACCGCCCCTGCGCCAGAAATCGCTCGATGTACGGTGTGTAATCCGGCGGCCCCTGCTCGGCGCGCAGCCGGTCGGCGGACGGCGGCACCCACGGCTGTGCGCTGCGCAGCCAGATGTCTCCGACCGGCTCGACCCAACTGGTGTCGTCGAGCGTCCCGGCCCGCACGCTGAGCACGCCGTTGCTGGGGATCTGGCCGTGGGCGATGCGAATGCCGCAGTCGCGGCAGTACCATCCGAAGCGCCGATTGCCGGCGTCCGACGTCCATTCGAACGTCTGCGGCTCGCCCTTGGTAAACGCGAAACCCACCTCGAAGACCGTCACCGGCGTCGAGAACGCTCCGCCGCCGATCTTCTGACAGTTCGTGCAGTGGCAGTTGTACACCATCAGGGGCGGCTGTCGGATCTCGTAGCGCAGTCCCCCACACTGACACCCCCCGCCGAGCGGAAGCTGGACCATGGCCGTACCTCCTGCCGCGGCTGTAGCCCTTGCCGGCTCCAGCCTCAAGGGTGCCCGCCCCAGGGAGTCGCTCTCCTCGCAATGTCTCGGCGAGACGCCGCGAGACATCGGGGCGTGTCTCAACCGGGTGCGCGAAGCGATTCCTGCCACCTGGTCGCGAACGAAGACGGCCAAGGACGCCATGGCACCGCGGTTGCTCTGAGCCATCTCGGACGCGTTCGCCCTACGGGCGCGCACGCATGGGCGGCAATCAGGAGGGCAACAAAGGTGGCATCGCTTCGATCCAGAGAAGGTATTCGTTCCTCAGCGCGCACGATCCGGCGGCATGGCGTCGGCGCAACACTGGCAGCCGGCATCATCGCCGCGGTCTGGGCAGTGAGTCTGCCACAGCCCGCGGCGGCCGACGGCGGGGGCGATCCGACCCTCCCGATCTGCTTTGCGCCCCAGGCGGGGTTCACGCAGATCGCATTTCCTCCCGGACAGGTGCCGCCGCATCTGCCGTACCCGCAGGCGCATCAGCTCACCGACGAATACATCGATCTCGGCATCCTGTTCTCGGACGATGACAGCGATATTCCGCCCGCGTACCAGAAGTATTCGTTGGAGCCCGAGACCTACAACGTGGTGCGCCAGTCGACGCTGTACACGATCTACCGGATCGACTTCGTCGGCGACAACGTGCGCGAGGTAAAGATGTTCCTGCGCGACGCCAACATGGGGCAAGTCACCCATCGGCTGACCGCGTTCAGCGCCAGCGGCGCGCAGCTCTCCACCTCGCAGACCAACGATCCGGCCGTGTACACCAACTACCCGTTCTTCCTGTCGGTCACCTCGCCCGGCACACCCATCAAGTCCGTCGTCTTCACGCAGCAGAGCTGGGGGCAGCCAACCTTGGATCCGACGGTATTGACCTGTCTCCAGTTCGGAGCGACGCCGCCCACGAACACACCTGCACCGACCGCCACCCCGACGCTCACTCACACGCCGGATCCCGCCGGATCGGCGACGCCGACTCCCAGTCCGGTCTGTCAGCCGGCGGTCGTCACCGCGGACGCCGACGCGTGGTTCGAGCAGAGCAGCAGCGCCAACAAGGGCGACGATTCATCTCTCAAGGTTCAGTCGAAGAGCGGCAACGACGCCTTCCGCGCCATCCTCCGCTTCCCCTTGCCGCCGCCGCCGCCCGGTTGCGAGCTCGATACCGCCACCCTGCGCATCTACGCCGAGAGCGCCAAACCTGGCCGCATCATCCAGGCGCAGCGCGCCGCGGCAGCTTGGGGCGAGATGTCCGTCAACTGGACCAACCAGCCCAATCGCGTCGGCCCGATCTCCTCGTCCGACTCCGGCGTGACGGCCGGCTGGCGCTACTGGACCGTCACGGCGCAGGTTGCCGAGATGTACGGCAGCGGCGCGGCGCACGGCTTCGTGCTCTCCGACCAGGTCGAAGACGAGGACTCGGAGCAGACCTATCGCAGCCGCGAGCACAGCTCGAACCGCCCCACCCTCGCCTTGACGTTCCGCCCCGGCAGCAGCCCGCCGCCACCGCCCTCGACCGCCACCCACACCGCCGTTCCCACCTCGACCTCGCCGCCAGCGGCAACCGCGACCCACACCTCGACTCGTACCGAGACTCCCCTCCCCGCGGCGACCAGCACCTTCTCCCCGACCAGAACAGCCACTTCCCCCGCCGTCGCGACGGCGACGCGGACGCCGACGGCGACTCGGACTTCGACCTTCACTCGCACGGCGACGCGCACGCGCACGCCGACACAGGCCGCCGGCCAACCCACGGCCACCCGCACATCGACCTTCACGGCGCAGCCGGTCGCCACCGCCACACCCGGGTCGGCCTGCACCACCGTCTCCCTCACTGCCACCGCCGATGCCTGGTTCGAACAGAGCAGCGACGCCAACAAGGGCGACGACTCGTCGCTCAAGGTGCAATCGAAGAGCGGCAACGACGCGTTCCGCGCGATCGTGCGATTCACGCTGCCGGCAGTGCCGACAGGTTGCGCGCTCGGCGCCGCGGAGCTGCGCCTCTACGCCGACAGCGCCAAGCCAAATCGCACCATCCAGGTGCAAAGCGCCGCCTCGGCATGGGGCGAGATGACGGTAACCTGGCCCAACCAGCCGGCGCGCGTCGGAGCGATCTCGTCGACCGCATCGGGCGCCGATCCCGGCTGGCGCGCCTGGGGCGTCACAGCCCAGGTGGCGGACATGCTCTCGAGCGGCGCCGCCCACGGTTTCGTGATCTTCGACCAGGTCGAAAGCCAGGACGCGGAGCAGACCTACCGGAGTCGCGAGAGTGGCTCCAATCGACCGACGCTCGTCCTGACATTCGACCCGGTCTGAACGCGAGCGCCGATACCCAGGCCGGCGTCGCCATCGCGCCGCCGGCGCCGGCCTGGTACTGCTGACTCCGAGTGCGTATCGGCCTCAAAATTGCCCTTGGTTGCCTCGCCATGGCGACCCTCGTCGGGGTCGTCGGTTGGCTCTCCTCGCGCGCGCACGACGCCGTGCGGCGCGACGTGCGATCGCTGCGACAGAGCGCACTGATGGAGTTCGAGGCCGCGACCGACATGATCGCGGCACTCAAAGGCTCCCACGCCTCGGCGCAGGAGTTGGTGGTCGAGGGCTGGCGAGCGCACGTCGAGGACCGCCGCTCCGACCAGCCGGGCGGCGGGCTCGAACAAGCGGCGCTCGAGATCGAACGCCGCATCGCAACGCTGGCAGAACGGTTGGCCGATTGCCGGCGCGCGGACGACGCCGCCTCGCCTCCCGACGACGACCGGGCCCTGCTCGATCGGCTGGAGAACGAGCTGGCGCTGCACCGCGCTCGACTCGACGCGCTGATCCAACTGGTGCAGCACAGCCCGCAAACCGCCGCGCGCCTCCTCGAGGAAGACATCGAGCCACACTATCGCAATGTCATGCGCCCACTCCTCCAGGATTACCGCAGCAGTACCGACGACGCGCTCGACGCCGGGGTCGCCCACATCGAAACCGCGCTGGCCATATCCGATCGCCGCAATCAGATCGTCGCCTTCGGCGCTGGCGTGCTCGCCATCGCCTTGACGCTGATCTTGACGCACTCGATCGCGCGCCCGATCAGGATGCTGGCCGTGGCGGCGGGTCGGATCGGTAGCGGCGACCTCGACGCGCGCGTCGGCGACTCGCGCTCCGACGAGGTCGGCCAACTCGCCGCGAGCTTCAACCACATGGCGGCGCGACTGCAACGCACTATGGTGTCGAAGTCCGAGGTCGACGACATCCTGCGGTCCATGGCCGAGATCCTCCTCGTCAGCGATTCCGGCGATCGCATCCGCACGGTCAACCGCGCCGCCGTCGAACAACTCGGGTGGAGCGAGGCGGAGTTGGTCGGACGCGACGTGCACGACATCGTGCTCGCGGCCGACGAGCCGGGCGAGATGAGGATCGCGACTCGCGACGGGAGCGTCTTGCCCGTCGCCTGCACACCGACGGTGCTCAACGACGAACGGGGCGAGTCGCAGGGGCGAGTTTGGGTCGCGCAGAACATCCTCCACCAGAAGACCATCGAGCGCGAGCTGCGCCGATCGGTCGAGGAGAAGGAGGTGTTGCTGCGCGAAGTGCACCATCGCGTCAAGAACAACCTGCAGGTGATCTGCAGCTTGCTGCGCCTGCAAGCCAGCGATGCCGGCGGCGGCGATGTCTCCCATCGCCTGGCCGAGAGCGAGCGACGCGTGCGCACGATGGCGCTCATCCACGAGCAGCTCTACCGCTCCGGCGACCTCGCCTGCGTCGACTTTCGCCATTACGTGCAAGAGCTCGCGCACAATGTGGTCGCGTCGGCCGGCGCCGGCCGGGCGATCTCGCTGCAGCTCGAGGTCGAGCCGGTAGCGCTCGACCTCGACGTCGCCATCTCCTGCGGGCTGATCCTCAACGAGCTCCTCGCGAACGCGTTGAAGCACGCCTACCCCGACCATCGCGGCGGCGTCATCACCGTTCGCTTTCACCGGCGCGACGGGCGCGCCGTCCTCAGCGTCGCCGATGACGGCGTCGGCATGGCTCATGGTTCGAAGGCGGGAGAGTCGTCCTCCCTCGGCCTGCGCCTGGTACGCGCGCTCGGCCGCCAGCTCGGCGCCGACACCGTGGTGGAAAACGGCGACGGCAGCCGCGTGACACTCGAATTCGATGCCCCCGAAACGATCAGAGCGCAGGGCGGGACGGTCGGAACATGACCGATTCGCAACCCGCGCGCCTGTTGGTCGTCGAGGACCAGGCCGTCGTCGCGCTCGACATCGAAGACCGCTTGCGACGACTCGGCTACGACGTGGTGGCGACCGTCGCCTCGCCGAGTGCGGCTCTCGCGCAGGCGGCGGCCCTGCGCCCAGATTTGGTGCTCATGGACATCCAGCTCGGTCGCGACGAAACCGACGGGATCGCCACCGCGAAGCGCTTGCGCTCCGAGTTCGCCATCGCCGTCGTATTCCTGACGGCGTTCGGTGATACCGCAACGATCGATCGGGCCAAGGCGGCTTCGCCGCACGGCTATGTCTTCAAGCCGTTCGACGAACGCGACCTCCGTACCGCCATCGAGATCGCCCTGCACCGCGATCGTCTCGACCGCATCCTGCGGCGCAGCCGTGAAGACCTACTCGCGATACTCGACTCGCAACGGATCGGCATCCTCCTGGTCGACGGCGCCGGCCAGGTGCGTTTCGCAAACACCGCGGCGCGCGCGATGTTGAGCGGCGGTGAGTCGATCGCCGACCGCGCCTGGTCGGAGGCACTGGAGCTCAGCGAGGACGACCGGCGCCGGGTGGAAGAACTGCTGCGGCGACCGCCATCGGAGCGGACCAAGGTCGCGGCTCGCCTGCTCGGCGACGACGCCCGCGAGCGCAACGTCGAGATCGAGATTCAGGACGATCCGCGCGACGCCGCCGGCCGAATCTTCTTTCTCTACGACGTCTCCGAGCTGCACGACCTGCGCGAGATCGTCGCCGAGCAGGGCAAGTTCCACGACATCGTCGGCGACAGCGAGCCGATCCGGCGCGTCGTGCGCCTGGTGCGCGAGGTGGCACAGGTCGACGTCATCGTCCTGGTGCAGGGCGAGACCGGAACCGGCAAAGAGCTGGTCGCCAAGGCGATCCATCGCGAAAGTGCGCGGCGCGACGGTCCCTTCGTCGCGTTGAACTGCGCCGGCCTCAGCGAAGAGCTGGCGGCGAGTCAGCTCTTCGGCCACCGGCGCGGCTCCTTCACGGGTGCCGTCTCCGACAGTCCGGGCATGTTCGAAGCGGCGCACGGCGGCACCCTGCTGCTCGACGAGATCGGCGATCTGCCCCTGCGCATCCAGACCACGCTCCTACGCGCGCTCGAAGAGCGCCGCATCACCCGCCTGGGCGAAACCAAACCGCGCGAGGTCGACGTTCGCATCATCGCCGCCACCAACCGGGATCTCGCACAGGATGTCGACGACGGCCTGTTCCGCGCCGACCTGCTGTACCGGATACGAGTCGGCCGCATCCAACTGCCGCCGCTGCGCGAGCACCGCGAGGACCTCTGGTTCCTCGTCCAGCACCTGCTGCGCGAGTTTCGCGCCATCACCGGGCGCGCGGTCGAGGGAGTCAGCGACGAGGTCCTGCGCGCGCTGCTCGCCTACGACTGGCCCGGCAACATCCGCGAGCTGAAGAACGCTCTCGGATATGCGGTCATCCACTGCCGCGGCACCTCGATCGAGATCGAGGACCTCCCTCCGGAAGTGCTGGAACGGGCATCGCCGATGCGCCTGCAGCTCCCCGAGGACGAGCGCGAGCGCATCGTAGCGGCGCTGCACCACACCGGCGGCGAGCGCAAAGCGGCTGCTGCGCTACTCGGCATCGGCCGCGCCACCCTGTACCGCAAGCTCACCCAGTACGGCATCGCCTGATTGATCGCCCGCCGTCGAGGCAAATTCCGCTGTCGGTCTACGATGGCGCTGCTATCTTGCCCCCATGTCGAGATGGCCGCAGCGGTTGGGGACCGCTCTCATCGCCTCGATGCTCGGCGTCGCGGGCGCCGCGGCGCAGAACACCGACGCGGCCGTCCAGGCTCTGCAGAACCGAATGCTCTCCGACCCGCAGGTCGCCGGCCGCATCCACTCGCTGAGCGACGACCCCGACGTGCAGGAGGTGCTCGCCGACCCGGAGACCGCCGACGCGCTCCAGCGCGGCGATTACGGCGCGCTGTTGAATCACCCCAAGATCCAACGCCTCGCCGAAGATCCGGACGTGCAGAGCATCACCCGCGACATCGCCAAGTAAGCCCTCTCGGCTTGGTCGGGAGGACATAAAGGACTGCAAGGACTCAAAGGACGACCTTGTTGTCGTTGATGTCCTTGCAGTCCTTTATGTCCTCGCGCTTGCCGCCGCGCCAGCCACTTTGCTTTGGTCGCCCCATGGAAACCGTCGAGCGACTACAAGCCGCGCACGCGCGCTGGCTGGATGCTCTGCGCGAGGCGGCGCGGTTGGTCGTCGAGGCGAGCCACCCGGGCGCGCCCGCCGACTTGGCCGAGGGATTTCGCTGGGTGAATCGCATGGCGGCGATCGCCTTCGACTGGGTGGTCGAGAAGAACGATCCGATGCACCCGGTGATCTTCAAGCAGCAGGACGAGTACCGGAAATTCATCGTCGACAACCCCGACGTGAACTACCACTTCTGCGTCCTCGACCACTCGCAGACCTATCGTCTGTCGGGCAATCGCGGCGAGGCGCCGTACATCGGCTTCACCTTCGGCACCGACATCTTCCACTGGGGCTCGGGGGGCGAGGAGGCGACCGGCACGCTGGCGCAATGCCACATCGACCAGTTCGAGATCGCTCCGGACGGCAGCTTCGAGATCGTCATCGGCCCGGATGAGCGCTCGGGCAACTGGATCAAGCTCGAGCCGCGCACCCAACACATCGCCGTGCGCGAGACCTTCACCCGCCGCGATCGCCAACGACCGGCGGTGCTTCGCATGGATCTGCTCGGCGATCCGATTCCGCCCCCGCAAGCGGCGCCCGACGACTACGCCAACAAGCTCGAGCTCGCGGCCAACTTCATGCTGTTCGTGGTCCGCACCTGCATCGCCATGTGGAGCGGCTCCGCGGGACACGTGAATCGCTTCTCCGGCGCCGACGGCAGCGCGCACGTCGAGAGCCAGGAGCACGAGGTCGACACCCACTGCAGCACCGAGATGGTCTACATGGGCGGCCGCTGGCTGATTGAGAAAGGCACCGCGCTGCGCGTGCGCATCGCGGCGCCGCGCCGGCCGTTCGTGTATTGGGGGCTGGTGCTGGTGAACCCGTGGTCGGAGTCGTACGACTACCGCTTCGCGCAGACCTCCCTGAACAACGAGACCGCGCAGCGCGGCGACGACGGCGTCTGGGAGCTGATCATCGCCGCCGAGGATCCCGGCGTCGCCAACTGGCTCGACACCGGCGGCCGACACGAAGGCCAGATGCTACTGCGCTGGGTGCTCGCCGACCGCCCGCCGCTGCCGAAGTGCGAGCTGGTGCAGCTCGCCGACCTGCGCGCCTGAGTCGCGGAAGATGGTTTGGCGACCAGGACCGCGGCCTGCCTGGGTCGATGCGCTCAACGCGCTCGGCGACAACCTCGGCGATGCCGGGCGCTCGATGGTGTCGCTGCGGGAAGCAGACTTGCTGGGCGCGGCGAGCGCCACGACCGGCCTCGACGACTGGGGCGATGGCTGGTTTCGCCAGGGACTGTCGGTGTTGCTGGGCGCCCTCGAGGACGAAGCGCGCCTGACCCTGGTCGGTCGCCTGCTCGCGCGCGCCGAGATCCAGCGCATCTTGCAGAACCGTCTCGCCGTCGAGGCAGAGCTGCGCGCACATCCCGAGATCGACGGTGAGGTGATCGCCGCGCCGATCGTCGTCACCGGCCTCGGCCGCAGCGGCACGACCCTGCTGCACGAGCTGCTGGCGCTCGATCCGAACAACCGCGTGCCGATGCAGTGGGAGCTGATGTACTCGACGCCGCCGCCCGAGTCGGCGACCTACGCGACCGACCCGCGCATCGAGCGGGTGCGCCGCGAGATCGGCGTCATGAGCGAGGCCGACCCCGCATTCGCTCAGATGCACGAGCTCGCCGCCGATCTGCCGACCGAGTGCATCTACGTCCTCGCGCACCAGTTCGCGACCGACATGTTCGTCGGCGAGTTCCACATCCCGAGCTACGCCATCTGGAGCGGCACCACCGATCTGCAGCCCGCCTACGACTACCACCGCCGCTTTCTGCGCCTGCTGCAGTGGCGACATCGCGGCGAGCGCTGGGCACTCAAGGCGCCGTCGCACCTGTCGCGCATGAGCGAGCTGTTCGCCACCTATCCGGACGCGCGCGTCGTCATCACCCACCGCGACCCGCTGCGCGTCATCGGCTCGCTCGCCAGCCTGATGGCGACCCTCCACCGCATGCGCAGCGACCACGTCGACTACGGCGCCATCGCCGCACAGATGGCATTCGGTTTCGACTACCTCACCGCCAAAGTCATGCAGCAGCGCGACCAGGGCCTGCGCGGCAACGTCACCGACATCCTCTACGCCGACCTGGTGCACGATCCGGTGGCAACCGTGCGGGCCCTCTACGCGACCTGGGATCTACATTTCACCGAAACCCACGCCGAGCGCATCCGCGCCCACCTCGCCGACCGCGGCCACGCCGACGGCAGCGCCCACCGCTACGACTTCGCCGACACCGGCCTCGACCGCGACCAGCAGCGCGCCGTGTTCCGCCGCTACATGGAGCGATACGACATCCCGGAGGAAGTGTGAGGCAGGGCAAGCAGCAATTCGTCGCAACGGGGCGTCCCCGTCTGGGGGATTACGGAACGAGAGGGATTGCTGCATGGACAGTGTCGCCGGCCGCAGCCAGAGGCAGTGGACCGGTGACGAAAGGGGGAGCGATGCAAGCGACGGCTATCGCAACAGTAGGGGCACTGCTCTGCTTCGCGGCGATCGCGTCCGCGCAGACATGCGACGACGGCCGCGACTGCACCACGGGCGATACCTGCAGCGACAGCGAGTGCGTCGGCATCCCGACATTCGGGGTGAGCTGCGACGCCGGCGACGGCTTCGTCAACGGCCGCTGTGTCGCCAGCGAGTCCGGGCCGGTCTGCTCGGGAGAGCGACCGGTGGGAACGAGTTGCAACGCCGGATGCGGAACCCTCCAGGAGTTAGCCCCGGGCGTGCCCGTCATCCTGTGTATCGGGGAGCCGGAGATGTTCGGCCAACCGTGTCCGGGCCTGCCTCCGACCGAGCCATGCGTCACCGGGACCTGTGAGCTCACCGGTCCCGCGCAGGTGTCCGAAGTCACCTGCCGGCGCCAGATCATGCAATGCGCCGATGACGGCGACCCCTGCACCCGCGAAGGTTGCTCGAACGCCACCGGCCAGTGCGAATCGCGATCGAAGTGTCACACCGAGTGCGAGACGTGCAATCCGAGCAGCGGCGAATGCGAAGCCGCGAACGCCGGGGCGCCGTGCGACGATTCCAACCCGTGTACCGCCGAGACTCAGTGCGGATCGCAAGACATACCGGGGCTCGGCGTCGTGGGCATCTGCGAAGTCGGACCGACCGCCACACCGACCTCGACGCCCGCCGAGCCGACGCCGCCACCCAGCGGATGCCCCGGCGACTGCAACGGCGACGGAAGCGTGCGGGTAAACGAGCTGATCGTCGGCGTGAACATCGCCCTCGGCCGAGCGGCGATCTCGGCCTGTGGATCGTTCGACACCAACGGCAACGGCCAGATTGCAATCAACGAGCTGATCGGCGGCGTTACCGCATCGCTACAGGGCTGCGCGAGCTGAGGCGCGACTCTGTCAGTGGTCGGTATACTCTCCGATCACGCAACTGAACCCTTCGGGCGGCTGCGTGAGGACGAACTCGCGCGGCGGCGTGCCCTTTGGATGGGACAGCAGGGTCTCTGCGATCCACGGTGTCATCGCGGTCGGCCAGATGTGGCCGTGGGTGCCCGAGCAAGAGACGGTGACGACGTTCGGCTGCGCGGCGTAGAAGATCGACTGCTGCTTGGTTTCGGGATCGTAGTCGGAGATCGGATTCTCGGCCGGCCAGACGTCGGTCGGGCCGCCCCACGTGACGATTACGATCGACGGGTCCATCTCGCGCGGCGTCAGCGGGGCGGCGCCGCCGCCGTACCAGTTGCCGGACGCCGGAACGCCGCCGGCGAAGAGATCGGAGTTGAAGGTCAGGTTGCGGTTGGTGAACGAGCCGCCGGCCGAGATGCCGCCGACGTAGATGCGGTCGGCATCGACCGCCCAGCCGTCGGCGATGCAGCGCACCATCGCTTCGACGAAGCGCACGTCGACCTGCTCGTCGTCGATCGGCGGACCAAGCGGACCGTCCCACCAAGGTTCCCAGATACGGCCGTCGCTGCCGAATCCAGCGCACGCGGTCTGGTTCTGCGAGCAGGTGCGCACCGGCACCGCGACGATCCAGCCGCTTGCCGGCAACTGATCGAGGCCTGACTGCTCGGCGAACGACAGCTCCGGCTGTACCGTACCGGTGAGAGCGACGAACAGCGGCCGCGGCTCACCATCGTCGGCGCCCGGCGGCAGCAGCACGTGAAACTCGCGATCGACACCGTCCGACGCGAACCCAGTATTGAATCCACGCTCCACGACGAACCGGGCCGGACACTCACCGACCAACGCGATCGTCGTCACATCGTCCGAATCACTGCCGCACCCGCCGAGCACAAAGATCAAGCCGGCCCAAATCAACCATCGCTCGCCTCGCATGGCGCGACTGTAACCGCAGCAGCAGCAACTCACGCAAGCCCAGCGAAGAAGAAATTCACCACAAAGGCACAGAGACACGGAGAATAAGGCCCTCTCCGTGTCTCTGTGCCTTTGTGGTGAAATCTCTTTCTAAAAGTCGTCGAGCAGGCGTTCGTGCACGTCGCGCACGATCGATTGCACCATGCGGTCGATCGCCTGGCGGCGTTCGGTCTCGGCGAGCTGGATCGGCGTCAGATCGTCGAGGGTTTCGAAGTTGAGGGTGCCGCGCTGGAACTGCGACGAGCTCGGCACGACGGTGTCGGTGCGGACGCTGTAGGTGTCGATCGCGAAGATGCCATTACCGCGCCACAGCACCTCACCGTCGCTGCGGCGCTCGAGGATCGCGTCGACCGTGATCTCGACCTCGTACTGCAGCGCTTCGTCCGATGCGTCGAAGGTGACCGGATGGGTGCGGAACGTGCGGATCGCACCTTTGAGCTCGGCCTCGCCGTCGTCGCGATTCTCCTCGAGGCGCACGACGCCGCGGCGGTAGAATTCGCGTTCGAGCGCGAGGACGACCTTCTCGTCCAGATCCACCTCGCGGGAGTGGTTCTCGAACTCGCCGATGTGCACCGACACCACGTCGCCCGGCACGACCTCCTGGGTCCCGATCAACGTGTAGCCACAGCCTGCCGGCGCGATGGCGAACCAGATCGCGGTGCCAAACACGGCGGCCGCGCACTCGAGGGACTTCCCGGCCATGGGTCGTGCGCGTCGCGTCATCGGGTGAGAGTAAAGACACTTTGCGCCCGGTGACGCAAAGGTACGAGGCGCGCCGCATTCACGTCCCGGATCGCCAGCTACAGCGGCGGCGTCCTTCACCGGCACCGCATGCGCTTGTTGACAGACAGTAACGGCGGTGGAGAGTTGCGCGCGGGCAAAGCGCCGACACGCAGAGATGAGATCATCGACCGGCCAGTACTACCGCAGTCTCGACCAGATTCGCGCCATTGCCGCCTACATGGTGTTCTCGTGGCACTTTCTGCACATGGGCGCGTTCAGCTTTCCAGTGCCGCTCGCCGGCGCGCCCGAGCTGTTCCCCCTGGCTCTGTTCGATGAAGGGCATACCGGGGTAGCGCTCTTCATGACGCTGAGCGGGTACCTGTTCGCCAAGTTGCTCGACGGCAAAAGGATCTCCTACGGCGCGTTTCTCTGGAACCGCTTCATCAGGCTGGCGCCGTTGCTCTTCCTGGTCATCATCGTGGTCGGTGTGCAGATTCATCAACGCGGTCATGATGTCGCCAAATACGCGGCGAAGGTAGCACGCGGCTATTACCGACCGAGCCTGCCGAACGGCGGTTGGTCGGTCACCGCGGAATTCCATTTCTATTTGCTGCTGCCGTTCTTGCTTGCGGCGGCCCGGCGCTGGCGATGGGCGCTACCGGCTGCGCTCGCCGCTGCGATCCTCATCCGCACTGCCGCGCACGCGCAAAGCGGCGATGTGCAACACCTCGCCTACTTCACCCTCGTCGGCAGAATCGACCAGTTTCTACTCGGCATGTTGGGTTATCAGATGCGCCGTCGGCTGACCGGCCGACACGCAATCGCCGGAGCCGTCTTTTTGATCTTTTCGCTGTTCTACTCTTGGTTCGATCGCGCCGGCGGCTTCTACCGTGTTCCCGAGACCGCGTTTCCGATCGCGTTGTGGATTTGGCTGCCGACCATCGAGGGGCTCGCTTATGCGATGCTGATCTCCTGGTACGACAACTCCATCACTCCCTCCGACCACTGGCTGTCGCGGTTCATCGCGACCGTCGGCACCTACTCGTACTCCATCTACCTGTTGCATTTCTTCTTCGTTTTCTCGATGTCGCGCTACATCCACTCGAACCTGTTAGGGCTGAAGAATTTTTACGTCGCCCTGGTCGTCTCCGCGTTCGCGTTCCTGTGCATGGTACCTTTGGGCTACCTCAGCTACCGTTTCATCGAAGAGCCGTTTCTGAGGTTGCGAACTCGCTACATCCGCGACCCCGATCAGGGGGAACCAGGGCCTGCCCCTGCCCCTGCGAGCAGCCAGTAGTACGCGGCGCGATCGATCTCGCTCATCGACACTACACCCGCAAACGCCAGCAAGGAGAGAAGGATGCCGAATCCACGCTCGCGAGTCAGACGCGCACGCAGGTCGGGCCACGTTCGGCTCAACAAGAAACCCGCGAACGGCATGGCCATGGTCTCGAGCGGCAATCGGTGGCGAGTGACGCCGAGGATGGTGACGTGAGATGCCATGAAGGCCAACAGCAAGCCGACATAGAATAGCGTCAGGCGACGATCATCGGAGAGCCACAGGCCGGCGATGGCGAAGCAAGCGAGCAGCCCGTAGCTGGCGACCAGGGACAGCAAAACAGTCCTCGTCAACCACGGCGGCAACCGCCCGTACGCCTTGTCGTCGCGAAAGACATGCGACATCACGCCGTCGAACACCGGCTGGAACAGACTGGGCAAGTTGTGGGTAAAGCAGCGGACGACCCAACCGGCCGGATCGGCGGCGATGACCTTGCGCGCCAGCTCGGCGCAGCGCCGGTCCCGTTTCAAGGCGTCAAAGCGCAGGCTCGGCTCGTTGAGCTTCTTCAGCTCGCCAATCGGATCGTCGACGGCGCCGAAGAGAAGTCCGACTCCACCCGAGGCTGAAATCAGGACCATCTCGTCGTGGTGGGCGAGGTTCCGGAGCGTCCACGGCACGATCGCCAACACCGCGCCGAGAAGAATCGCCAAGGCGAGGGCGCTCGCCGCACCCGGCCGCACTAGCTTGGCGAGGAAAGGCGGTCGCCGGGTCAAGCCGATTTGTTCGGTGGCGACGTCGATCCAGATCCAGACCGCTGCCACGCCAACAACCACCAAGCCGACCTGTCGGGTAAGCGCGCCGAGTCCGAGGACGACGCCCGCCGTCATCGCGGTAACGAATCGCTGCGAGTCAGCGGCACGGGCAACGATGATGACACCGCCGACCATCAAAGCCAGGAAAAGGGTCTCCGACCACAGATAGTGCGTGTAGCCGATCAAGTTCGGGTAGAAAGCAAAGATTGCCGCCGCAACGAGAGCGGCGCGCTCATCGAAGAAACGGCGCACCAGATCAAATATCAGGAACACCGTGATGGTGCTGATCACGACCTGGAGGAAACGCGCCAGGTCGAGGGCGGTGAGCCCGCGCGACGGCGCACCGAGCTTCGGATGCATCGGTAAACCCAGGCTATCGGCGACGCGGAACACTGCGGCCAGCATCGCCGGATACCCTGGTGCTCGGAGCGAATCGTACTCGCCGGTCTTGGCGAGATGGGCGGCCGCACCTACGTAGTCCGCCGAATCGTAGAAGGGCACGATCCGATGCGCCGGAATCAGCAGAGCAAGCTTGAGAACGAACGAACTAGCCAGGACTGCGATCAGCGAGCGCGGCAAAGGTCCTCCGGCTTCAAGACCACGCATTGCCGGCGACGATGCGCGCGGCTCGCCATGCTGGCGACGCTGCCATCGAGGAGAAGGGCTCCGTCCGCATCAGCCGACCGAGCCTTCCTCCTCTTCCGCGGTCTCTTCCTCATCTTCTTCCACGACACCGAGCTCCGCCTCGACGACGGCCGGACCGTCGACCATGCCGTCGCTGATGTCTTCCTCGACGAGGATTTGCTCCGGCCGCACCTGCAGCTCGCTGGTCATGACGTTGCGCACCACGTCGATGCGGCTCGTCGCCAAGGCCTCGATCGCCGCCTTGGGCGGACGCCGGCGGGAAAGCATGTCGTCGAGCATCGGCTCGAGATGGTAGGGGAGCTGCGCCTCGACGCCGTCGGCGCGCGCCTGCAGGTAATCGCGGATGGCGGCGATGTCGCCGCTCAAGTCCTCTCGGCCGCGCAGCTCTTCGAGGAGAACGGACGTCTGCATGGCGCGGACATCGTCGATGCTGTTGCGGACGTCGAGGTGAATCGCCAGGTCGGGACGCTCGCGCAGTAGCTTGGCGATCTTCTCGGTCTGCTTGCGCCCCTTCTTCGACAAGCTCTGCTGGCCTTCGGCAAACGTGATCTTGGCGGCGGAGAGATCGCCGACCTCGTCGCCGCCGCCCAGGGCGCCGAACATCTTGAGCGGCGACGTCAGCGCGTTGACCAGGATGCGCTTCAACTGTTGGCCGATGATGCTGCCGATGCTGACGTTGGTCTGCTGGCTGTTGCCGCTCACCGGTAGATCGAGCGTGATGTTGCCCTCGACGTCCTTGAGCAGGGCGAGTGCGAGGTTGACCGGTACGCCGATCTGATCCTCGAACTCGGTGCCGGCGCTGGTGTTCTTCAAGCCGAGCTGGTGGACGATCACGTTCGTATTGGTGTCGAAGTCGTCGCCCTTCAGACTGATCTTCGACTCAACGGACAGCATGCCGCGGCGGATCCCGTAGCCGGAGAAGGTGACGGCGTAGGGGTCGTAGGGAACCAGGCGGTACTTGTCGATGGTGATGACGACGTCGGTCGCCTCGCCGGCCAGCTTGCCCGTCGCGACGATCTCGCCGCCGCGCAGCCCGACGCCGCGAAACTCGAGCTTGTCGATCTTGCGCTCCGGCATGCGCACGCCGTCGAGCGAGACCTTGAACGTCTTCAAGCCCGGCTTCGCTTCGGGGCGAACGGCGCGGTCGGTGATGCGCAGCGATCCGTCGGTGATCCGAACCTTGGCAACCTCGACCGCAGGCGCCGCGGCACCAGTATCGCCGCCGTCCGCTGCAGCAGCGACGGCCTCGGTGTCGCCCGTCGCAGTCGCGGCGTCGGTGTCGCCCGCTCCCTCCTGCGCCTCGGCGCCGCCGCTGAGCTCGGCCGGCAGCGCGATCGAGCCGTCTTCGAGTCGCACACCGCGAAAGACCGGCTTCTTCAGCGCGACGCTGGAGATGCGAATCGGCGCCGCGCCGCCGTCGGCACTCGGCGCACCGTCGCGGATCTGGATCTTGTCGATCGCGATGTCGAGGTCGTCCCACTTGAACGAGAACCGCTTCGGGTCG
>CADEER010000002.1:111076-114626 GCA_902826395.1 uncultured bacterium
TCGGCGGGCGCGGCCGCTTCAGGCGCGGCTGGCGCGGGCGCCGCCTCCCCGTCCGGACTCGTGGGTTCCATGCGGCTCAGGAGAACCAGCGGCTGCTCGTCGGCCGGGCGAACGCGCAGCACCGGATTGGTGAGCTTCACCTCGGACACGCGCACGAACCGCTGTCGCGGATCGGCCATCTGGATGCCGATCTCGAGCGAGTCCCACTTGAGGGCCGGCTCCGTCTCGCCCTTCACCGCGATCAGGAAATCGCGCAGCGCGAGGGCGATGCGAGGCGACTTGGCGTCGCCCGACTCGGCCGCGAAGTCGAGGTCGATGTCGAGGGCGCCGCGCAGGTCGCTCCAGCCGAGCAACTTCGCGGCGTACGCGCTGCCGAGACCGACATTCAGGTTGCCGACGTGGAAGTTGCCCTTGCTGGTCGCGTTGAGCACTTCGGAAGCGAAGTCGGCCTCGATCTTGAGCGGCGCGCCGCCGATCTCCGCCACGAGAGTGATCTTGCCGTCGCCTTCGTAGATCGGACCGCCGTACGCGACGCGCTCGATCTGCAGCAGCTCGGCGTTGAATTCGATGTCCTGAAAGTTCTCGACCGTCCTGTCACTGAAAGTGATGCGGGCATCTTCCAGCGCCAGCAGCGTCAAGCCGGCCGGCCAGCCTCCGCCTTCGTCGACGCTCTCGGGCTCCTCCTCGGGCGCCTCTGCCGCCTCGCCGCTCGCGTCGGCCGGCGCCGGCAGGCGGGCGAGATTGATCTCGCCGTTCGCTTCGCGAACGATGCGGACCACCGGCGACACGAGTCGGATCTCCTCGATGACCGCCTGCTGCGAGGGCAGCGCCGTCCAGCGAACGTTGGCGAGCAGCTTGGCGAACGAGGCGACGCCATCGCTCTCGCCCTCGTAGATGCGCACCCCCTTCACGACCGCCTCGCCGCGCAGCAGCGACAGGTCGACGTCGTCGACCTCGATGCGCCCGTTGAGCAGCGCCGAGATCTGATCCTCCAGCACCGGCCGCAGCACGTACGGCAGCGCCACGCGCACGGCGATGAGGAGGACGATCAATGCCAGCCAATAGGGATGACGGCGCAAAAATCCCCGCTTCGGGGAGGATTCCGCCGCCCGTTCTTCCACCGGGCGTTCGCTTGTCATCGAGGCAGGATCATTATCGCCGCAACACATCGCCGGGCAATACCCCGCACAGGCCCCACGGTTCACCGTTCACGGTTCACGAGCTTTGGAGCAGGGTCATCCAACCGTTGACACGACATCAGCGCGGTACGATGGTCGAGCGCTCATGCGAAGCCTGCATCTAGTCACAACTTATCTCGTCGCCATCTGCCTGGCCGGTTGCGCCGCCCGGATGAGCGGCGGCGCCGCTGCGAACGACATGAACACCATCACCGGCACGGTCTCCTACCGAGAGAAGACCGCGCTTCCCGCCGGCGCCGTGCTGAGCGTGAGACTCGAGAATGTCTCGCAGCAGGACGCCGCCGCGATCCTCGTGAGCGAGATCACATTCGCACCGCAGCACTCGGTGCCGATCCCATTTGCCCTCAAATACGACCCGCAAAGCATCGACGATCGCCTGTCCTACGCCGTGCGCGCGACGATCCGCAGCGGCGATCAGGAGTTGTTCGTCACCGACGCCGCGATCCCGGTACTGACAGGTGGCAACGGGAACGAAGCCGACATCGTCGTGCGCAGCAGCGCCCCGCCCGAAGCGACTCCATCCGCAGACGCAGACGGGACCTGACACATCCGTCTACCGCGAGTAGCGCGCAGCGCGTATCGAGTGGCGCGGGCTGCCGCGAGCTCCGCGCCGTCTGAAGGCGAATGCGGAAGACCAGTGAGGTCAACGGTTTCCAGCGGGCGCAAGGGAAACCCGTCGGGCTGCCGCGAGCTCGGATGGATCGGAAAGGGCCGCGATTCTGCGAAGTAGATCCCACCATTACTCTCGACCTGGAGGCGGACGTGCGTCCCTTTCGAGTGCCTCGAAAGCCCCTTCCAGTCCGCGGCCGCGAAATCGTATCGGTGCGCAATCATCCCGAAGTGCAGCCACTCCTCGGCCCGCGGTGTAAAGTCGCGACTCTGGCCGGGAAGAATCTCCGCGACGACGCGATCGCCTCGCACAACCTCGAGGTCGAGCAGTGTGTTGTTGAACAGTGTCACGGCTGGAATCGAGCCAGAACTCTTATCGCAAGGCTCGACGATGCGCACCGCATCCACCTTGCGCAAATCTCCCTTCGACCACGCGTACCAGAACGATGTGTCGGGACCGACCGTTCCCGACGGAAGGCATTCATTGACGAGGTCCGCGACCAGTAGGTCACTGTCCAAGCGATAGTCGACACCGTACGCTGTCGGGAACGGAACCATCGTGATCCTGCCCGATCGCACATCGACGATGGCGTGCGCCTGGCACATAGTCCCGCAGCCCCAGGTGACGACAGCGAAATGGCCGGCGAAGTTCGGGCCGGCGAGGGCCCCCTCCTCAATCACCGTTCTGTACTTTCGAGCGCCCATCGTGGTGCTGAAATCGGCGGGTGCCGGAGGTCCGGTGAAGGAATCAATCGCCGGATACCGAGCAAAGTCCGGCCGACGAAGGTTCACAGTTCCAGCCCGCTGGCCGAGGACACCCTCACTGGCCACCAGCAGCGCGATCGTAGCGAGCATCCAGACGATTCGCTGGCGCGGCATCGGCGATCTATTCCTTCACCAAGTGGCGAGTGCGCGACTCGGCCAGCTCGACATCCCGCGTCGGCGGCCGTAACGAGTTCCAAGCTCATCGGTCGTCATCGACGAGCTCATCTCCACACAAGTCTTCGATCACCGAATGGAGCTCGATCGAGAACCAAAGGAGGAACGTCTCGAAGTCGCGCTGCTGCGGCCATGCGGCTTCGTCGGTGTGCCACCCCCACAGCTCGTTCGCGAAGACCCCTGCGAAAACCATCTCGAGCACCTGTTGGGCCTCGTCGTCGGTTTCGAACTCCGGTACCAGATACACGGTTTGCTCGCCCGTCACATCCGGCAGGAGTCCCGAGTCGTCGAGCGACGCCGCCCAGTCCAGGTAGGGCTGTCTGGGTCTAACGATGAGGACCGCGCGATTGAGCATCGGTGTCTGCCCGCCAACGCCTCTCAGCAGCGGGAAGTGCCCTGCTGATCATCCGACCGCACGCGAGACTCCATCACCCGCTTCACACGCGCCTGAGGGATGTTCGGGCTGTCTGGGTTTACGACCACGGAGCGCCGGCTCGGGCTGATCACGAGGTCCATGTCTTCCATGGGGACCGCACCGAGAAGAACCTCGTCGCCAAGGACCAATGCCCCGACGAAGCAGATCCGACCGTCGAATCTGACGCGGATCGGCCCAACATACGGCACCGTGAGCTTGCGCCCGTCCGCGACTCCAACTTCTCGTTCGGACTCGGCTTCCAGCCCGAGCTGCAGAGCGACGTGCTCCGGAATGCAGAGCATCAGCGCACCCGTGTCCGCGAGAGCCCGAACTCGGATCGCCTTCATCTTCGGCTTGCGAGGATTGCTGAGCTCGATCTCTGCGAATG
>CADEER010000003.1:0-100205 GCA_902826395.1 uncultured bacterium
ACTCGTACCCGTACACGATCAATGCCCGAATTCTGCAGGAAACTCCGTGTACGAATACGGGTACGAGTACGTGTACGGTCACCAATCTTTCGTTTTCCGACCGTCCCATTCGCCGGCGTGACGGAATGGGAATTTGGCGGGCAAGGCCCCATGGCTCCATCAAGGGGCATTCGGTAGCTTGTCGAAGAGTCGCCAGATGATCGCCAACCGCACCCGATTCGCACTCGCATTTCTGATCGCCGTCTCTGCCATTCCGCTGCCGGCGGTCGCGCGGTGCGGCGGCGACTGCAACGGCGACGGCGTGGTGTCGATCAACGAGCTGATTCGCGGCGTCAATCTGGCGCTGGGGCGCGGCGCCCTGGCGGAATGCGAGGCCGCGGACACCAACGGTGACGGCACCGTGGGCATCACCGATTTGATCGGCGCGGTGAACGCAGCCTTGTCCGGATGTCCCTCCGTTCCGACCGCCACCCCGACCGCGACGGCGACCGCCACGCATACGGCGACTCCGACCATCAACCAGCCGCCGGTCGTCGAGCTCAGCGGCGTCTACCGCAGCTTTCCGGATGAAGAGATCACCTATCCCCTGGTGGTCACCGATCCCGATGGCGGCGCGGTCGAGTGCGCGGCGCCCGATCTGCCCGGCGGGGCCAGCTTCGATGCCGAAGCGGCGGTGTTGTCGTGGATCCCCGCGGTCGAGCAGGTCGGTGCGTATGAGATCGGCTTGCAGTGCACCGACGACGGCGGCGCCGTCACCGAGGCGTCGCTGCCGCTGCGCATCGCGGCGCGCAGCTCTTGCGCGAGCGCGACCTGCGATCCGCAGTCCGGCTGCGAGACCGAGCCGCTGACGATCGACGAGAACTGTTGCGTCGAGCCGGTAGCGCGTATCCCGGAGCCGCCCGCGCCTTGTCCCGCCGGGCGAATGGTGCGGGTCGGCCGCAACGAGCGCGGCTTTGGCCGGCTCGAGGACTGCCACGCCTTCCGCGTCCTGACCAGAGGGCAGCCCAGTAGTTCGCACGTGCAGTTCAACATCGAGGCGCGCTGTATCGACATCGATGGCAACGTTCGCTTGTCGACGCGCCTCGAGACGGCGACGCGCATTCTGGTCGATTCGGCGCAGTTCCTCGACTCGCTCGAGGAGCGCGCCGACGGTTACATTCAGCAGCGCGGCGTTTTCGTGGTTCTCGCTTCGATCCACCCCAGCGTCGTCGAGGGCGACGAGGCGCAGTTGACCGTGCGGCTCACCGACGCCGAGGGTGTCGTGTTGGAACACTCCGTCCGCGTCATTCTCACCGCGGGCACCCTGCCAGACCTGCCTGAAATCCCATAGTCAGCGTCGCTGCAAAGCAGCCAAAACCGTACTTGACCCGCCTCCGATCCACCCGTAAGAGGAAGTTCCATGCACGCAGGCGCTTCCCCCGCTCTGGCACTCGTACGGGTGCGGCGCGGCGATCCCAAACCGTCGGACGAGAAATTTCTCGAAGCACTGCGCGCCGATCGCGCGGCGCTTCACCTGCCGGCGATGAACGGCCACACCGAGATCGAGACGGCGGGCCCGTATGCGATCACGGTCGACGGCTCCGACCTCGACGAGTACGTCGTCTGGGAGCGGTGACCGCCCCACCGGCGCGGACCGCTGTGCGCCGCCGTTACTGGCTTCGCAACGGCTGCCTGGTACCACTGGAGCGCTGACCCTTCCACCGGCGCGGACCGCTACGCGCCGCCGTTACTAGCGGCGCTACGGCTGCCCGCAACCGGAAGCGCGAAGCGGATCGACGCGCCCAGCGGCGTCGAGACTGCGTTCATCCGGCCGCCGTTGCCTTCGATGAGAGAGCGGCTGATCGACAACCCGAGACCGAGGCCGCCGGGCTTTGTCGTGTAGAACTGGTCGAAGAGTCGATCGGCATCGATGGAGCCGAAGCCGGGTCCGGTGTCGGCGATCTCGACTTCGACGAAGGAGTGATTGCGGCGCGCGTTGATCGCGATCTCGCGCCTATCGGAACGGGCCGAGTCGATGCTGTCGATGGCGTTCTGCACGATGTTGATCACCACCTGCTCGATCTCGGTCGGCTCGGCGTGCACGAACGGCAGCGATCCTTCGAAGCTGGTGAAGATGGTCACGTCGTGATCGCGGGCGGTGCCGGCGAGCAGTGAGCTCGCCTTCTCGACGATCTCGCGCACCGATGCGGCGCCACGCGCCCGCGGCCCCGCCTTCACGTGGTTGCGCAGGTGGTGGATGATGTCGCCGGCGCGGATTCCCTCTTCGGACACGCGATCGAGGATCTCCGCCAGGGCGTCGCGGTTGTAGTTTTCCGACTCGAGCCAGCGGACACCGGCGCGGCTGTAGTTGACGATCGCGGTCAGGGGCTGGTTCAGCTCGTGCGCGATGCCGGTGGCGAGTTGGCCGAGCGAGCCCAGGCGAAGCGCGTGCGACAACGCGTCGCGGTGGTCGATGGCGCGCCGCTCGAGCTGCTCGCGCGACAGTGCGTTGGCGATGATGCCCGCGGCCATCGCGAGCACCTGCTCGGTCCCGGCGAGCGGCCGGTACCGAGCCCTGGGGTAGCCGATGCTCGCGTAGCCGTACAGGTGCTGGCCGTCGGCGATCGGACAGTTCAGGAGCGTCCGAACATTGATGGCCTCGAGGGCGGCAGCGGCCAGAGCGTCCGATGGTGGGAAATCTTCGACGTACATGAGCCATGGACCCTGCGCCGCCTTCAACTGCTCATAAAACCAGGGGGCGCCGGTCACCGGGAAGTTGCGGATCGGAGCCGGCTCTCCCGTCGCCACCCACTCGTGATAGGTCGAAGCCGTTTGATCGGTTTCGTCGATCAGCAGCACGGCGGCGCGATCGCTGCCGGCGAAACGACCGAAGCGATCGACGATCTCTTCGATCCCGGTGCGAAACTCCGCCAGCGGCCGCTTGATGAAGTCGGCGGCGAGCTCGGAGAGAGTGTCGGCGAAGCGCTGCTGGCGGCGCTGCTCCAGCTCCGACTGATGGCGCGAATACATGTTGGCGAGGGCGTTGGCAGCGATACTGAGCGAGTGCAGCTCGCCGGGGTTCCAACTGACGCGCGGCATCGTGGCACCGACTCCGAACCATCCGATGCGACGTCCGCCGATGACCAGCGGTAAGTTGGCGACCGTGCCCAAGCCGGTTCGGCGGATTGTCCGCACCGCGTCCGGCCGCAGTTGCTCGATCGCGGCGGCGTTGAGAATCAAGTGTGGCGCATCGGAGTGAATCCACACGCCGTACGGCGACTCCTGTGTCGCGACGATGCGTTGATAGTCGCTCACTACCGGCTCCGCGTCCTCCGCCCACCAGCCCCGATACAGATCGGCGGCCTCGCCGGTCTCGTCCAGGATGTACAGTGCACTGCGATCGCAATCGACGTAGCGCGCAATGGTTTCGAGCGCCCGCATGAGCCCATCGTTCAAGCTGTCGGCGGGTAGGTTCATGAACTCCGACACCAGCGAAGTGACCAGACGCTGGAGGTGGATGCTCGCCTGCTGCTCGCGCTCCGACTTGCGGCGGATGAGCGCCGGCGCGATGACGTCGGCGGCGACCCGCAGCATGGCGATGTCGTCGTCGTGCCACGTCCGCTCGTGCGTCAGAGTCGTCAGCGTGAGTGTGCCTATCGTTTCGCCGGCGGCGGTCAGCGGCATCGTCAGAGCAGAGCGGACCTTGTGGTCGATGAGGAAGGCGCGGTCGAGAGTTGCCGCTTCGGGAAATTCGTCGAGCCGCGAGAACACGACGTGCCGGCGCGCGAAGACTTCTTCCGAGTAGAAGGGCAGCGCGGTGCGGGGTATCGAGCGCAGATCGTCGTCTTCGGGGAAGCGTTCGTCGTCCGGCCAGCGCGAGATCTCGTTCATGATGCCGCGATCGCCGTCGAGCAGATATATGTGCGAGCGCTCGCCCCCGGCGAAGGCCGTGACCGCCGCCAATGCTTCGTGGATCGCCGCGTCCATCTCGCCGAGCGGGGCCTCGACGAATCGGCGCGAGATCATGGCTAGCATGGCCTCGAACTCTTTCGACCGCTCTCCGGCGGCGATCGTCGTCGAGGGCTCGCCCGGCGCGGGCTCCTGCGTGACCGCTGCTCCGCGATGCTTGGTGCCCATGGCCGAAAGCACTAGGGCGGTCGATGCCGCGCGGTCAAGTGCGGCGCGCGGCGGCATCAGGTGTGGCGTTCCGAGAGCCAGATCCCCCCGAGCACCAGCGCCAGGGCGACGGCGTGAAAGGCTTCGAAGGGTTCCGCCAGGAAGCTCACCCCCATGATCGCCGAGAAGACGGGCACGAGGTTGACGAAGACCCCGGCGCGCTCAGGGCCGATCATCCGCACGCCGCGAATGAAGAACGACTGGGCGACGAGCGACGGAACGACGGCGATGACGATCACCAGCGCCCAGCCGAGCGGCGTCGGCCAGATGAGCCGGCCGCTCGCCCACTCGGCGCTCGCCATCGGCAGCGCCGTGACGAACGCCGCGCCGGAATGAACCGCCAGCATGGAGAACGGCGAGATCGCCGGCGCGCGGCGCAGCGCCAGCGCGTAACCGGAGTACAGTGCGCAGCCGATGACCATGAGAACGTCTCCGGGATTGACCGTGAGATCGAGGATGCGCGTCAGGTCGCCGGCGGAGGCGACGATGGCGACACCGACCAGGCTGAGGCCGATGCCGAGGCCCTGTGTCAGCGTGATCCGCATCGAATCGACGAACCATGCTCCGATGACGATGAACACCGGAATCGTGCCCTGCACGATTCCCATGTTGACCGCCGTCGTGAGGTGGGCGGCCGAGTAGTAGAGGCCGTTGTAGACCGCAAATCCGAGGGCGCCCATCGCAGAGAGAAACACCAGGCGCGGCCGCAGCAGCGGCCAATCGGTGCGCAGCGACCGGCCGGCGACGAGGCAGAGCAGGGCAAACACGGTCGCCCAGCGCAGCGCCGTCAGCGCCATCGGCGACACCTGTCCCACCGCGACGCGGCCGAGCACCGTGTGCGCCCCCCATGCGACCGTCGTGAGGGTGAGCAGCGCGTAGGCGCGAGCGATTGCCGGAGCGTCTGGCGCGGCGGCGAACGACCCTGCCGGCGATGCGACTTCGCGGCTGGTCGGGAGTCGAGATTCGGAAATCGAGATTCGGGGTCGAGAAGACATCGCGGCCATCAACGCCGCACCGCCGTGTGCGGTCAAGGTGTTGCGATTGCCCGAACGTGGATTGGCGCCGTACGTGTTTTTACTAGAGCAGCGATGGTTGACAATCGACGCGGGGCGTCCCTACGGTCGGTCTACGTTTGCTTCCAAAAAGCTCAGTAGATCGTCGAGTCGCATATGCAGAAAGCGTGCGAGTTCGGTCACAGGAAAAGCAGCGGTCGGCAACGTGTGAGCCAGTGATGTGTGAGCTCGTTGTCTTCCCTGCAAGACGGAAGGTTGAGAGCCGACCGTGCTGTGTATCCCGCCTCGTAAGTCGCACGTCGAGTCTGGGCCGACCCATGGGTCGAACCGACGGGGAGATGCGGCGCCTCCCCCTGCCTCCATCTACCACTCGTGGAGAAAGGCGATGACGGCCGGATCGCTGACGCGGCGCGCGTTCCTGACCATTGGCGCCATCGGCGCCGCCGGCGCTGCGTTCGCGGGCCGCGCTGTGGCCGGGCTCGCGCCGCGCGCCGCGTCGGGACCGCGCACCATCTTTCGCTTGTCGTTGCGCGGTCGCCGTGGGTCGACCGCAGCCAAGCTCCACAATGCCAACTTTCGCTTCGCCACCGCGGCGACAGCGGCGGCGCACCGCGCTCATCTCGGGGACAACTCGCGGGTCGTCTCGATGACAGTGAGCGGCGACGAGTTCGACCGCCTCTTCACCGGTCGCAACAGCGATGTCGCCGACCTGCGCCTGGTAGGCGGGCCGGCCATCGTTGGCGATTGCAACCGCGACGGAGCGGTTGCCATCAACGAGCTCATACTCGGCGTGCGAATCGCATTGGACCAAGCGACGGTGGCCGAGTGCACGCCGTTCGACCGCGTCGCCGACGGCAAGGTGACCATCGCCGAGCTGGTCCGCGGCGTGGGCAACGCCCTGCGTCGCGCCTGAGTGGGCGCCGCGCGCCCGGCAATTGCGGTTCGGCGACGCGGCGAGCTGTTCGTCTTCTTCGCCGATCGTCGCTACAACAGGCGCGATGGCGGATCCGGTGTTCGAGCTGCGCAGCGGTGAAACGTGGCGGGCTCCGTTTGCGATGTACGCCGCACTGCGGGAGCGCGATCCCGTCCACTACGCCGCGGCTGGCGACTTCTTCGTCCTCACGCGCTTCGACGACGTGTGGATGGCGGCAGGGGACGCGGCGACCTTCTCGTCGGCGCGCGGGCTGACGGTCAACTACGGCGAGATCGAGGCGACGGGGATGGGTGAGGCGACGCCGATGGTGTTTCTCGATCCGCCGGCGCATACCGCATTCCGTGGCCTGGTCACTCGGGATCTGACGCCGCGCCGCATCGCCCTCATCGAGCCCGCGGTGCGGCGCTTTGTCGTCGACCGGGTCGAGAAGCTGCGTGCAGCCGGCGGCGGCGATTTCGTCGCCGAGCTCTTCAAGCCGCTGCCGAGCTTCGTCGTCGCTCATTACCTCGGTGTACCGGAGGAGGACCGGCCGCTGTTCGACCGTTGGACCGAGGCGATCGTTCAGGCCGCCGCAGTGGGCAAGACGACGGGCGCCGGCAATCCGTTTGCCGAGTTGCTTGGCTATTTCGCGGCGCTGATCGAGCGCCGCCGCCGCGAGCCGGGCGACGACATCGTGTCGCAGCTCGTTCAGTTGGGCGAGGAGAAGGTGTCGGTGGCGCGCATCCTCGGCTTTGCCTTCACGATGGTGACCGGCGGCAACGACACCGTGACCGGCATGCTCTCGGGATCCGCCTGCCTGCTGACCGAGCACCGCGAGCAGCGCGCTCGCCTGCTCGCCGAGCCGCAGCGCATCGGCAACGCCGTCGAGGAGCTGCTGCGCCTCACGTCGCCGGTGCAGAACCTGGCGCGCACGGCGACTCGCGACGTCGAGATACGCGGCACGGTGATTCCGGCGGGCAAGAAGGTGCTGCTCGGCTACGCGGCGGCCAATCGCGACCCGCGCGAGTTCGGCCCAACCGCCGAGGAGTTCGACGTCTCCCGCAAGATCAACAAGATCCTGACCTTCAGCTACGGCACCCACTATTGCATCGGCGCCGCGGCGGCGCGCCTGCAGGCGCGCGTGGTCATCGAAGAGTTGCTGGCGCGCTGTCCGCAGTTCGAGGTCGACGTTGCGCGCGGGGTGTACGCCGACGGTCACTACGTGCGCCGGCACGTGGTGCTGCCCGGCGTCACAGGTGGATGAGCCTAGTCGTGTTCTCGAGGGAAGGAGTACGGATGGGCATCCGCAGGCTCTGGCCGATGGCATTGCTCGTTGCGATCGGTTGCAGCGGGGCGGCGGCGCCGGCGCCGCCTGCCGATGTCGAGGCGATGCGGCAGCGCGACGTGCTCGAAGTGGATGCGACGGCGGACACCGCCGTCAGCCGCATCGCGATCGAGGTGCGCGACGTCAACGCGATCGGGCGCACCGTGCGCTTTCGCGGCCGCGCCACGAACAACTACGAGCAGCCGATCGACGGCGTCTCGTACCGGCTGCGGCTACTCAGCACCGACGGCAGCCGCCCCCTGCGCGCCGAGTACCGCGAGGTCGACGGCGAGATCGCCGTCGGCCAAACCCAACCCTTCGAGATCGAGTTGGAAAGCATGTACTTCGCGACCGTGCCGCGATTCGTGATCGACGCCATTCCGCGACGCCTCGGCGGCGAAGAATTCACCCCTCCGGCCGATTGGAATCGGTGACGAGGGCGGCGTGCTTTGGACTTGCCGCGCAGCGGCGCTATGATCGCGCCCGCATGTCGGACACCGATCGCCTGCCATCCGGAAGGATGGATCTGCTCTACGACGTCACGCGGCGGCTGGCGACGTTTCACGAGCTCGACGAGGTCGTCCGCTACGCGACGCGACGGGTGCGGGAGCTCTTCAACGCCGAGGGCTGCGCGCTGATCCTGCTCGATCGCGAGCGGGGCGATCTCTACTTCCCCGTGGCGAGTCAGAAAGATTCGGGGACGATGTCGGAGCAGCGCCTCGCCGAGATTCGATTCCCCGCCGACCAGGGCATCGCCGGCTGGGTGATGCAGCACGACGAGGCGGCAGTCGTCGAAGATACCGCCAGCGATCCTCGCTTTTACAGCGGCGTCGACCGGGAGACGGCGGTGCGTACGCAGGCGCTGCTGTGCGCGCCGCTGCGCAGTGGCGAAGCCAACATCGGCGTCATCGAGGTGATCAACCCGGCCGGCGAGTTTCTCAACCGCGAGTCGCTGCAGTTTCTCGAGACCATCGGCAACGAGATCGCCGTCGCCTACGAGAAGGCTTCTCTGTACGACCAACTGCGCGGCGAGGTGGTGAACCTGCGCAAGATCGGGCGCATCGCCGGACTTTGTATGGCCGCCTCTGGTGCCGTTCTGGCGGCCCTGGTCATCGCTGCGCATCGAGCCCGCGTGCTGCCGTGGGCAGACCTGCCGTCGCGGCGCGGACTTCTGGTGGGCCTCCTCCTGATCGGCGGCGGCGCCCTGCTGTACGCGCTGGTGCGCGACCGCAACCCGACGGCGCGAGCCTGACGACTCCTGTACTGTCCGACTTCCCCCAGCGTCACTGCGGCTTTCGGGAGTCTCGCAAAAGCGGCTGCGAACACAGTTTCTCGAGCTTGGAACGCAAAGATCCCCTCTCTCCGGAGTCTGTCGGGAAACGAGAATTCTGGACAGTACTGTTGATGCGCAGCCTTCGCAGGCGAGGCACAGGCGAGGCAAGGCAAGGTTTTCCAGCATCACCTCGCCTCGCCTTGCCTCGACTCGCCTTCCGCGAGAGAAAATCGACAATCTCTCCGGGAGAGGGTTAGGGAGAGGGCAATCAAATGTTTCTTCTCCGCCCGCGCATGTTCCCACGGAATGAGATTTATATTTTCTCAGCGTGAATGAGTTGGCGGTGTCGACTTGCCCCCAGTTCGATCGACTGGAGGGAAAGAGACAAATGCCGGCAATGGCGCGGGAGGACGATCGATGAGCGGAGTGCGAGTACTGGTGGGAACGCGCAAAGGCGCGTTCGTAATGACGTCGGATGAAAGGCGCGAGCGCTGGCAGATCAGCGACCCTCATTTTCCCGGTTGGGAGGTGTACCACATGAAGGGTACGCCGGCGGATCCGAACCGCCTGTACGCTTCGCAGAACACCGGATGGTTCGGCCAGCTCATCCAGCGCTCGGACGACGGCGGTGTCACCTGGAAGCCGGTTGGGAACGAGTTTGCCTACGCCGGCCCCACCGGTACCCACCAGTGGTACGACGGCACGCCGCATCCTTGGGAGTTCGCCCGCGTCTGGCACATCGAGCCGTCGCCGAGCGATCCGGACACCGTCTACGCAGGGGTCGAGGACGCCGCGATTTTCCGCTCGACCGATGCCGGCAAGAGCTGGCAGGAGCTGCCCGGGCTGCGCACTCACACATCGGCGCCGGGGTGGCAGCCGGGCGCCGGCGGGCTGTGCCTGCACACGATTCTCCTCGACCCCCGCGATCCGCGGCGAATCTTCGCCGCCATCTCGGCCGCCGGCGCTTTTCGCAGCGAGGACGGCGGCGAGACCTGGCGGCCGATCAACCGCGGCCTGAAGTCGGAGGGCATTCCCGATCCCGAAGCCGAGGTGGGCCACTGTGTGCACCGCATCGCGATGCACCCGTCGCGGCCGCGCGTTCTCTTCATGCAGAAGCATTGGGACGTGATGCGCAGCGACGACGGCGGCGATACCTGGCGCGAAGTGAGCGGCAATCTGCCGTCCGACTTCGGTTTCCCGATCGACGTGCACGCGCACGAACCCGAGACGATCTACGTCGTGCCGATCAAGAGCGACTCCGAGCATTTCCCGCCGGATGGCAAGCTGCGCGTCTACCGCAGTCGCAGCGGCGGCGACGATTGGGAGCCGCTGACGCGCGGCCTGCCGCAGAGCGATTGCTACGTCAACGTGCTGCGCGACGCGATGGCAGTCGACACCCTCGACTCGTGTGGGATCTACTTCGGCACCACGGGCGGGCAGGTCTACGTCTCGCCGGACGGCGGCGACAACTGGGCGCCGATCGTGCGCGATCTGCCGCCGGTGCTGTCGGTCGAAGTCCAGACCTTGCGGTGAGCGCGGCCGTGGAGACGACGATTGCCACGGTGCGCGTGGTGCTTCCGCACCACTTGCGAAAGCTGGCGCATGTGGAGCGCGAGGTCGCGGTCGAAGTGCGCGGCAGCGTGACGGTTGGAGCGGTGCTGGATGCGCTCGAAGAAGCCTATCCGATGTTGCGCGGCACCATCCGCGACCATGGCACGCGGCGGCGCCGGCCTTTCGTCCGTTTCTTTGCTTGCGAGGAGGATCTGTCGCACGAGCCTGCCGACGCGCCGCTGCCGGAAAAGGTTGCCACGGGCGTCGAGCCGCTGTTGGTGGTCGGAGCCATGGCCGGAGGCTGAGCGCAGGTGATGAGGGTGTCGGTTCGACGAATGCGGAGGAACTCATGGTGAAGAAGATCTTGGCTGCGGTCGGGTTTCTGGCGGCGGTCTTTCTGGTGGTGGTTGCGATGCAGCCGGACCAGTTCACGATCGAGCGCTCGACCTCGATCGCGGCTCCGCCGGCTGTGCCGTTTGCCGCGGTCAACGACCTGCGGCGCTGGCGGCAATGGTCGCCTTGGGAGAATCGCGATCCCAACCTGCAGCGCGAGTACAGCGGCCCCGAGTCGGGCGTCGGTGCCAGCTATCACTGGTCGGGAGACGAGACAGTCGGCGAAGGGCGTATGACGATCACCGAGAGCGAAGCCGACCGGAGAATTGGCATCGCGCTCGAGTTTGTTCGCCCTTTTGCAGCCACCAACCAGGTCACCTTTCGTTTCGATCCGCACGACACCGGGAGCCGCGTGACCTGGACCATGCAGGGCGTCAATACGTTCATGGGCAAGGCCATGTCGCTCCTGATGAACATGGACGCCATGGTCGGCGGCGATTTCGAGGCCGGACTCGCAAAGCTGAAGGAAGTGGCGGAGTCAGGGGCGTAGCCGCTCGCCGAAAAAGTGCCAGTTACTGGCGTTGGCGGCTGAGCTCGGCGCGCCGGCGCTGCAGGAATCGGCGCACGGCGGCGTCGGTCTCGAGGCCGATCGCCTGTTCGTAGGCGCGGTCGGCTTCGTCGACCGCGCCTACGCGAGACAGCAGGTCGGCGCGCGCAGCCCAGTAGGGTTGGTAGTCGCGCATCCGCGCATCGTCCGCGAGGGTGTCGAGCTCGGCGATGCCGGCCGCCGCGCCACGGCTGCGGGCGACGGCAACGGCGTGATTGATGATCACGACCGGCGAGCCCGTGATCTCGGTGAGGACGCCGTAGATGGCTTCGATCGCCGCCCAGTCGGCGCTGCCGGTGCGCCGCCGCACCACGTGCGCCGACTGGACGGCCGCCTCGAGTTGGTAGCGGCCGCTTCCCGGCAGCTCGTTTGCACGCCGCAGAAGTGCCTCTGCCTCGGCGATCAACTCTTCGTCCCAGTCGCGGGGATCCTGTTCCTCGAGCGGTACGAACTCACCGCCGGCATCGCGCCGCGCTCCGCGCCGAGCCTGCGCGTAGAGCATCAGCGACAGGAGTCCGAGAGACTCGGCTTCGTCGGGCAACAGCGACACGACGAGGCGGCCGAGGAAGATCGCCTCTTCGGCGAGATCGCGCCGGTGCGCTTCGATGCCGAGCGGATCCGACCAACCTTCCGCGAAGGCTGCGTAGATCGCCTCCAGCACGGCGTCGAGGCGCGCGGCCAGATTCGGGCGGTCGGGAACCTCGAGCGGGATGCCGGCGTCCTTGATCTTCTTCTTGGCGCGCACCAGACGCTGCGCCATGGTCGCCGGCGAGACCAAAAATGCGGAGCCGACGGCTGCGGCGTCGAAGCCGAGGATCGTCTGGAGGATCAGCGGTGCGCGAACGGACGGCGCAATGGCGGGATGGGCGCAGGCGAACATCAGAGCCAGCCGTTCGTCGGGGATCGGGCTGGTGTTGCCGGCCGCCGCCTCCAACTCGTCGGCCATCAGCTCGAGGTGATCTTTAGCCGCGACGCGAGTGCGCCGGCGACGCGATGCATCGATCAGACGGCGGCGAGCCACGGTCAGAAGCCATGCCTCCGGCGCGTTCGGGATCCCGCTGGTCGGCCATTCGGCGAGCGCGGAGACGAGAGCTTCCGAGAGCGCATCCTCGGCGGCGGCGACATCGCGCGTGCGCGAGGCGAGCAAAGCCACCAGCTTGCCGTAGCCGCGGCGGGCGACGTCCGCTGCGACCTGGCGTGCATTCTCCTCGGACATTTCCGCCGCAACCCTTTTAGAGGGGCCAGACCGGTCGCACCTCGACGACACCGCGGCTGGCACTCGGGCAGCGCGCCGCCCAGCCGAGAGCGGTGTCGAGATCCGGAACGTCGATGATGTGGAAGCCGCCGAGTTGTTCCTTCGCCTCGGCGTACGGACCGTCGACGACGCTCGTCTTGCCGCCGGCGACGCGGACCGACGTCGATGTATCGGCGCCGCGCAGGCGCTCGCCGGCGACATAGATGCCGGCCTTGACCATCGACTCCACGTAGGCCGAGCAATTCGGCATCCGCTCGTCCATGTTGGCGACGCGATCCGCGTCGTCCTCGTAGATCATCAGCATGTACTTCATCGCTTCTCCTGTTCGACGGTGATGATGAGACCATTCATCTCACAGTCGCGCGGGAGCGGCGAATCTCGACAGGTGCGTCGTGAACCGTGAACCGTGAACGCCGAGGGCAGGTAGTGGCGCATCTCTTTCGCCGTTCACAGTTCACGGTTCACAGTTCACGATCCCTTGTACTTGATGCCGTAGACGCGGGAGGCGTTCTCGCAGGTCACCTTGCGCAGCACCTCGGCGCCGTGTTGGGCGAGCGGCGACTCGGCGACCGCTTTGCGCGACTCCGGCCAGGTGCTGTCGCCGTGCGGATAGTCGGAGGCCCACATCACGTTGTCGACGCCGATGCGCGGCAGTAGCTCGAGGCCGAGCTGCTCGTCTTCGTAGGTGGTGTAGACCTGTCGTGCGAAGATCTCGCTCGGCAGCATCGAGATCTTGTAGTCGGTGATCTTCGGGCCGTACTTGTGCAGCTCGTGATCGAGGCGCTCGACGACGTACGGTATCCAACCGAGGCCGGCCTCTCCCATGACGAACTTGACGCGCGGCCGCTTCTCCAGGGTGCCCGAGAAGATCATTCCCGAGAGTGTCTCGTCGAGCTGCATCGGCACGACGGCGACGAACGCCGGCGAACGCCATGATCCCGGCTTCATCTTGAGGCTGTGCGTGCCGCCGGTGAGGTGCACGTGGATCGGCATGCCGACTTCTTGCGCCGCGTCCCAGAACGGCGCCCAAGAGTCCTCGAAGATCGGGTCGCCCTTGCCGATGGTGTCGCTGACGATGGCGCCTTTGTGGCCGAGCTTGGCGCAGCGCAGCAGCTCGCGCGTGGCGATCTCGACGTTGTGCGAGGGGATGTCGGGCAGCAGCACGAGGCGGCCTGGCGCGACGTTCTGAAAATCGGCAGCCCAGTCGTTGTAGGCGATGGCGCACTGCGCGTGCAGCTCCGGGTCGGAGATCCGCAACTGGGTCGTGGTCGGACCGTAGATCACCTGTGCGAACACGCCGTCCTCGTCCATGTCGGCGAGGCGAGTGTCGGGCTGGCCGGGGCGCAAGCCGTGCTGGCGGGTCTCGATCAGGCCGGCTGGCTTGCGACCGCTCGGCGCGAGCTTTGCGCCGTCGACGATCCACCACGGTCCGTCGTCGGTCTGCTCGACGCGCGGCCCGCGGTCGCGCCACTCTTTCGGCAATCGCTGCTGCCAGGTGTCGGGCGGCATGGCGTGGATGTCCATGTGGTCGTCGGCGGAGATGAGAATCTGATCGTTGGGCAGTGACATGTCTTCTCCTCGAGTGTGTGTGTGAGATCGCTGTGCTGCTAAGCGGCGAGCTCGAGCGCGAAATGGCGCAGGCCCCGCACCAGATTCGAATCGACGTACTCCAGCTCGGTACTCCGCCTGCGCATGCGCGGTAGCTCCTCGACGAGGGCTTCGAGCACACAACGCGCCTCCAGGCGTGCCAGCGAGGCGCCGAGGCAGAAGTGGACGCCGAAGCCGAAGGCGAGATGGGCGTGCGATTCGCGGCGGACGTCGAAGTCGTCGCCGCGCTCCCAGATCCTTTCGTCGCGGTTTGCCGAGCCGAGCAGTGCACAGACGATTTCGTTCTCGGCGATCTTCTGGCCACCAATCTCGGTATCGCGGCGGGCCCGGCGGAACAGCATCTGGATCGGCGACTCGTAGCGCAGCACTTCCTCGACGAGGGCCGGCACCAGCGAAGGGTCGCGGCGCACCAGGTCGAGCTGGTCGGGGTGCTCGAGCAGCAACTTGACGGCGTGGCCAATGAGGTTGGTCGTGGTCTCATTGCCGGCGACCAGCAAGATGAGAACGAAAGTCACCAGCTCCATCGGGCTCAACCCGCCCTCGTCGCCGGCGTCGACGAGGACACTCACCAGGTCGTCCCTCGGCTCGGCTCGACGGCGGTCGGCGACCTCGCCGAAGTAGGTCGCGAACTCGCGCATCATCTCGACGATGCCGCTCTTGACGAAGCCCTCGCGGCGCCGCGAGCCGGTGATGCCCTCGATCAGGGTGTCCGACCAGCGCTTGAAGTCGGCGCGGCGCTCCGCCTCGACGCCCAACATTTCGGAAACGACGATGACCGGCACCGGAACGGCGACATCGGCGATGATGTCGCAGCCGTCGCCGCTGCGGACCCGCTCCATGCACGAGGCGACGAGCTCGCGGATGCGCGCTTCCCAGGCGATGATGCGACGCGGCGTGAAGCCTCGGTTGACGATCGGTCGCAGCGCGTCGTGCTGCGGCGGGTCCGACGCGATCAGGTTGCGGCTGCGAGCCATCTCTTCGACCGGAAACGGCATTGCGTCGGCCAGCGCCATCATGTTCTCGATGGCCAGCGGATCGATGGAAGGGTCCATCATCGCGCGCGGATCGATGCCCATCATGACCGTGGTCATCGCGTCGGAAGAGAAGACGTCGGTGTTCTTGAGCACGTGCAATACGTCGTCGTAGCGGGAGATTACCCAAGCCTCGGGATCGTCCGATCGATAGATGGGATGCTCGGCGCGCAATCGCGCGTAGTACGGAAAAGGATCGTGGCGGACCGCCTCGTCGAACGGTCGATAGCGGAAGTTGGTCGAGCTCATGCGGGAGTCGCCTTTCGCGTTTCGTAACCCAGGAGATGGCGCACCATCTGCAACACGTCGCGCTTGTGGGCTTGCAGCTCATCTGGCTGCAAGGGGTCGAATTGCATCGACGGCAGCAGGGATCGGAGTGCCGCGACATAGAACACCGTCGAACCGACGACGGCGCTGATGACGTGAAATGGATCGGGCCGCGCCGGTTTCAAGACGCCAGTGCGAACGCCCTCCTCGAAGAGCAGGCGGCCGCTCTCGAGAAAGCCGGCGCCGCGATCGCCGAGTGGCGGTACGACGCCGATGTCCGCTCCGGCTGCCTCGCGCAGGAGGAAGCGCGCCAACGTCGGGCGGGCGCCGACTGCATCGACCCAGATCTCTATGCAGGCGTCGATTCGCTCCGGCACCGGGCCGTCGGCGGAGAGCACGCTGTCGAGTCGGTCGAGCAGATCGTGGAACACGTCGGCGATGACCGCGTCATAAAGGGCCTGCTTGTCGCGGAAGTGGTAGAACAGGGCGGCGCGCCGTACGCCCACCTCTTCCGCGACATCTTCGAGCCGGGTTTCCGCGAAACCGCGCGCTGCGAAAAATCGCTCGGCCGAGGCCATGATTCGCGCCCGGGTCCTACCGCCCTTCGACTCGCGATTCTCGGTGATGTTTTCGGCCGGCTCCATTTTTACCCGCAGGTAGATTCGGCGCCTATAACTGACTGATCAGTAGAAAATCAAGGACAGATCCGTAGAAGTACGGATCTGCACCAGCCGGGGGGAGCGGGATCCGAGTCACCGACTGAATTGATTCCGACCAGCGGTGGGCGTTCGCCGGTCGACTGCCAGTGGTTCGCGAGCTGGCAGGCGCGAAGTGATGAACAGTTCGGGCTAAGTGCGTCGCCGACGGCTCTGTTCGCGCAGCAGGTCGATCACGACCTCGCCACCGTCGGCGCGGGCGACTTGATCGCGCAGTGCGGCGGACTGGAAGAACATCGACAAGCCGCCGAGCACGTTGAGGTGATCGCCCGCGAGCTCGGGAGAAGACAGCACCAGGACGACGATCGAGATCGGCACTCCCGTCATCGCCTGGTAGACTCCGGTCCGCGATGCGGCGAGGGCACCGATGACCCCCTTCACGCCGTCCAGGCGGGCATGAGGAATGCTGACGCCGATTTCGACCATGACGGTACTCGACAGCGATTCGCGTGCTAGGACTGCGTCGATTGCCTCGTCGCGCAGCGCGGCGTCGAGTTGACCGTTGGCGATCAGGGAATCGACCAGTCCGGCTACGGTCTCCGCGAAGCCGTCGTAGGTGGATGCTACGAGTACGCCACCGGACTGGATGATATCGACGACCCGATTCACGGCGTAACTGGCTTCCTCGTGACTCGGGCATCCGACATGGGAAGCCCCTTTGTCACAACTGGCGGACCAGTCGCAAGTGAAAAGGGAGCGCGTTGCGCGGTGTATCGTGCACGCCAAGCGGCGCGCGCGGGTGAAGCGGTCTCAGGAGCGGGCGGTGACGGGATCCGCGTGATCGCGCAAGAGAGTCTCGTAGCGAGCGAGCACTCGCCGCACGTAGTGCGAGCGGCGTGCACGCGACGGACTCATCGCCGCAACGCGCCCGGGGCCCAGGTTGTAGGCGGCGACGGCGAGGTACGGGTCGGCGAACATCTCCTCGAGCTCGATCAGATAACTGAGGCCGACTTCGACGTTGACCTCAGGTCGCATCAGCTCGTGTGCACCCTTGAAAGGGATGCCGTTGCGCTTCGCGACGGCGTGCGCCGTCGCCGGCTGGATCTGGATCAGGCCCATCGCCCCGTCGGGGCTGCGAGCGGTCGGCGAACACATGCTCTCGACCTCGACGATCGCCTGAATGAACAGCGGATCGAAGCCGTGGCGTTCGGCGGCGCCGACGATCGTCGCCGCAATCCGCCGCCGTTCGCGGTCCTTCATGCGAGTACCGCATTCGCCGAGGGCGGCGTTCAGCAGCCGCTTCTCCTCTGCGCGCTCGACGGCCGGGTCCTCCGCCTTCGCCACCGCGATCGGCGGAACCTCGACGGCCGGAGCGAGCGCCTGGGTGGCGATCGTCGGCACCTCGGGTGCGGCCGATCCGTCGGCGACCGGCATGGGCGTCGCGATCGCCAGCGCGGCGAGGATGAGGACGGCGAGAGCCGAGAACCGCCGCCGGCGCGGAAGAGCGGAGAAATCCCGACTCGACCCGGATGGGCGTACGGCGTGGCTCACGCTTGTGACGTGGGATGGCATGATCTGCTGTTGGAGAACCCGCGGGCGGGCTCATCGGTTCTGAGCAGGAAAGGCTTCGGCGGTGACGCCGAGCACCTTGGAGGCTAGCCCTCCAGATCCCGTCTGCCAACCCCAGGACGGGACGGCAGAGGACATTTTTTGCCCCGGGGACGCAGGGCGAGGTGCCGGGTCGGTTGCTATGGAACCGTCGATTAAATGACGCAGTGCCGCTCGCTTGCCGTGCAAATCTGCACGAGCGGGGGATCGTCGGTGCGTGGGCCGATCTCGCTTGCCGACGGGCAGGCGGTCCAAAGCGAAGCCTAACCAAGCGAAAAGCCCGGATTCTGAGCGAGGCCGAGGCACGTCTCGTCGATCGGCCGATCCCCGCATCGAGATGGTATGCCAATTGCGTAACCCGGTCGTGTGAACAGGTTGGAATGCCAGGATCTGTCTTGCGATCGGGGGGATCGCGACGCCGAATCGTTCGCCGCAGGCGCCGCGCTCTCGACCCGGATGCTGTCGCCGGAGCGGGGGAAACATGGGGATCTTTTCTGGGGCGCCTGCACCCGCCCTGCGGGCGGACGCAGCCGGCAACGCGGTCGAGGGTGCGTCCGGGTCGGATTCACAGGCGCCGCGGTCGCCGCGTGTAGCACGGGAGTCCGGGGCCGTGGCCACCGGACCGTCGTTTGAGCAATCGCCCATGAGTCCGACCAATGGCGGCGGGCGATCCGCCGGAAGCGGGTCGCTGAAGGACGAGTTGCAGCGCCTCTACTCGCTTCGTCCGACCCTGGACACGTTCGCCGAAGAGGCGACGCGCCTCATCATCTCCGAATGCAACGTCACGGCGCTGGCAATCTTCACCTATGCGCAGCGCAAGGACGAGCTGAACGCCCTGATCCTTTCCGGCTTCGACGATCGGTCGAGTGGTGAGGTGCGCGCCACCGTGGGACGCGCGTGGGATATTCCACTGCGCAGCATCCGCAACCGCCGCATCAACGTCATCGTCGACGCGCACAGCAATCCCTTCGTCCCCGAAGCTCTGAAAGTCATCAGCCCGCACAGCCTCACGATCGCCTCGGTACCGTTCTTCCACAACGGCGCTCCGGTCGGCGTCGCCGTCTTCTTCGCCACCGATCCGAGTGCCTTCAGCGACGCGGTCCTGCGCGCCGTCAGCCAGGGGCTGCGCGTGTGCGGCGCGGCGATCACCGAGCTGCCGAAGACCATCGTTACGGCCAGTCCGCAGCTCGAGGAGGCGGTTGCGCCGGAGAGCGGCGAGCAGCCGAGTCTGCTGCGCGGCCTGGCGGCGTTGAAGTCCGAGATGGTCCGCCTCACGACCGCCCTCGAGGAGTCGGAGCGCCAGCGCGCCGCCGAAGTCGCGGAGCGAGTCACCGCGCAGTCCTTCCTGAAGGCGGCGCAGCAGCGGAGCGAGCGCGCGGAGCACGAGCTCCAGGAACTGCGCGAGAAACAGAAGCGCATCCCCGAGCTGGAGAAGGAAGGTCAGGAGCTCAGCAAGCGCCTGCAGATCGCCTCCGAGCTGGCCGAGAAGGCCAAGGCGCGCGTCGCCATCCTGGACGCCGAGCTGGCGGAGACCACGCGCGACAACGAGACGAAGGAGAAGGAGCTCATCGAGCTCCGCACCAAGCGGGCCGAGCTCGAACGCGACCTGCAGCGCGCCGCGGATCGCGCCGAACGCCACGAGCAGTCGGCCGCGGAGCTGAACGAGGAGCTGGGTCGGCTCGAGGCGATCAAAGCCGAGGCGGAGAAGCTGCGCCAGAACCTGGAGCGGACGACCGAGGCTCGCGGCACCGCCGAAGAGCGCATCGCCGAGCTCGAAGCGGCGCTCGGTCAGGCCGAGCAGGCGCGCAAGGATCTCGCCAAGCAGCTCACCGACTCCAAGTCGGCGCTCGCCTCGACCAGCCAGGAGCGAGAGAGTCTCTACAACGACGCGCTCAAGAGCTGGGAGAAGCTCGAGGAGATCGAGAAGGCCCGTACCAACCTCGCTCGCGAGCGCGAGGCGTTGCGCACGACCAATGACGGCAACCTGCAGCGCGTCCAGGAGCTCGAAGCGGTGCGGACCGCGCTCGAGGGACAGCGCAAGGAACAGGCGCAGGCGATCGAGCAGCTCGGCGGGCAGGTCACGGCTCTCGAAGCGCAGCGCCAGCAGCTGCACGAGGAGCTGGAGCGGATCCGCGGCGACTCGGGGAAGGCCGTTACCGATCTGCGCGAGCAGCTAGAGAAGGTCGATCGCGATCGCACTGTGCTGTCCGAGCAGATCGCAGCGCTGAAGCTGGTGGAGGAAGAACGCGAGCGCTTGGCAACCCGCGTCGAAGAGCTGGAGAGCGAGTCGGCAGCGGCACGCCGCGCCAGCGAGCAGCTCGAGATCAAGCTCCAGGAGTTGGGCAAGCAGGCGCAGCGCGTCGAGAATGAACGCGCCGCGTTGCAGGTACGGATCGAAAAGCTGGCCGAGAGCGAGCAGAACCTCGCGCGCGAGAAGGGCGAGCAGATTTCACAGACGCGCGCTGAGCTGGAGCGCATGCGCGCCGAGCTCTCGGAGCGCGAGGCCGCCCTCGAAGCGAGTCGGCAGGAGTTCCAGAGCCTGCTCAGCAATGAGCGCAACAAAGCCGACACATCCATCGACGCTCTGCGCAAGCAACTGGAGGACGTCCAGGAACAACGTCAGGGCATCGAGAAGGAACTGCGGGCGGCGCGCGACGACGAAGCGGTGCGCGACGAGCTGCTAGCCACCGCAGCACAGGAACAGAAGGTGTTGGCCGAGCAGGTGGCCGCCGCGGCGGAAGAGCGACAGAAGCTCACGGCGAATCTCGATGAGCTGCGCGCCCAGTTGAAGGAGTCGACGGCCGGTAAGAGCGAGGCGGAGAAGCGCATCGCCGAGATCGAAGAAGCCCTGCGGGTGTTGCGCGACGAGGAGCTTGCGGAAAGTCGCCTCGAGTTGGAGAAGGTTTTGGAAGAGCGCGCCTCGCTCAGCGAAGCGCTCGAGGCCGCTCAAGAGCGACACTCACTCGAGATCGTCGATCTGCAGGATCAATTGACTCTTGCTCGTCAGGAGCAGGAGCAGATGTCTCAGGCTCTGGCCGAGAAGGACCACCTGCTGCAGTCCGCCGAGCACGGGCTCACGACCTTGGAGCTCGAAGAGAACGGCGAGGACGATCTGCCGCTCGAGATCGATCGCAGCGGCGGCAGCGAAGCCGACGAAGACTCGGCGGCGGCGGTCCAGGAGCCAGTGGCCGCGCGTGCCGACGAGATCGTCATCCTCGATCTCGAGCCGTTCGTCAGCGCTGCTGCGCAGCTACTGAGCGAGACGGGGCATCGCGTCTTGTCGTTCAAGCCGGAGCCCGAGTCGGCGACCGAGCTGGCGCAGGCTGCGTTCGCCTGCGCCGCCATCAACCTCGCCGCCCCGGCGGCATGGCCGACCCTGCGCAAGATCCGCAACGGCGCGGGCGTTCCGCACACCCCGATGATTGCGTACGCGCTGAGCGAGAACGCGAAAAAGGGCTTCTGGCTCGGCCCGGTCGACTTCGTCACGCTGCCGATCGGCGACACCGACCTGAACAAGTTGCTGAGTACGATGGTGCCCAACCTGCGGCGCGTCATCGCGATGAGCCACGACTTCGACGTCATGGAGCAGGTCCGCGCCCAACTCACCGGCGCCCGCATCTCGACCGCTATCGTCCTCGACGGGCGACAGGCGCTCGACCTGGTGCCGACCGTGAAACCGCAGGCGGCCGTGCTGCACATGTCGCCGAACTGTGCCGACGTCTTCCGCGCCGTCGCCGGACTGCGGTCGCAGGAGGAGACGCGCGAGATCCCGATCCTCTTCCTGCTCGATCACGAGGCGCAGCCGCGCGAGGAGTCGTTCGTCACGGCCGGCATCCGCATGCTGAGTGGCCGCGGAACCCTGGCGCCGGACACCCTGCCCAAATCGCTGGTCAACGCCTTCGAGAGCTTCCAGCACTGACGCGAGCGGGAGGCGCGTGCGGCCGGGCCTATCCCTCGCCCCTCGCCCCCCGCCCCTCGCCCCGACGCGATTGCGCGAGCGCAATCGCGTCCCGCGCGTGATCTCGATCGTCGAACTGAAAGCGCTGGCCGCGAATCAGCTGGTATGGCTCGTGGCCCTTGCCGGCGATGATGACCATGTCGCCGGTGCTGGCGCCGGCGATGGCGGCGCGGATCGCCACGGCGCGATCGGGCTCGACGATGTGGCGGGCGAGGGCGGGATCGGTAACGCGTGAGCCGACCAGGATCTCGTCGATGATCGCCTGCGGGTCTTCGTTGCGCGGGTTGTCGGAGGTGACGACGACCAGATCGCTGGCGGCGGCGGCGATGCGACCCATTTCGGGGCGTTTGCCGCGATCGCGGTCGCCACCGCAGCCGAAGACGGTGATCAGCCGGCGTGGTTGCAGACGCCGCGCGCTGTCGAGCAGGCGCTCGAGCGCGGCGGGCTTGTGCGCATAGTCGACCGCAACGGCGAAGTCCTGCCCCTCATCGACGACCTCGAAACGTCCGGGAACGGTGTCTGCGCCCTCGAGTGCCGCTGCGATCGCCGACGGGTGGACGCCGAGGTGCGCGCCGACGGCGGCGGCCGCCAGCGCGTTGTGGACGTTGTAGTCACCGAGGTGACGCAAGCGAACGTCGGCAGATCCCTTCGGCGTTCGCAGAACGAAACGCAATCCGCTCATCGAGGCATCGACCGACTCGGCGCGCACGTCGGTATCGGGCCCGACACCGTAGCGGAGCAGCGGCGCGCGGCTACCGGCGATCAAGCGCTGCCATTCGGGATCGTCGGCGTTGACGACCCCGACGGCTGCCTTGCCGCCGCCGCCGAGCGATTCGAAGAGACGCGCCTTGGCGGCGCGATAGTCGTCCATGTCGGGGTGGAAGTTGAGATGGTCCCGGCTCAGGTTGGTGAAGACGCCGATGTCGAAGTGCACATCGCCGACGCGGTGCAGAGCCAACGCATGGGAGGAGACCTCCATGGCGACGGCCGTACATGCGGCGTCGACGGCGCGGCGCAACAGACGGTGCACGACGGGTGCTTCCGGAGTGGTCTGATCGGCGGCGAGGATCTCTTCGCCGATCCGGTAGTCGATGGTGCCGAAACGGGCGACGCGGTGGCCCGCCGCTCGCAATACGGCGTCGACGAAATAGCTGGTCGAGGTCTTGCCGGAGGTGCCGGTGATCCCCACGGCGAGCAGGTCCTTCGACGGCTCGCGATGGAAGCGGGCGGCGGCTCGCGCCGCGGCCCGCCACGGATCGCGCACGCGCACCACCGTCACCGGCGCATCGACGGCCACGTCGCGCTCGACGGCGAGGGCGATCGCACCGTCGCGAACCGCCTGCTCGGCGTACGCGTGCCGATCAGCCAGCGATTCTCCGCCGGCGGCGCGGTAACCGGGCAGGCAGGCGAAGAGGTAGCCGGGTGCGACGAGGCGAGAGTCTGTGGCGACGCCGGTCACCTCGACGTCCGCGTCTCCCCGGATCGAGACGATGTCGTTGCGATCGAAGAGGTCGGCCAGGCGCGGCAAAGGTTCTACGACTCCGGCGCCGCGGATGCTTCGCCGGCCGGTGTATCGCCGGCGTCGTCTTTCGTCGCGCCGCTCGTGTCCGCCGGCGGCATGGTGCGCAGCTTCTCCGCGACGTCGGGTACCGCCTTTAGAATCATATCGATGCGAGCTCTGTCGGGGCCGACGAGGCTAGCCAACTGGCTTTCGTAACGGCGGATGTGACCATCGATCTCGTCCGACTTGTCCTCGATGATGCGGTCGCGTTCACCGAGGCACGCATTGATGTCTTCGGCGATCTTCTCGAGCGCCTTCTCGCCGTCCTCGCCGAGGCGTTGATTGATCTGCTCGGCCCACAGGCTGTGGATCGCGATGGTAGCCGGTACCTCGCGCCGCAAGCCGCCGGTCAGGGTGTAGAGCTGACTGGCCAATCGCGACGGCGAGCTCGCTTTGCGCCGCGTTACCAGAGCGTTCAGCCGCACCAGCTTGTCGCGCAGGCGCTGCAGGCCGTGGTCGTCGGCGAGAAACTCGATGAGCTGGTTGAATTCCTCGACTTTGAGGTTTGCCATCTCCCTGTGCTTGCCTGCCCTCGGTCGGAGTGTCAACGGTGGTTGGCTCGAGCTTGCCGGCTGCGACCGTCGAACGGCGAGAGCGAAGGAGCAATCGGGATCGGTCTGATGCGGTGGCTGGCGCTTTCAGCGGTGGTGATCCTCGCGGCGTGCGCATCGCGCGATGCGATCGACGAGAACGAGTGCGAGCTGCGCGTCGGAATCAGCGGCGACTACGCCCCTTTCGCTCTCGCCGACGGTGACGACATCGACGGGCTCGACGTCGATCTGGCCCGGCGGCTCGGCGTCGATCTGGGTTGCCGCGTCGAGCTGGTGCAGTTTGCCTGGCCGGACCTTCTCGAACGGCTCGGGCGCGGCGACTTCGAGCTCGCGCTGGGCGGCATCACCATGCGAGCGGAGCGGGCGCTGCGCGGCATCTATTCGCGCCCCTACGCGCGCACGGGAGTGACGGTGCTGACCCGTCGCGACAGCGCTTTGCAGTCACTGACTGATCTGAATCGGCCGGAGGTGCGCGTCGCGGTCAATCGCGGCGGCCATCTCGAGCGCTGGGCGCGCGCCAATCTCGTTCGTGCCGATCTGCGACCGACCTCCGACAATCGCAGCCTTCCCGTGTTGCTTGCGGAGGCGCGAGTAGACGCGATCGTGACCGACAGCGCCGAGGCGCGCGATTGGGCGGACGCCGGCCGCCTTCTCGGTCCGTACTCCACCGACTACAAGGCCGTCCTCGTCGCCGCGCCGCACGCCGCCCTGGCGGCTCAGATCGACGCGTGGCTCGCCGCCCGCGAGGTGGACGGCTGGCTTGCGAGCCTGCGCACCCGCCATCTCGGCGATGTTCAGGCGGAGAATGCGAGATCGGCGACTCGGCAATCGATCGCGGCGCTGGTGAGGTTGCGCCTGTGGCTGATGCCGCTGGTCGCGGCCGCCAAACGGGCCAGCGGATCTCCGGTCGTCGATGCGGCGCAGGAGCGCCTGGTCATCGAGCGCGCTCGCTCGTGGAGCGGCGATCCCGGCCCGCGGATCGATGCGGTCTTCGCGGCGTTGATCGAGCTCGCGAAGCTCGTCCAGGAGCGCAGCGCGCCGGCGGATGCTCCGCCCCCGCTCGCAGTGCTGCGCGACGCCATCGCCCGCATCGACCGCCAACTGGTGCGTGAGATCGACCGCATCGAAGATGCCCCGCTGTCCGACGAATCGCCGCGGGACGCATGGGACGCCGAGCTCGCGCCGGTCGTGCAGGATCTGCCGTTGCGCGTGTCCGACCTCGATGTCTTGGCGAATGCCCTGCGCGGAGAGCGCGGGCAAGTCGTTGCGCCAGGCGCCCGCGCGCCGAGCGGTCAGTTCTTTGCGGCGCTCGAGCGGCGGGCGCGGGCGCAATCCTGGCAGATGCCGTAGAGCTCCATCTTGTGGCCGCGCAGCTCGAAGCCGAGGCGGCGCGCGGTCTCTTCCTGGAGATTCTCGATGCGGCGCTCTTCGAACTCGACGATCTTGCCGCAGCGCTCGCAGATCAGATGGTCGTGGTGCGACTTCTCCGCCATCTCGTAGCGGGCTTCGCCATTGCGGAAGTGCCGCTCGTCGGCGACGCCGCACTCGGTGAGAAGCTTCATCGTCCTGTACACCGTCGCGTAGCCGATGCCCGGATGGCGCTTGCGGACACGCCCGTAGAGCTCTTCGACGCTGGCGTGGCCGGCACTGTCGAGGAAAACCTCGACGATCGCATCACGCTGTGCCGTCGACTTCAGCTTTTGCTCGCGCAGATAGGCTTTGAAGCGAGCAAAAGCGTCATTCGTTGAGCGCGTCGCCTTCGCCATCGTCGCCAATCTTCCGGCCGGCGGCTCGCGAGAGCAAATCGCGCGTCGCGGGCGAGAGGTACACGCGATCGATCTCTCGGGTCACGAGCTCGTCGATCAATACGTCGATCTGTGACTCGGCCGGCGCGTTGCGATCGAGAAAGATCACCTGATCCTCGCCGACCCTGCAGCGTCCGCTACGCACTCTATAGCCCACCTCGCGCAGCAGCTTTTCTTCACGCACCTTCATCCCCAGCTTGGCCGCGACCGCCTTGAGCTCTTCCAGGACCGTCGCTTGCTCGAGCTTCGCGTCCTGCTTCTTCGACTTCTTCGAGTTCGTCGTCTTCGCCTCCACCGCCACAGGCCGGGAAGATAGTGAAGGGTCTCCACCTTGTAAAGATCGCGCAGCCTCTGCAGCGCTTTTCGCGCGAGTGTGATGGGGGTAGAATCCGGCGACCTCGGAGGGAAAAAAGCGATGATCAAATCGATCCTGGTCGGGCTCGACGGCTCGGAGCATGCGCGCACCGCCGGGGCGTACGCGCTGTGGTTGGCCGAAAAGCTCGGTGCGCGCTTGACGGCGATGCACGTCGTCGACCTGGCGACGATCGAGGGCACCTTCTTCCACGACATCTCGGGATCGCTGGGCTTCGAGCCCTACCTCGACTTGTCGTCGAAGATCCGCGGCGCTCTGGTGGAGCGAGGCGAGTTGATCCTCGAGGCGTTCGTCAAGGAGGCCGGCGCGGCCGGATCGACGATCGAGGTCGTGAACTCGGTCGGGATCGTCGCCAATGAAATCGCCGAGCATGCTCGAATCGCCGATCTCGTCATCATCGGGCACCGCGGCGCCAACGAGAAGTACTCGACGGGGTTGCTGGGCGGCAACGCCGAGAGCATCACGCGCAAGAGTCCGAAGCCCGTGTTCGTGACGCCGCTCGAGTTCCAACCGTGTACCAAGCCGCTGCTTGCCTACGACGGCAGCACCAAAGCGGCCGCGGTCATGCACCAGGCGGCGGAATTGTGCGTCCAGCTCGGCACCGGCCTGACGGTGCTCACAGTCAACCCGGACGAAGCGCGAGGACGCGGGGTGCTCGAGGAAGCGCGGAAGTACCTCGCTCCCTACAATCTAGAGGTGTCGTTCGAGCTACAGCAGACCGGCAATGCGCCGGAGCGAATCGCCAACTTCATCCGCGAGCGCGAGCACGACCTGTTGTTCATCGGCGCCTACGGCCACAGCCGCATCATCGAGATGGTGATCGGCAGCACGACGGAGTACGTCCTGCGCAACGCCGAATGCCCCGTCTATTTGCATCGGTGACTCAGGGTTCAGGGGCCAGGGGTCGGGGTCCAGGGCGAGCAGAGCCGCGCGGTTCTTAGTTGCCCCTCGCCCCCGAAAATCTTTTCTGCAGCTCGAACTTGAGAACCTTGCCCGTCGCGTTGCGCGGCAGCGCATCGACGATCTCCAGTTGCTCGGGGATCATCTGGCGCATGACCTGCAATTCGTCCATGTAGGTGCGCGCGCGTTCGAGGGTGAGGGGCGTCGCGCCGGTTCGCAGTACGACAACGGCGCAGGCGCGTTCGCCGGTGCTCTCGTCTGGCAAACCGATCACGGCCACGTCGGCGATGTCCGGATGCTCGCCGAGGATGTCCTCGATCGCCTTGGCGCTGAGGTTTTCACCCTTGCGGATGATGATGTCCTTGACGCGTCCGGTGACGCGCACGTGGCCGTCCTCGTCCATCACTCCGAGGTCGCCGGTGCGCAGGAATCCGTCGTCGGTGAAAGCGGCGCGGTTGAGCTCGGCGTCGAGATATCCGACGCACAATTGCGGGCCAAAGGCCTGGATCTCGCCTTCGGAGCCAGCCGGAACCTCGGCGCCGCTGCCGTCGACGATGCGCACCGTGCAGCCGGGGCTCGGCCGGCCGTCGGTGTACATCCGCTTCTCTTCCGGATCGTCGCGCCTGCCGGTGGTCAGCATCGGACACTCGGTGAGACCGTAGGCGCGGTAGCTGAGGGCGCCCAGGCGCTCGCTGACTTGTCGCACGAGCTGAGGCGGAATACCGGCGGCACCGGTGCCGGCGTTGCGCAGGGTTTTGACGCGTTCGGCCGAGAAGCTCGGCGCCGCCATCAGTCCCTGCAGGATGACGGGCGGCCCGCCGGCCGACGTCACGCCCTCGGCGGCGATGAGATCGAGAGCGCGGTCGGGTTCCCAGACGTCCAGGTAGACACCGCGCGATCCGGCGAGCAGCGGCACGCCGATGAATGCGGACAGACCGCCGATGTGGGTGAGAGGGAATTGCAACAGGCCAACATCTTCGCGGCCGATGTCCATCACCGTCACGCCCGCTTGGGTGTAGGCGCCGATGGTGGCGGTCGTGTGCATCACGCCCTTCGGATCGGCGGTGGTTCCCGAGGTGTAGAAAAGCATGGCGACGTCGTGTGGCGAGCGGAGATGGCGCGGCGGCACCGCGGTGCTGCGCATCAACTCTTCGAAGCTCAGCATCCCCTCGCCCGGCTCGTCGCGAACCACGACGACGTGCTCGAGATGTTCGCTTTCGCTGCGCACCGAGCGGGCGAGGCCGCGATAGTCGAAGCCGCGGAACGACCCGGGTACGACGAGCATGCGCGAGCGCGCCTGCCGGGCGATGAAGGAGACTTCGCGTTCGCGGTAGATCGGAATGATCGGATTGCTGACCGCGCCGACCCAATCCAGGGCGACCGCCAGCGCGGCCGCTTCCCACCAGTTCGGCAGCTCCCACGAGACGACGTCGCCCGGCTCGATACCTGTGGCGACGAGGCCGGCGGCAACCGCTTCGGCTCGCGAGACGAACTCGCCGACCGTCAGTCGCGTCGAGCCGTCGATGAGGAATTCACGGTGCGGATCGCTCTCGCGTCGCCGCTGCGCGAGCTCGGCGATGCCGGGCGACGGCCACTCGCCGGCGGCCTCGTGGTGTCGGATCCGCTCTGGGCGCAGGTTGGAAGCGAAGCTTGGCGCCATCGCGATTCCGGCCGCGCGCTTCAATCCATGCCGAGCTTGGCGCGTCCTTCTGGTGAGATCATCTGCGGACTCCAGGGCGGATCCCAGACGACATCGACGTTTGCCTCGGCGACGCCGGGCAGAGTTTCGATGCGGTGTTTGGCGTCCATCGAGATCGGCCCGCCCATGCCGCAGCCCGGCGCGGTCAGCGTCATCTTCACGTCGACGCGGCTCTGGCCGCCGCCGACGTCTTCGATCCGCATGTCGTAGACGAGGCCGAGGTCGACGATATTGACCGGGATCTCGGGGTCGTACACGCCCTTGAGCTGGTCCCAGATCGACTCCTCGGTGACCGGTCCGGTGCTCCCGGCCCCGGCGGTCTCGGCGGTCGCTACTTGCTTGCCGATGGCGTCGGCGTCGGCACCGGCGACGCGGAACAAGCCGCCGAGGGATGGTACCTGCAGCGTGTAGCTGCCGCCGAGTGATTGGGTGACGAAGGCGCCGGTGCCGGATGGAATCACGACGGTGTTGCCTTGCGGAATCTGCACGGCATTACAGTCGCGCGCGAAGCGGACCTCCTCGTAGCTCATCGCTCAGCCGTCCCATCCCCACTTCTGTTTGTTGGCCTCGATCTGCTCGGCGGTGGGCTTCTCCGTCTCCTCGTTTGGCGAAACCTCGAACTGGTCGCTGGCGTCGACGATCTTGTAGTTGAGCGCGATGTCTTCCTTGAAGATCTCCGGCACCGCTTCTTCCTCGAAAATCGCCTGCCACGGGCACTCGGGCTCGCAAGCGCCGCAGTCGATGCACTCGTCCGGATGGATGTAGAGCTGGTTCGGAAACGCTTCGCGATCGTCGCCGGTGTTCCTGTAGATGCAATCCACAGGGCAGACGGCGACGCAGGCGGTATCGATGCAGTCCCGGCACAGGCGGGTGATGATATATGTCATCGCAAAGTCTCCTCGTTGGTTCGGTGCCGCGGCGGGAACGCTCGCGTGGAATCAGCCCGATCAAGATTCAAAATGACCTGATGAAAGTCAACGGACCTAGCCCGCACTGCGTGTCGGTAGCGCACCAGAGCGGCGAATGCCTTGTGGGACTTGATCACGAGATGGGTGTCGCGATCGGCGTTGACGTGTAGATGACGGGTGCCTATAGCCCTCGCGACCAAGGTACACACGCTGCTCGGATTCGGTGCCGGCGCTCGTCAGCGCAAGCGCGGCGCCCGCAGCGTGCCGGCGACGTTGATCGACGACTCCGAGCCGCCCCGCTTGGCCGGTGCCTGGGCGCGGAGCAAGGTGATGAGCCCCTTCACCTCGTCGCGTGCATCGGCGGCTGCGTCGATCTGTAACTTCAGGTCGAGCACGCTGTTTTCGAGCGGTTGGCGCAGGCTGATCTGTCCGTTACCCGTGATCGTGACGTCCGGCCCGCTCGAAGCGATCTCTTCGATTTCAATGCGACCGTTCTGCACCGCGAAGAGGACCTTCGTTTCCTCGAAGGACAGATCCAGCAGCTTCAGGCCGCCATAGACGAGGCCTTCCGACCCGGCGCGATCCAGGTAGATCTCGCCGTTGGCACGGCCGGCCGACAGGTCGTCGCCGCGGCCCTCTACTTCGACGAAGCCCGACAGCAGACCGAAGATCTGTCCCTCGGCGAAGAACTCACCCAGCAGCGGATACCGGGCCAGCTGCACGTCTTCCACTTGCAGGATCGTGCGCTGGACATCCTCACCACCGACCCATCGCGCCTTGACGCCGCCACCGTACAAGTCGCCCCGGAAATCGGCTTTCGAGAGATTGCCGCTCATCAGGCCGCCCAGACCGGGCCATAGGTAGCCGCGCGGGATCTCGACGATCGGCAAGCGACTCCAGTCGGCGCGGCGCACCGTGACGCCGCGCAGGTCGAGCCCTCGCCACGGCGACAATCGGGCGTCGTGAATGTCGACCTGCGCGATCTCCGGATCGATGTTGTTGAGGATGCGGGTGACGAGAACGCGATACGGGAAGTTGATGACGAGGAAGATCAGGAAGAGGACGATTGTGTAGAGTGCGTAGAGGCCGACGCGGCGCGTCGGAAAATCCTCGAACAGGTTGCCGGCGCTCAGCGACGGCAACCGGATGGATGGCATCTGCATGGCGTCAACCCGCTGCTGCCGGCTCGGTGGACTTCAACATCGACACGGTGGCGGTGACGTCGAACTGCTGCGGATCGCGGCGGCGCTTCTTGACCTGCAAGCGCGTCACACGCAGCGGTTCCTTGCTCTTCTCGATGCGCACCATCATGTCGACAAGCTGGTCGAGAGCGATGCCTTCCAACTTCAGCTCGACGGCTTCCTCGCGATAGAAGTCGTTGATCGGCTTTGTTTTCGGGCTCATCGAGCGAATCTTGTCGCGACCGCCGAGGACGCTGCTGACCGTCGCTTCGATGTGTGGGAACAGCGAAAAACTGGCGTCGATATTCTTGGAATCGATGATGCTCCGGCTTACCTCGAGTCGATTCAGCAAATCCATGTACTGGATGCGCATGTCCTTGATGTCGACGAGATCCTGCTGGCGGGCGAGGATCCGGCGCTCGGCCTGGGCGCGCTGTTCGGCGAGTGGCTCCCACACCAGCGTGTAGAAGCCGAGGATCACCCCGACGGCCAGAGCGGAGCCCGTCAGCGTGCGCTCGCGAGCCGAGAGGCGCTGATAGGCGTCCAGGATTCTTTTCCAGTCGAAATTCATCGCGTCGTCGGCGGCCGGAAATTCTTGTTCAACACCATCTCCATCCGAAAATTGACGCCGCCGTTGCGATCGGCGGTGGCGTCTTTGACCTCGACGCTGGAGAAGAAGCCGGTTTCGGTGAACTTCTGCTTCAGCGAGTCGACCGACTCGAAGGTGTCGGCGTTGGCGGTGAGCCGCACCGCGTCGGTGTCCATCAGATACTCGTCGCTGTCGATGCGCACCTCGCTCGGCACGGCGGCGGAGATCGAACGCAGCAGGTCGACGCTGGTCGAGTTGGCGACCGGCACCACGTCGTCGAGCATGTCGACGTCCTGGCGCAGCAGATCGATCTCGCCCTGAAGGGCGTCGAGCGGCCTGCCGTTGCTGCCCGTATCCGGCAAGGTTGCGGAAAAGACCTGCTCGATCTGCTCTTCGATTGCGGCGAGCCGGACCTGCGACTCCTTGTAGCGGGCGTACATCTCGCCAACCGTGAGAGCGACGACCACCAGGGCGAGAATCGCGGCGGTGCGCAGGCCGGCGCGCAGCTCCTGCTCGCTGCGGTGGAAGACGAACTCGCCGCGCCGGAAGTTGACTCCGACGGTATCGGACGGGGTGATTTCGCGCAGCGCCAGACCGAGGCTCGAGCCGAAGGATGTCGCCTGGGCTTGCTTGGCAGTGTCGAGATTGTCGAGCGGACCGAGGCGGCGGACGTCGACGCCCAGCGCTTCCGCGAGCTCACCGGCGACGGCGGCGACCCACTCCGCATCACCGGCGACGTAGCACGGCATGCCGTCGTCGATCGCGGCGCCGTCGTTGAGCGCGAGGAGAGTCCAGCGCGCGTTGGTGGCCAGGTGGTGGGCGGCGCCGCTGCCCGGTCCGCTGCCGTTGCCGTTGGTCGGGGGGCCGAACGCCTCGGTGGCGGTCAGCGAGCGAACCCCGACGAGACTCCCTTCGCGATACAGGGCGATGGTCACGGCGTGCTGCGAACCGTCGATGAAGGCGAAGGTCGACGGCCGGTCGGCGAGCAGATTGAGGGTGTTGAGCGCGGCCAGCGGGCCCGCGTCGACGATCTTGGGATCGACCCCGGCGTCCTTCAGAAGCTCGAGGTGGCGCTCCACCTCGGCCTTTGGGGCGAGAGCGGCGAGCACCGTCGTTCCGTTCTGCGTGCGCGACAGGACCTGGTAGTCGACGACGACGTCGTCGAGCCCGAAGGGCACATTGCTCTCCAACTCGAAGGGTACCGTCTGCGCGACCTTGCGGGTGTCGCGAAACGGCAGGTGCATCGTGCGCCAGCTCACCGAGTCGGCGGGCAGGGCGGTGAGGATGGTGTCGGCGTCGGCCGCGTGCTCGCCGACGAAGTCGCGCAGCTTCTCGACCAGATTCTCCGGACTTCCGTTGAGCGGCGTGCGGTGGAAGGCCTCGACCTTGAAGTCGCGGAAGCCGGCCTCGACGACCGTCGCCTTCAGATCGGCCTTGCCGATGTCGAGCGAAACGATCCTACGCGGCATGCGCGCCTCTCTGCCGGAAGAGCGCCGGCGCCGCCGCGACGCGGCGGCGGGCGGGATCCGGGTGGGCGAGGGGTGTCGGCATGGGTTCGAGCATGGTGGTTTCCGTCAATTGAACAGCTCCTGGAGCGCAGACGGATCGAATTCGCCATAATACTCGGAAAGCGCCGAGAAGCGATTCCTCTCTCGAAAAAGGCGCGCGCCCCCCTCCTTCTGCCAGTCCAGAGGCTTCGTAGTCCAGAGCTCGCAACGGTCGGCGTTCTCCTCCACGCATTCGCGGAAGATCAGCACGCTCAGCGTCTTGCCGACCCCACCCTGGTTGGGGTTGTCCGGGTTCGGGTTGGTGATGGCGCTGGCTTCGAGACGGTAGAGGCTGCTGCGCGTGGTGAAGGCAGTGGTGATCACTTGTGCGTTCTCGAGGCTGCCGAGAAGACTGCGTACGTCGGCGTCGCGAATTGGATTCTCGGGATCGAGCTGGCGCTCGAGGATGTCCTGGACCTCGACGGTCATTCCGCAGCCGCTTTCGGGGTCGGGATTGATCACGGCTGCCAGCACTTCGGGTTCGGCGATGTTGATGTTGATGCCGCTCAGTCGCCGCGACGGCTGCGCGGTGATGTACCTGCGCAAATACGGCAGGTGCTCGGTCGGGATGTTGAAAGTGGCGGCGAAGTCCTCGAGCGATTGGAAGGAGGGCACCGAGGGGCGCTGGGTGCCGTCTTCGAGAGTCGGCGGCTCGCGCTGCCAGTACTCGCGCAAGTCGTCGACGATCTCGACTTTGAGCCCTTCGCGGCGCTGGAAGATGCAGCGCAATGCGTCGCGCAGCACGCCCTGCTTGGTGACGACGGTAGGATCGAGCGGCGCGCCGGCGCGATCGCGCGTGTTGTTGATGTTGATCTTGCCGCTCTCGTCCTTGACGTCGCAGCGGATCACCGCGCCGTTGGGCAGTGATACCTGCTGGCAGAACTGCAGCATTGTGATGTACCACTCCTCGCTGCGGGTATCGACGCTCGGATCTTCGTCGAGAGATAGGAATCCTTCGGCGAGGTTCACCCCGGAGCGTACGATAAGCTCGGCTTGGAGCGAGTAGAGCGAATTGCGGACGCGAAACTGGTCGAGAGTCACCGAATAGGCGAACTCGGTGACGATGATGGTCAGCATGGCGACGACCGTCACGACGATGATCAGCGCCAGGCCGCGCTGATTGCCGACCGCACCGCCCCGGCGCGTGCGCGAGGCCTGCCGGTCGTTCGACCCTTCGAGTGATGCTTGCGGAGGGCGAGTGCGAACGAGTTCTTTCCCGAAAGACCTCGTCATTCGTCCCCCTCGTCGTCGCCATCGTCCCCGTCGTCGCCGCCATCCCCGCCGTCGTCTACGTCGTCGAGGTTTTCCTGCTCGCCGGGAGTCGGGTTTGCGCGAGCCAAAGGCAGGTCGACCACGGTGTGGAAGTCGTGTTCGGCACCTTTCTCGTCGAGCAGGATGAGCGCGATCTCGACGGCGTCGGGGATGCGGTTCTCGAACTCGCTGTCCGGCTCGAACGAATCCCAGTACTCGCGCCAGTCACCAAGCGCGTCGTCGTAGAAGCGGAAGCGCATGGCGACGACGCGGGCACAAGCGCCGGCGATACCGGATTCTTCGGCGCCGGGCGGGCATTCGAGAAGGGGCAGGTAGAGCTCGGGCGGGGCCTCGACGTCGTTCGACTCGTCGAGATCGAAGCGGGTGTCGTCCTCGGCGTAGGTCACACCGTCGACTTCGTCGAGCATGCGCTTGAAATCCGTCTCGCCACGGATCAGGGGCCGATACCCGCGCGGATCGGGGTCCCCGAGACCGTAGACCAGCAGCACCTGGCCGGGGCGGACGCGCCCCTCTCCGTAACCACCGCGGTTCATGGAGACGAACTCCACCGTGGGCGGTTCGGAGGTTCCCTTGAAGTAGATGCGGTCGCCCGAGAGCGGCAGAAGCGCGCCCTCGAGATCGTCGGCGATCTTGAGCAGCGTCTCGCGCCCCATGGCGTAGAGCTCGGCGCGCTCTTCCGCCACCGTTCGAGCGTAGATGGCGCGCGACAGCACTCCGTACACGGTGAGCGCGATGAAGCCGAAGATGAAGACGGCCAGCAGCAGCTCCATCAGGGTGAAGCCGCGGGTGCCGCGGCGCGCCCTCATTGCTGCACCTCCTCGGGGATATAGCGGTCGCGCATGTAGTACAGCAGCTCGACGGCGTTCGGGCGCGCCTCGTCGAAGATGATGCGCAGGCGGACCTCCCGCACTTCGGGAAGTGGGGTTTCGTTGACCTCGCGTTCCCAGAGATATCCCTCCTCGAGCTCGCCGCTGCTGAAACCTAGCTCGGGAAACTTCTCGCGCACCTCCATCTCGGCGATGAACTTGCGAGCCAGCAGAGTAGCCCTGGTCATCTGCTGATCGCGGCCGATGATGCCGAGGTTGCGGTTCTGCAGGCCGAGCAGGCCGATCAGCGCATAGGCGACGATGGCGAGCGCCACCAGTACCTCGATCAACGTGAAGCCGCGATCGGATCGCTTCCGTGATGCGACGCCGCGCATCACCCCTCCCACGACAGATAGCCGGGCTCGACGAACACCTGTCCGGTGATCGGGTTCAGCACGTAGAGCGTGAAGACGTCTTGTCCGTTGTCGAGGTGGATGACGCTGATGTCGACGTAGCCGTCCGGGTAGAAGGTCGTGTAGGCGATTCCCTCCGACACCTTGCCGGCGACCTGCGGCAACTCGATATCGGAGTACCCGATCGACTCGGGCAGCTTGCGGGTGCCGATCGGCCCGTCGACATCATGGCTAAAGCTCTCGACCGGCGCCGCGTCGGCGAAGAGGTCGCTTTCGTCGAAGCCACCGCCGTCCGCTGCGGCCTCCTCTTCCTCGGGCAGTGCTGGCGTGTCGACGTCGCCGACCATGGCCCAGTACGAGCGGTTGTCGAGATCGTACATCAGGCGGTAGGGACGCCCATTGAGGATCGCCGCGTGACGCAGGTAGCGGAACGCCAGTGCCAGCTTGCGGGTCTCGGAGTTGAGCTGCGCGTAGGAGCGGTTACCGAGGCGCGGGATGGCGAGCGTCAGCATCACGCCGAGGATGAGCAGGACCAGGCCGAGCTCGATGAGCGTGAACCCACCCTGGCCGCGTCGTTTCCCCCACGATGGCGGTTGCGATCTCAACTCCGTTCAATCCGGATAAAAGAATTTCCTCACCACTGAGGCACAGAGACACCGAGAAGGCGTCAGCCGGACTCGGTGTCTCTGTGCCTCTGTGGTGAGAGAGGTCAGTCTTCGTAGTTGTCGAGGTCGCGGTTGTAGCCGTCGCCGCCTTCGACCCCGTCGGCTCCGAAGGAGACGATGCGCACGTCGCGTCCATCCATGAAGTACGCGTACTCCTGGCCCCACGGGTCGACGGGAACTTTGTCGAGGTAGCCGTCCGGATTGGCGCGGCGCGCCCGCGGCGGCGGCTGGACGAGGGCGGCGATGCCTTCTCCGCTGCTCGGGTAGAAGCCGTTGTCGAGCTTGAACAGCTTCATCGACTCCTCGATGGCCTTGATGTCGGCCAGCGCCTTGGTCTGTCGCGCCTGATCGGTGCGGCCGATGATCTTCGGCGCCACCAGGGTGACGAGAAGTCCGAGGATGAACACCACGACCATGATCTCGATCAGGGTGAATCCCGCCTGCATGGTGATTCTTTTCATCTTTGCTTTTCCTCCCGGATGCTGGCCGTCAGCCCGTCTTCGGGTGACAGCCTCGTCCGCGGTTGATGTCGAACGTGATCATCCCACGATCTGATTCAGCTCGAAAATCGGCAGCAAGATGGCGATGACGATGAACGCCACCAGGCCGCCCATGAAAACGACGAGCAGCGGCTCCATGATGCTGGTCAGCGCGTTGACCGAGGCTTCAACTTCGTTGTCGTAGGCGTCGGCCGCTCGTGACAGCATCTGCTCGAGCTCGCCGCTGCGCTCGCCGACGGCGATCATGTGCACCAGCAACGGTGGAAAGTGACCACTCTTGCGCAGCGGCTCGGCGACGCTTTGACCCTCGCGGATGCTGTCGCGGCCGCTCTCGATCGCGTTCATCAACACCGAGTTGCTGACGACGTGCTTGACGATGTCGAGCGACTGGAGCAGCGGGATGCCGCCGTCGAGCAGCGTCGACAGGGTGCGCGCGAATCGCGCCAGCGCCACCTTCTTCACCACCTTGCCGAAATAGGGGATTTTGAGCTTCCAGTCGTCGAAGCGCAGGCGTCCCTTCGGCGTCCCGACCCAGGCCCGCGCCGCGATGAAGAAGACGAGGCCGCCGATGATGATCAGCCACCAGTACTGTGCCGTGAAGTCGGAGATGCTGAGCAGGACGACGGTGATGCCGGGCAGCTCCTGCTGCGTCTCTTCGAAGATCTTGGTGACCTTCGGGACCACGTAGGAGAGCAGGAAGAGCAGAATGCCCAAGCTGAGCAGGCCCATCACCAGTGGGTAGGTCATCGCCGAGCGGACCTTGCTGCGCAGCGCCGCGGCTCTTTCGGTGTAGTCGGCGAGGCGAACGAGGACGATGTCGAGGGCGCCGCTGGCCTCGCCGGCGCGTACCATGTTGACGTAGAGGTCGCCGAACACTTGCGGATGCATCCGCATCGCATCCGCCAGATTGCCTCCTTCGACGACGTGTTCGCGGACCTGCGAGAGAATGCGCTTCTGGCGTCCGTTCTCGACCTGCTCGATGAGAGCGCCGAGACAGTCGACGAGGGGCAGGCCGGCCCCCACCAGGGTTGCCAACTGCCGGGTCATCAGGGCCAGGTCTTGCGGGGTGATGCGGTCGAAATAGGCCCCGACGTCGCCGCGCGAGGTCGCCGTCGAGACCGTCTTGCCGGTCTCGCTCTGCCGCTCCTCGGTGATGCCGGTCGGGAAGATGCCCTGGCCGCGCAGCTTCTGCCGCGCCGTCTTGGGGGTATCGGCGTCGACGATGCCGCTGACGTTGCGGCCGCTGTCGTTGAGACCTTTGTAGGCGTAAACCGGCATCGTTCATCCATCGACGCAGCAGCCGGCCGATGGATTCAAACGGCCGTGGCGCGCCGGGCTTCTATCAAACTCCGAGATCGTCCTGCGTGACGCGCAGGACTTCGTCGATCGTGGTGGTCCCGCGCAGGATCTTGTCGGCGCCGTCCTCGCGCAGGGTGGTCATGCCCTTGGCTGCCGCGGCCCGTCGGATCTCGGCGGAATCCGCCGAGCGCATGATCAGGTTGCGCACCTCGTCGTCGATGATCAGCAGCTCGTGGATCCCCGAGCGGCCGCGGTAGCCGGTCAGCTTGCATGCCTCGCAGCCGGCACCGGCGCGGAAGACCGGATTCTCTTCCAGCATGTCGAGTGTGACTCCGAGCTGACGCAGCTCTTCCATCGGCGGCCGGTACTGCTCGCGGCAGTTGGGGCAGACCTTGCGGACCAGCCGCTGCGCCATGACGGCGATCAGCGACGACGAGACGAGGAAGGGTTCAATGCCCATGTCGAGCAAGCGGGTGATTGCCGCGCACGAGTCGTTGGTATGCAGCGTCGAGAACACCAGGTGTCCGGTCAGTGCCGCCTGGATCGAGATCTTGGCGGTCTCGGAGTCGCGGATTTCGCCGACCATGATGATGTCGGGATCCTGACGGAGGACCGAACGCAGGCCGCTGGCGAAGGACAGGTCGATCTTCGGATTGACCTGGATCTGGCCGACGCCGTGGAGCTGGTACTCGATTGGATCCTCGATGGTGATGATGTTCTTGTCGGTGGTGTTGATGCGCGACAGCGCCGCATAGAGCGTAGTCGTCTTACCGCTGCCGGTGGGGCCGGTCACCAGAATGATCCCGTGCGACTGGCGGATGAGCTGGTCGACGGACGCCAGCTTGCCGCCGATGAGACCGAGCTCGTCGAGCTGCAGGATCGTCGAGGAGCGGTCGAGGAGACGCATCACGACGCGCTCGCCGTGCACCGTCGGCACCGTCGACACGCGGATGTCGACGTCCTTGCCGGCCAGCTTGATGCGAATGCGGCCATCCTGGGGCAGGCGTTTTTCCGCGATGTTCAGCTCCGCCATGATCTTGATGCGGGAGATGATCACCGGTTGGAAGCGCTTCGGTGGGTTGATGATGTCGTAGAGGACACCGTCGATGCGGAAGCGCACCGCGAGGTCGCGTTCGTACGGCTCGATGTGGATGTCGCTGGCGCGGTCTTTCACCGCCTGAAAGAGGAGCGAGTTCACCAACCGGATGATCGGCGCCTCGTCGTCGGCGTCGATCAGGTCGCGCGGCTCGACGAGCTCGGTCGCGATCATGTCCAGTCGCTCTTCCTGCAGCCCTTCGATGAGGTCCGAGGCACTGCCGGAGGCCATGTCGTATACGCGATTGATGCGATCGACGATCACGTCGCCGGGCGCCACGACGACGCGAATCGGCTTGTGGAGGAGGACCCGCAAGTCGTCCAGCGGTCCGAGTGCCGCCGGGTTGGAGGTGGCGACTGTGATCGCATCGTCGTCACGGCCGATCGGCAGCACCTGGCATCTCTTGGCGAAGTTGATGGGCAGCAGATCGACGCACTCGCTGGCGGTCGGATCGTTGTCGGGCAGTTTCTCGAGAAACGGCAGTCCGTAGTGGCTCGCGAGGGCGCGGGCATAGGTCTGGGAGTCGATCGCCCCCATCTCGCGCAAGACGTCGCCGAGGCGCTTGCCCTCGCGCTGTCGCTCGCGTGCCCGCTCGAGGATCGCGTCGGAGATCGATCCCTCCTCGATCAGGCAGGCTTCCAGAGATTTTGCCGTCACCGCCATCGGGCCGTCACTGTAGCTCAGTCCACGCCGCAGCGTTAGAGGAAGATGCGTCCTTGAGCTCCTGCCAGTGCAGATACTCGCCGCGCTCGGGATCGACGGGCATGCCCTCCGGGTACATGAGCTGTGCCTCGCGCAGGCTCGGGTACGCATCCAGCACGTGGTACATGCTGTTGTATTTGTCGCTGCTGTATCTGTACTGCTTGCCGGGCCGGAACAGTTGCGCGAGTCGCGAACCCTCCGGCAACTCGACGGCCAGCATCCCGGTCGGTGTGACGAGGCCGGGCGGCGGCGTACCGGCCTCCGCGAATGTGGCGAGGACCACGAAGCGCATTCCCGACGTTTCCTCGGCCGGCGGACTGACGGCGTACAGATCGAGCGACGAATCGTGTTGAACGCCCGGCTCCGCGGGCGGAACGGCGCGGGTCGCGGCCGGTGCCAGCGCGACTGGCTCAGCCGGCGGCACGAGGTCGGGTCGCTGCTCGGCCGGCTCGGGTGCCGGGCGATCGATGAGCAGGCCGTCCTCGGACTTGGGCAGGTTCTCGATGTCGCTGAGATCGGGAGTCCACGACGGCGCTTCGAGGATCTCCGGGCGCAGGTCGGGGAAGCGGTGATCCTGCATGAACGCCTGCAGCTTGTCGCGCTGTTGCAGTGACTCGTCACGGAGCTCGATCGGGTTGCGCACGATGTGCGGCGTCAGAAAGATGAGGAGGTTGGTCTTGCGCTGCGCCTTTCCGTACGAGGTGAAAAGGTTGCCGATCACCGGGATGTCGCTGATGTAGGGGACGCCGCTTTCGGTGTTGTCCTTCCGGTCGCCAATGAGACCGCCGATCACGACGGTGTGACCGTTGCGCACCACCACGGACGTTGTCGCCGACCGAATCGTCGTCGTCGGACCGACCACGTTGGGGTCGAGCCCGGCGACCGCCGTCTCGACGACGTCCGACACCTCCTGAAAGATGTCGAGACGCACCATGCCGCCCTGGGAGATCTGTGGCGTGATGCGCAGCGTGATACCGACGTCGCGCCGGTCGACCGTCGCGAAGGTGTTGTTGAGGTTGGTTTCGTTGCTCGATCGCGAGGCGATGAACGGCACGTTCTGACCGACGACGATCTCGGCTTCCTGATTGTCGGTCGTGAGGATGTTCGGTGCCGACAGGATGTTGGCGTTGGTATCGCTGCGCGACGCTTGGAGGAGGGCGATCTGGGCCGGCACGACCGTACCGTCGGGCAATCGGACGGTCTGGTTGCTGGCTGCCGCGAGAACCAAGCCGGCGAGGGACGACGGATTGACGATGGTCTGGTCGATGGCCTCGGTCTGGGTGCTGCGGCCGATGCCGACGCCGTTGCTGAGGCCGGCGGCTCCCTGTAGCTCGATGCCGATGTTGGAGTCGCGATCCAGCGCGACCTCCAGGACGATGGCTTCGACATAGACTTGGCGTCGCGGCACATCGAGCTTCTCGATGACCTGTTTCAGAGTCTCGTAGTCCTGCGGCGAGGCGTTGATGATGAGCGCATTGGTCGATGGATCCGCGGTGATGCGCACCTCACCGGCGAACTCGCCCGTGCCGCCGCCGACCACCGAGGTCGGACCGCCGGTGCCGTCCTGTCCGAATCCGCCGGCGCCGAAGTTGGTGCCGAAGCTCGAGCCGCCGCCGAGACTGCCGCCGCCGCCGAAACCGCCGCGCTGGCCGCGGCTGCTGAGTCCGCCCAAGCCGCTCAAGCCGCCGCCGCCGAACTGAGAGCCGGATCCTGAGTCTGCACCAAAGCGTCCGGCGAGGCCGCCGCGCTGGCCGAGCCGGCCGCCGCGCGCCGCTGTCGATCCGCCGATACGACGGCTGAGCAGCCCGCCGGACAGGCCGCCGAGGCCGCCACCGGTAGCGCCGATCAGGTCCGAGAGAACGGGTACGATCTCGAAGGAGTTGGCGTGCTTCAGATAGTAGACGTGGATGCGTCCGGTGCCGTGCGGCAGAGGTACGTCGAGGCGCACGACGAGATCTTTGATCCGGCGCATCTCGAGTGGCCCGGCGACGACGACCAGCGTGTTGGTGCGTTCGTCCGGAATGATCTTGTACGAAACCGTCTCGCCGCCGCCCGTGGCGACCGTGGTGTCCTGGCTGCCGGCGGCGCGTCGTGCCGCGCGTCGTGCCCGCGACGTCGTTCGGGCCGCCGCCGCGCTGGCGGCGCCGGCGCCGCCGGGCTGCGCCGCCGTCACCGCGCCGTCGCTCTCGTCTTCCAACACCTGGACGAGGAGGGCGGCGATCTCGACGGCGAACGCGTAGTTGAGGCGCAGAACCTCGACGCCTCGGTCCTGTCCCTCGACATCGAGCACGGCGAGGATGCGATTGATGCGGTCGATGTTCGCGGCGCTGTCGATCAGGATCAGGGTGTTGCTCGCGACGTATGCCGCCAACAACCCGTTGGGCGACACCAACGGCTGGATGATCGGCAACATGTTGTTGACGTCGACGTACTTCAACGGCAGCAGCCGGGTCACCACCTCGTCATTGCCACCCATCCGGCGATCGTCGGGGAGAATCGTCTCCAGCGTCGTGCTCTTCGCCTCCTGGGCCGGCAGGACCTTGTAGATCGCGCCGCTGCGAACAGTCGCGAACCCCTTCACCTGCAGGACGGATTGAAACACCGCGTACGCCTCGTCCTCGGTGATCTTTTCCGGCGAAATGATGGTGACCTTACCTTTGACGCGCTCGTCGAGAATGAAGTTCTTGCCGCTGATCTCGGAAATGAACTTGACCAGGGCGCTGAGCTCGATGTCCTGGAAGTTCATGGTGATCAGCTTGCCGTCTTCGCTCTCTTCGACGGCCAACTCCGCTTCCGCCGGCTCGGCCGGTGCCGCCGGTGCCTGCGGGATGAACTCCGCCCCCTGGGCATACAGTTCGATCGCCGGTACGGCGATCAATGCCGCACACGCGACGAGGAAGGCGACGGGCAACCGCAAACGCATCCGCACCATGAGCCCCATTAAACCCCCGAGCCCTTCAGGCCCCCTGTCGGAGTCGCCCGTCGAGGCGACCGCTTGGCGCATCGCGCGCACGATCCATGGCGAGGCGCCACTATGTCTTGCCGTCACACTCGATCCATTTCCGAAGCAGTGCCCCACCTGGGTCCGAACTACCGGACCGAATAGTTGAGAGTCTCGTCCTTGCGGTTGCGCGTCACCTGTACGGTCAGATCGGACGCCTCGCGCAGCTCTTCGAGCAGACCCAACGCCCGAGTCGGGTCGTTCATTGCCTGGCCGTTGATGCTGCGGATGATGTCGCCGTTCTTCAAGCCGATCTTGTCGAAGATGCTGCCGCGGCGAATCGCGAAGAGGCGGAAGCCGGTCGACTCACCTCCTTCGAAATGCGGGACGGCGCGAATCTGGGTGAACAGTTGGCTCATGTTCTCGAGCGCCGTGTCCACTTCCTGGCGTTCGATGACGTACTCGGTGGGGCTGACGACCTGTACCCCTTGGCCCGAAGCTCCGGCGGTCGCTGTTGATCCGGGGCTCGATGCCGAGCCCGTCGAGAGGGCGCTGAAGGCCGACGGAGCAGCCCGAACCCCGCCGGTCATGCCTTCCTCGATCTCCAGGATCTCGTCCTTGCCGGCGACGTTGAGGATGACTTTGTCCCACTCGACCGCCTTGACGGTGGCGCCCCCCGGCACTTCGGAGCCGACCCGGTAGACACCCTGCTCGCGCTTTTTCTCTTCTTCGATGATGGCGTAGGAGTTGTTGGCGCCGCGCACCGCGACGCCCCACAGCTTCAGCCGCAGGTCGGTCAGCTTCACCTCTTCTTGGACGGGAACGTCCTCAGCGACCGGTTTGGCGGAGTTGAAGATGTCGCGTTTGTAGATGACCGCATAGTACGTAGCCGGCTTGTTGGACTGCTGAGCAATCGGCGCCGGCGGTGGTGAGATCTCGACGTTGGGCACCTCGGTGAGGCGCGCCGACAAAGCGGTCCCGACGATGGCGGAAGCCGAATAGGCGGCGAGTGCGAGGAGAATCAGATTCACCACCACCAGGTATCGCGGCGAGAAAGACATACGGCCCAAATCCGGCATTGTTTAGGATAAAACTCTGTACCAATTCAAGTTGCCCGTCCGAATCTCGGCCTTGACTGGCCTCGGGTACGGGGTTAGCAGAGGGACTCGGCTGGTATAGACGCGACGAAGATCGAAAGCTTCAGTCGCCTTGCAGGTGAAAACCAAATGACGGTTCAATTTCTCGACTCAGAGACCCCTACTGCGGAAGCGCACGGCGAGCTCCTCGTGTTCACGGACAAAGCCGTCGAGATGTTGGGTGGAGCGGCCCAGCGCGAGGGCGGGCCGGGCCGGGGATTGCGAGTGGGCGTGATCGGTGGCGGCTGCTCCGGCATGCAGTACCAACTCGCTTTTGAGGTGGGTCCCAAGGCGGGCGACAGCGTGCTCGACATCGGTGGTGTGCCGGTTTTCATCGATGCCGAAAGCCAGAAGTATCTGCACGGCATGACGATCGACTACGTCACCGGCCTGCACGGAGCGGGTTTCAAGTTCCTCAACCCGAACGCTTCCCGCACCTGCGGGTGCGGTACCTCTTTCGCTACCTGATCACTTCGTCCACCGCGTGTGGACCGCGGCGGTCGGGGTAGAGCACCGCCGGCAGGCCGTTGATCATTGCCGAAAGCAGGCCGATCGAGAGCACCATCTCGACCACCATTACCATCGCCGCCGGCCCTGTCATGGCGTACAGCACGAGGTAGATGCCCAGCACCGAGCGCACCAGGAACGTGCTCAGGCCGACCCACGTCGCCACCAGGCGATGTGGAGGATCGAGCGAGCCCCACCAGTAGAGGGCCCCCAGCGTGGCGTGAACGACACTCAGCGCGACCGCGCCGGCAGGTGAGAGTAGGGCGATCAACTCCGTTGCGCCGGGCAGCGGCCGCAAAGTGAGCAGCAGTACCCAGGCAATCGACAACAACGCTGCAAATTTGAGATGGAACCACATCGATCCGTTCACCGATCGTTCGGCTCGCCGACAAGGTCGGCTCTGTCTTCCAAGGAGTCAAGGAACAGCGCAATACGGAAGCGCGCCGTTTCACTGTACCGTCGGATTTTGTTTTGACAGCGCGATGAGCGAGCTGTTACGGCTGAGGTAACCGAGAGGCTTGCGATGGTCGGGAAGTACTCTGATAAGACCGCCTCGGGCGCGACTCCTGCCGTGTTCGTCGCAGTTGCTCTGATGACGCTAGCTGGTGTGAGCTTCGCGGCGCCGCAGACGGTAGACCAGCAGCGCTGCTTGAATGATCTCACCAAAGGCGGTGCGAACGTCGTCAAGCACCAGGGCAAAGCGAACTGGAAATGCGTGCGCTACGCGTCGCACGGCAAGGCGGACAAGCTCGGCGACCCGGGCGAGACCCTCACCGCGCAGGCGTGTCTCACCAACGATGTCGGTGGCAAGGTCGCGAAGAAGAAGCAGTACACGATCGACAAGGACGCGACGCGCTGCCAGGCGGCGGGGTTGCCCGATTTCGCCTACAACGGCGCTGCGGCGATCAACGGTGCGGCCACGGCAAGCTCGCATGCCTTGGTGACGGCGATCTTTGGCGGCGGCCTCGACGCGGCGTTGGTCGACTACGATGCCGACCGCGATGGTGCCAAGTGCCAGGCCGAGGTGCTGAAGGGAGCTAACCGCATTCTCGACGATATGTGGGGGGTCGGTCGCGACGCCGTCCGCGATGGCCTGAAGGGCAGAAACCGCCGCTCCGGGGCGGCGGAGGATCTCGCCGCGCACTCCCTCGACAACCTGCACGGCGAGCTGCTCGCTCGGGCGCTCGAGGACGAGCAGGGCAAGATCCAGGGTGAGGTGGACCGCCTGGCCGCCAAGGCTCAGCAGCGGTGCGGATTCGCGACGACGCCGTTGGCGGCGATGTTTCCCGGAAATTGCGCGTCCTCACCGACGATTGCCGACCTCGTGCAGTGTGTCGCGAGTGTGGCGCGCGGCGGTTTTCACGCGAGTCTCGACGGAATCTACGCGATGTCCGCCGAATGTGACCTGGTCGACGACGGCATTCACAACGGAAGCTGCATGACTCCGGCGCAGCAACGTCATGTTCTCGACCGGACCGCGTATGGCCCCGATGCGTATGTGATCGGGCGCATCCAGACCCTCGGGTTGAACGGTTACATCGACGAGCAACTCGCTCCCGGTGGCATCGATGACTCGGCAGTCGATGCGGTGATTGCCGTCCACTACCCGAGCTTGGCGCTCAACGTCGTCGAGGTTCGCGATTGTTATCCAAATGGCGGCGGCGGCGTTTGCCCGGGGCACGAAGGCGGTACCAAAGGCGACGTCTGGAAGCAGATGGAAGAGTCGGAGCTCTACCGCGCGACGGCGAGCCGCCGGCAACTCGAAGCGATGCTGGTCGACTTCTGGTTCAACCACTACAACGTCACCGGCAGCGTCGGGCAGCAGAAGTGGAACACGCCATCGTATCTGCGCGACTCCATCCGGCCGTGGGTTCTCGGCAACTTCGAGGAAAGCGTCATCCAGATGACCCGCGGCTCGGCGATGCTCGACTACCTGGACCAGCGGCAGAATCAGATCGGCATTCCTCCGGGGTCTGGTTACAACGAGAATTTCTCGCGCGAGGTCCTCGAGCTGCACACGATGGGTGTCACCGGGCCGTACACCGAGAACGACGTCAAGGAGCTGGCTCGCGCACTCACCGGCTGGCGCCAGGAGTGGAACAACGAGGCGAATTTCGCGCCCGGCTACCCCGGCTTCCGGTACCAGGATGACCGCCACGATTATCTGGGGCCGAAGCTGGTGCTGGGGCAAGTCATCAACTTTCCGGCGGACGGCGAGGAGGAGGGGTTCGTCGGGCTGTCGCTGGCGGCCAGGCATCCGAGCACGGCGACGTTCGTGTGTACCAAATTGGTGCGCCGTTTCGTGGACGATGCGCCGCCGTTCGTGTTGATCGAAGAGTGCGCGGAGCTGTTCGCGGCTGCTGAGGATGATCCAGACCAACTTGGACAAGTGACCGAGCTGATCTTGAAGTCGAAGGAGTTCCAGATCTTTCCAGAGTACCGGCGAAGCAAGGTGAAGCGGCCGGTGGTCCTGTTGCCGAGCCTGCTGCGCGCCGCCGGTGTCGATCCGCACCCGGCGCTGGTCAACTATGCGGACGTGCGCAAGACGGCGGCGGACCTCGGCGAGCGCATTCGCAACGCCGATCCTCCCACCGGTTACCCTGATCAGTCGATCGTGTGGGCGAGTCCGGGTGGCTTGGTGCAGCGCTTCAACCTGATCGAGGAGGCCGCGATCGAGTATGCCGCCAGTTGGGGCGTGTCGGGTGCCGCGGCGAACGCCGACATCGTCGACGATGTCGCAGAGGTTCTCTTTCCGCTCGAGGGCGTGTCGACCGAAACTCGCAGTGCCGCCATCGCCTACCTCGACGTCATCGACGGCGGCGCGACGGATGCGCAGAAGGTGGAGCAGGCGGGAGCCTTCCTGCTCTCGAGTCGCGAGTTTCTCGCGCAATGAGGAAGCAGCGATGCGGCTGACGAGAAGGGATCTGATCAAGGCTGGTGGTGCCCTGGCGACGGCGTATTTCCTGCCGCGCGGTGCGCGCCGCGCGCTCGCCGGCGGTGCTACCGAAAAGGTGCTGGTGGCGATCTTTCTGCGCGGCGGTGCCGATCCGCTGAACCTGGTGGTGCCCGCGTTCGATTCGACCTACTACGCCGTGCGCCCCGACATCGCGATCGCTGCCGGCGCCGAGCTTCAACTGAACGGCGGCGACAATCACGGATTCGGATTCTTCCCACTGTGGTCGGACATGAAGCAGATGTACGACGACGGTGAGCTCGTCGCGCTCCACCTCGCCGGCAGCACCGATCCGTCGCGCTCGCATTTCGATGCGCAGGACTTCATGGAGAAGGCGGCGCCGGGCAACCGCACCATCACGGACGGTTGGCTGAATCGCTATCTCGGGGCGATCGCCAACAGCGACCCGATTGCCGGCCTGTCGATATCGGACGCGCCGCAACTTGCGATGCGCGGCCCTTCACCCAACGTCGCCTTCTCGGCGATCAACCAGTTCCTCGTCCAAGGTGACTTCGCGAGCGCCCGTCGGGCGGCGCTGCAGAGCTACTACAGCGCCGGAGCCGCCGACACGCTCGGCGCCGGCGTCGATGCCGCTCTGTCGGCTGTGGATGTGATCCAATCGGTCAACACCGCGACCGGCGTCACCTATCCGAACAACAAGCTGGCCACGGCTCTCAAAGACGTCGCCGCGATCATCAAGGCCGACATCGGTGCCAAGGTCGTTGCGGTCGCGTTGGACGGTTGGGACCACCACACAGATCTGAACACCAGGCTCGGCGAGGTCGGAGGAGAAGACGGCGACGGCAAGGCGGTCGAGCTCAACGTCGCCTTGAAGGCGTTTCGCGACGACCTCTTCAATTCCGGCGGAACCAATTACCTCGATCACACTCTGACCTTGTGCATGACCGAGTTTGGGCGCCGCGTCGTGCAGAACGGCGGCGCCGGGACCGACCACGGGCACGGCGGCGTCATGTTCGCAATCGGCGGTGGGGTGGCCGGCGGCAAATTGATCCTGAAGGGCGACCTGTGGCCGGGCCTGGACCCGCCGAACCTGTTCAACGGCGAGGATCTACAGGTGACCACCGACTTCCGCGATGTTCTTGCGGAGTCCCTGTTCGCGCACCTCGGCATGAGCGTCTCGGCGATGGCGCCGATCTTTCCCGGCTTCACCGTCAAGCAGAGTAGTTTCCCGGGCCTGTACGCGTGAGCGTGCGGTCCGAGGGCCGCAAGGTGATGCATCGGTCGATCGTAGCGGCGTCGCACGCGTTGGCGATGGTTCTCGTCATCGTCGTTTCGTGTGCACCGGCAGCGCGGGCGCGCGTCGATGGCATCGCGACGACGAGCTTCCCGGTGCCGGCGATGGGCTGCAATTTTTGTCATGGCGGTGGGCTGACCCCGAGCGTGACGTTGGAGTGTGTCGACTGCGGCGGCGGTCCTCCGGCGGTCGCACCGCTGTCGGTGCACGAGTTCAAGCTCACGGTCGTCGAGATCGGCGCGCAGGACCACGCCGGCCTCAACGTCGCCGCGCCCGACGGCGTGTTGTCGACCGGGGGCAGCTTCGCCGCCGGTACGCAAGTCATCGTCAACGGCGGCGGCGATGACGAGATCACCCACACCGCGGCCAAGTCGGCGTCGGGTGGGATCGTCGAGTTCAGTTTTCTGTGGACCGCCCCAGCCGCACCGGGGATTGTAACGCTCGCGGGTTGGGGCAACGCGGTCGACGATGGCGGCGCCACCGACGGCGATGCGGCCGACTCGGTGACCCTCGATGTTGTCGTTGGAGATCCGCCCACACCGACCGCGACTCCCGAGGCGACGGCGACGCCGACCGCGACGGAGCCGGCGCCGAGCGATTGCCCAGCCAGCATCGACGGCGGCTGCGTCGCGGGCTTCTCGAAGGGGCTCTTGCTGGTCAAAGAGAACGTGCCCGGCCGCGAGAGGTTGGTCGCCAAATTTCTCAAGGGGCCCGCGCTTGCTCAGATCGACATGGGCAACCCTCTCGACGTGACGCAGGGCGGCAGTGGAACTGAGTACGCGCTGTGCATCTATGATGATTCCGGTGATCTCGCCGGCGGCGTCGAAGTCGACCGCGCCGGCGATCTGTGCGACGGCAAGCTGTGCTGGAAGTCGATCGGCAAGGCACCGAATGACCCCAGCGGCCCCGGTGCGGGCTATCGTTACAAGGACAAAGCGCTCGCCTCGGACGGCGTGCTGAAGGTCCTCTACAAGGGCGGCGACGCTGGCAAATCGAAGGCCCTGCTGGTGGGCAAAGGATCGTCGCTGCCGCCCGGTGTCGCGGCGGCGCTGCAGGCATCCGAGCAAGTCACCGTGCAGCTGCGCAGCAGCGACGGTATCTGCCTGTCGGTCGATCTCGCCGAGATCAAGAAGCAGGAGCTCTTCTACTTCAAAGCAAAGTAAGAGGGGCTCGAGCCGGGCGGGGGCAAGACTCTTCAGTTGGCTTCGAGGCGCTCGAGTTTGCCGTACAGCGCGTCGACGTCGCGCTTGAGTTTCGCATACTGGCTGTAGACTGCCTGCGGATTGTCGTGTGACTGGTAGAAGGCCGGATCGTTGATCTGGGCCTCGAGTTGGGAGAGCTCCGACTCCTTTTCACTGATCGCTGCTTCCATTCGCTCGAGATCGCGCTTGCGTCGGGCCTGCTCGCGATCCTGCTTTGCGGCCGGATCCTGTTTGGTCGCGGCGGTGCCGTTGTGGGTCGGCTGCTGGCGAGGGCTGACGGGGTCTGCGCCGCGCGCCCCGTCGGTTTCCGTCTCGGCGTCGGTGCGCCGGAGATCGCGTACGCGGATTGGCTTTGGGGCCTTGCCGTTCTCGGCGGCGGCCTTCTGCCGCAGATAGTCCTCGTAGTTGCCGATGTACCGCGTCGCGTGGCCCGCACCGACCTCGATGATCTGTTCAGGTAGCTCGTCGAGGATATAGCGGTCGTGCGCGACGAGAATGACCGTCCCGTCGTAACTGCGGAGCGCGTTGAGGAGAACCGCCTTGGCGTTCATGTCGAGGTGATTGGTCGGCTCGTCGAGCAGCAGGCAGTTGGTCGTGCGCAGGAGCAGGAGCGCCAGCGCCAGGCGGTGGCGCTCGCCGCCGCTGAGGACGCTGATCGGCTTGTCGACGGCATCACCGGAGAAGAGGAACGCGCCGAGCAGTTGTCGCACCTGTGGCACCATATCGAAGGGGGCCGCGTTGGTAGTCTCTTCGAGCACGGTGTTGGCGGCGTTGAGCGCGGTCGACTGGTCCTGGGCGAAGTAGCCCAGATCGACGTTGTGGCCGATCGAACGGCTGCCCGAGGTGGGCTCTTCGACCCCGGCGAGCATGCGGATCAGGGTGGATTTGCCGGCACCGTTGGGGCCCACCAGCGCAACCTTCTGGCCGCGTTCGATGGTGAGATCGAGCCCCTGGTAGACGACCAGATCGCCGTACTGCTTTCTCGCGTTCTCGAGGCGCAGAACGGCGCGGCCGCTGCGCGGGCAAGGGGGGAAGCGAAACCGAACCGTGCGGCCGGCGCCGGCGGGCGCCGGCAATCGGTCGAGCTTGTCCAGGAACTTGATACGACTCTGTACCAGGGCGGCCTTCGACGCCTGGTAGCGGAAGCGCGATACGAATGCCTCGATGCGCTCGATCTCCTCGCGCTGCGCTTCGTAGGCGGCGCGCTCCTGTTCCAGCGCCTCCTCGCGAACCTGCTCGTAGCGGGAGTAGGGCGCCGGATAGTCGGTGAGGCGACCACTCGATACTTCGGTGATGCGGTTGGCGGTGACGTCGAGGAAGTAGCGGTCGTGAGCGACCAGGACGACCGAATGAGGATAAGAGCGCAGGAACTCCTCGAGCCAATTGCGGGCTTCGAGGTCCAGGTGATTCGTGGGTTCGTCGAGCAGCAGCATGTTGGGCTGCTTGAGGAGCAGGACGGCAAGCGCAATGCGCATCTGCCAGCCACCCGAGAACTCGCCACCGTCGCGGTCGAAGTCCGAGGTTTTGAATCCGAGGCCCTCGAGGACGGCCTCGGCGCGGCTCTCGTAGTCGTAGCATCCTTCGTGATCCCAGCGCTCGCGAGCGGCTGAGTAGCTGTCGAGGATCTGTTGGTAGGTGTCGCTCTGCGGATCAGCGGTGCCGAGTTGGTCCTCCAGACGGCTGCACTCGGCTTCCAGGGCGCGCAAGCTGTCGAAGGCGTGCAGGGCGGCGGCACGCACGGTACGGCCCGCTGCGGAGATGCCGTCCTGCGGCAGATAGCCGACGCTGCAGCCCTTGGGCAGGGCGATTGTGCCGTTATCCGGCTCTTCCAGCCCGGCGATCATGCGCAGCAGGGTCGACTTGCCGGCGCCATTGGGTCCGACAAGGGCGACGCGGTCGTTCTCACCGACGAACCAACTCGCGTTGTCGAATACGGTCTGGGCGCCGTACGAGCGACTGAGCTGACTGACGGTGAGCATCCGATCTGGTTAACCCGGATTGGTCGTGAAATCGACCACTCCACGGTCAGGTCGATTGGGTGCGACGGCTAACGCTGATACTTGCGCACGGCAGCATTGTGATCGTCGAGGTTCGACGAGAAGACGTGTGTGCCGTCGTTGCGCGACACGAAGAAGAGGGCTGCGGTCTGGTCGGGTTCGACAGCCGCAGCGAGGGCGGCTCGGCCTGGGTTGGCGATCGGTCCGGGCGGCAGACCTGCGTGAGCGTAGGTGTTGTAGGGGTGTGGATCGGCCAGATCGCTCCGGGTGATCGGCCGCGTCCAGTCGCCGTCGCGGCCGTAGATGATGGTGGGATCCGACTGAAGCTTCATGCCGAGTCGCATCCGGTTGTGGAAGACGCCAGCGATCAAGGGGCGCTCGCTGGCTGCACCGGTTTCCTTCTCGATCACTGACGCCAGTGTGACCATCTCCTGCTCGCTCATCCCGGCGTGCCGCCGCTGCTCCGAGAGGCCGGCGCTGACCTCGCGGAAGCGCGTCAGCATGCGGCGGACGACGGCCTCGGGCGACACGCCGGGGTCGAATTCGTAGGTGTCGGGAAATAAGTAGCCCTCGATGCCCGTCGCCGGTAGGTCGAACTCGGCGAGCAGTTCTGGCGATCGCATCACGCACTCGAACGCGTCGCGGCCGCCGAGGCCGGCGCGCTCCAGAGCCTCGCGGATCTGCTGCGCCGAATGTCCTTCGGGGATGGTCACACGTCGGGCGAAGCTTTCCGTGCCGTGTAACTTTTCGAGCACTGCCGGCGGCGTCAGCGGCTCGTCGAACAGAAACTCGCCGCTGCGCACACCGCGGTCGGTTCCCGAGGCGCGCGCGTAGATGCGCAGAACCGTTGGCCTGTCTACGACTCCCGCGGCATGCAGTCGTTGGGCGATCTGCGCAAAGCTGGCTCCGGCCGGGATCACCACGATGACCGGCGCCTTCGCCTGTACAGGAGTGTACAGCCAACTCTGGAACCACCACGCGGCCGCGATCGTCGACCCCGCGACGACCAGGAGTAGCAGACCGATGAGCTTCAAAAACTTCCGCATCGGCCGGACCTCCACCGGCTTCCCAATTCGTACCGTCGATCCGGTTTCAATGTTGACAATCGTGGGGAGCCAGGGCAGGCTCCGCCGCATGCTGGATGCGCGGCGGAGGAGAGGGGAGTCCCTCGACGCTGTTCGGAACGGACGGGGGTCGGGTTGGCTCCTGGTTGTTCTCCTCTCAACACTCGCTCCCCACGTTGCGACCGCCGGCGAGACTAGCACCGGACTCGCGGCCATCGCCAATCGAGTTACCGGCGCCCACCGCGTGACGCACGTGGTCGGCCGCGGCGAAAGCCTCGGTGCCATCCTCGGCCGGTATGGGGTCGGGCCCGCCGAGGTACAGCGGTGGTGGAAGGCGGCGCGGCCGAAGCGCGATCTGAGCAAGCTGACCGTCGGCCACAAGCTCGAGCTGTCTTTCGAGCAGGATCGCCTGGTGCGGCTCGGCTACCACCTCGGGGAGTACGAGCGGTTGATCGTCGAGCAAGACTCGGCGCGCGGCCAGTTGAAGACCCGCGTGGACGAGCCGGACGTCATCATCGCTCCCGTGGGTGCCCGCGGTCGGGTCGAGAGATCCTTCTACGCGGCGGCCAAGGCGGCCGGGATACCCGAGTCGGTGATCTCCGACATGGTGGACGTGCTATCCGTGAAGATCGACTTCAACACCAAGGTGCGCCCCGGCGACCGTTTCCGGGTGCTCTATGAAGGTCGACACGACGACCGCGGTCGGGTTCTCAAAGCGGGCCGAGTGCTGGCAGCCGAGTACTACGGCGCCCACCAGTCAGTGGCGGCGTTTCTTTACCAGGACGAAGAGGGGCGCACCGCGTATGTCGATAAGGCAGGGCGCAGTCTCGACGACTCGCTGCTCCGCTACCCGCTCGAGTTCAACCGCATCAGCTCGACCTTCTCCTCGTCCCGCTTCCACCCGATTTTGAAGAAGCGTCGACCGCACCTCGGGGTGGACTTTGCCGCGCCCACCGGGACCCCGATCCGAGCCATCGGCTCGGGTAAGGTGCGATGGGCGTCATGGAAGGGCGCGTTTGGTAATCACGTCGAGATCGACCACGGCGGCGAGATGATCTCGGCGTACTCGCACCTGAGCCGGATCCATCCCGCGACGAGGGCGGGCCAGCAGGTCGAGCGCGGCCAGCTCATCGGTTGGGTCGGCACCACGGGTCGCTCCACCGGGCCGCATCTGCACTTCGCGATCTTCGAGAAGGGGCGTTACGTCAATCCGATGAACCCGCGTAAGTCGCCGACGGTGGCTCGGGTCGATCAACGCCGCTTCGCAAAGCAGCGCAACAACCTCAGCCAGCAATTGCGGGTGATGACGACCAACCACGAACCGCGGCGCAGTACCTCGCCGTTGGTACTGTCATCCCTCACCCAGGCCGAGCACCTCGAGCCGGGCTCCCTGACGTTCTGACGTCGTGAGCTACCTGGGGCCACCTCGGCCGCGGGTCTTCGGACATCGCGGAGCGGCGGCGCTGGCTCCGGAGAATACGCTTCCTTCGTTTGCTCTGGCTGCCCAACTGGGTGCCGATTTCCTCGAGCTGGACGTCCACGGCACTTCCGACGGCACCGTCATCGTGCTGCACGACGAGACGGTGGACCGGACGACGAGCGGCACTGGGATCGCGCGAGAGATGGCCTGGCGGGAGGTAGAACGACTCGATGCCGGTCATTGGTTCCGGTTCGGCTCTCGCGACGACAGCTTCCCATTCCGCGGCCAGGGCGTGCGGATTCCGACGCTCGACGAGGTGCTGCGGGCGTTTCCCGCTCACCGATTCAACATTGAGATAAAGCAGGCAGCTCCGCCGATTGTCGACGAAGTGCTCGCATTGCTGCGTCGCGCCGGCGCCACCGCGAGGGCACTGCTGGCGGCGGAGGACGACGCAATCATGGCGAGCATTCGAGCCGCCGCCGGCGCGGAGATCGTGACCGGCAGCAGTGTTGGCGATGTAATGGCTTTCTTTGCCCACCTGGACGCCGGGACGTTGCCCGAGTACCAGCCGCCCGGCGTTGCCCTACAGATTCCCACCCGGATCCACGATCGCGTTCTGGTCGACGAAAGCAGCGTCGCCGCCGCGCACGACAAAGGCCTCGAAATCCACGTCTGGACCATCAACGAGCTCGAGGAGATGGAGCGTCTGCTCGACCTGGGAGTCGACGGAATCATGTCCGACCAGCCGGGCCTGCTGGCGCGTGCGATCGCGCGCCGCTACTGAGGCGGGCGCGTGGCCTCAGTGGACCGAGTGTGTGCGCCCCTCGCCGCGGATCTCGGTTGCGAGATCCTTCAAGGCCTTGCGCAATTCCTTCGTATTCGCCCGCAAGGTGCCCTCGACCTCACGCCGGCGCCTTCGATCGCCAGTCTGCAGCGTGGCCACATAGGCGGACTGCAGCTCCCGCCGCCTTCGCAACACGCGGTCGGCCGCCGCGAGGGACAGGAGGCCCACGTTCTCGCCGTGACGGCCATCGGACGCCACGAGGAAGCGGTTGAGGAGTCCGGTATGGTGACGCTCCACAGCCGACGCCATGCTGGCCGACTTTACCGGCCTCGTGTAGACGGCGTCCGCGAAGCAGTCGAGCGCATCGCCTAGACGCCCTTCGCGTAGCGCGAGGTCGCCGAGCGCGGCGCGTTTCTCGCATCTCGCCAATCGGCCCTTCTCGAAGAACCCGGCGAGAGGGTCGACGGCCGCCTGCCAGAGCAAGCTCGCCAGATAGCCGAACACCGCCAATCCGGCGCAGCCCAAGGCTATGGCGAGGATCGCATTCAGCACGACTTCAGTGATGAGCGATTCGGATCGGCCGCGCAACGCTGTCGCTAGCCCGCCAAAATTGACTTCCCGACCGAGCCTCCGTAGGCTCGCGCGATAACCTCAGATGGACGGTACGGCGGAGGAAACGAGATGGTGAAGCGATCGAGGCGCGTATCGCGGATGACAGCGCGAGCGGCGCTGCTTCTGCTGGCGACGACATCGGCGGCGCAGGCCGGCTGGATGATCGAATGGGAGAACACCCCGATCCGCAAAGCCGGGCGGCAGGACGGCGAGAAGGCGACTGCGTACATCCAGGGCAACAAAACCAGGATGGAGCAAGAGCACCTGACGACGCTGTACGATTACGATCAGGGCAAGTTCACCATCCTGAATCCCAAGGCCGGATTTTTCTGGAGCGGCAGCGTCGAAGACTACGTCAAGTTGTCGACCAAGCGGCGCAACGAGGCGCTGCGCAAGCGGATGGGCACGGAGAAGGGCGACGAGGAAGCGCTGCCGACCGTTGATCCGTCGAAGTTGCCAGCCGTTGTCGTCGAACAGTCCGGTGAAACCCGCGAGATCGCCGGTCATGGCACCGTGAAGTACGTCGTCAAGATCGGCGAGACCGTCTTTCAGGACTTGTGGATCGCCGAAGGGCTGAGCACCGCAGCAGATCTCGATCCGGACAAGGTGATCAAGTACCAGCAGATGAGCAGCCGCGGCATGGTCGGAGCGTCGTCGGACGCCTACAACGCTCTCTACCGCAGTCCAGAGTATCGGGCTCTGCTCGACAAGGGAGTCGCTCTGGAGACGGTCACGTACCACTTGGCCGGAGGCTTCGAGCAACGCGCCCGCTCGATCCGCGAGACGGAAGTCGAACCGAGCAAGTTCTCGGTGCCCGAGGACTATCGCCGCGTTCGCCTCGACGACGTCTTTCAGGTGGAGAGCAAGTAGTAGGTCGGTGGGCGAGGCCGCGATCGAGCGAGCGCCGCCCGCTCGGTCGTCGCGACAGACTTACTGAACGATCGCCGGACCGGGACGGTCGGCGCGCCGGATCTCCCGACGGGTTTCGTCGATCGGCAGCCGTCGCTCGTCGGGCCTTGCAGCTCGCTCGCCGACCAGATGGTTGGTCTTTTCGACCCTCTGCTTGAGCTCTAGCAGGATCTGCAGGTCGGACTTCATGCGCGACAGGGACTCGATCAGGCGCTCGACCTCGCGCACAGCCGGCTCCAGTTCGGCGTTGTCGACCGACTGCAGGCCGCGCTGTAGCTGGTTGAACAACGTGACCAACGACGCTGGATCCTCGACTCCCACCTGGGTCAGGCGGTTCTGCATCTTGCCGTAGAAGCACAACAGGTCATTCGCCTGCTTGCGCAGATCTTCCATGCATCACTCCTTCGTCACGGGTTGCTCCGTTGTCCGGATGCAAACCTCACCAACCTGAACGTCAGAGCGAGAATCGTGCCGAGGCGGAGTTGATCGCCCTGGCCTCGTTCACTCAGGGAATAGAGGTGGAGCGGACGTTCGAAAGGGGGCGGAAACGTCAGCCGCGTGACGATCCGCCATGCAAAGCGCAACCAGCGTGACGCTTCCCCAACCGGTGCGGGGCGAGATCGGGATCCGGTCAGTCGGGATCTTCGTCGAAGTGGGCGCGGATGATGCGGTCCTTGAGATACTCGAGCGTCCCGAGATCCTCGATGATCTCTCCGCCGGTATCGTAGAAGAAGATTTCGCCCTCGCGGTTGCGCCCCACGGCAACCAACCATTCGAGCTCGTCCCGATCCTTCAGCAGGTAGTTGATGGTCTCGGAGACGCCGCGCCCCGGCAGAATCGTGATCTTCGGCCGGTCGACGCCCTTCTTCTGTCTAGTCATTTCGCGCTCGCGCCTCCGGGCTCGCGTGCCCTCGTGGAGGTGCGGTCCCTTCCCAGGAATAGGCGGACGCTACAATAGGGGTCGAATGGCCGCAACACGAAGCCATCCCTACCGCAGGACGCAATGCACCACCGTTTCGACGTGATACGTGTGCGGAAACATGTCTACCGGGCGTGCCTCTACCAAGCGGTAATGATGCTTCAAGGTGGCGAGGTCTCGCGCGAGGGTGGCTGGATCGCACGATACATATACGAGTTGAGCCGGGCGCAGCGAGATGATTGCCGGCACGATCGCGGCCGCGCCGCTGCGCGGGGGATCGAGGAGTACGGTGTCGAATCGAGACCCTCGCCGAGCGTGTTCGGCAACGATCGTTTCGACGCGCCCCTCTTCGATGCGCCATCGTCCGGCGAAGGCCTCGGCGTTTCGGCGGGCGCTGCGGCATGACGCCGGCGACTGCTCGACCGCCGTCACCACAGCTCCGGCGGCTGCAAGCGCCGCCGAAAAGTTGCCTGCTCCGGCATACGCCTCGAGCACGGCCTTCCCTGCGGGCTCGCCGAACATGCGCAACACCAGGTCGAGGAGGGTGCGGTTGGCGGTCGGGTTGACCTGGGTGAAGCTGGTTGCGTCGACCGTCAGCGGCGGCATCGCCTCGAGATGAAGTTGTGCGTCCAGGTCTCCCCAGCGCTTCTCCCACCGGCGTCCGCGCAGGGAAATACCGGCGCATTCAGGTGTTGCGGCGAGCCACTCCAGGCACGCGGGCTCGTCGCTCGGCCGCCAATCTCCTTCCAGTTCCGCCGCAATGGCGAACGAATCGCGCCTTCTTTCCTCTCGGGGTGCATCCGAATCGCTCGCGACAGCGGGCGCGCGGTGCGTGGCAATAATCTCCACGCGTCGAATCCTGCCCGCCAGTAGTCGAACCAAATCACGCGCGGCCGGCAGCGCATTGTCGGCGTCGGTCTCTGCGAGCGCGCAATGAGCAACCTCGACCAGCTCGTGTGTGCCGCCGACATAGAACCCCAGTCGATCACCGTCGGTGCGCAGCTTGAGCCGGCGCCGATAGCCGTAGACGCGCGGTGAGGGCAGGACCGGTGCGACATCGATGTCGATCCCGGCGATGCGCGAAAGCTGGTCGACGACGATCCGATGCTTCGCCGCCAACTGGCTTTCGTAGCGGAGGTGTTGCCACGGACATCCGCCGCATCGATCGACGATCGGGCAGGGCGGCGGAACGCGCCGATCGGAGGGTCGCTCGATGCTCGTGATCGCGGCGAAGGCGTGGTTGCGGTGCCGCTCACGGATCTGGACCTCTACCCGATCGCCGGGTGCTGCACCGCGCACGAAAAGTACGAGGCCTTCGTGCCGAGCGACAGCATGCGGTCCGTAAGCCATGCTCTCGACCTCGACGACGGCGCGATCGCTTGGATCGCCGGACGACGGCTGAGCGCCTGGCCCACGCGCGATCGGCGCACGACGCCTGCGCGCTGCACCGGCGGACGACGGCATGGCGCGCCCACCCCGCTTGCGCTTGCGGTGCCTGTCCGGCGGCTCGCTCAACTCAAGTCCCCTTTGGCGTCAAACCAGGCCTCGACGCGCATCGTTCGTGTCTCGGAGTCTGCCAATATCCGGGCCTCGCCCCACCGTTCGGCGGGATCCGCTGTCGGACGGGTGGTGTTCACCGAGCGCGTTATATCATTGATAGATCCCGAGATCAGGGAATGGCGGTCGAGCGGGCATTCGGCGCCGAACCGAGCTATGAGAGGTTGCGATGAGTGAGCAAACGTCGGCGGTCGAGATGCATGTGCGGCGGGTTCGCCGCACCGACCTTCACGATATCGTCGATCTGTTGAAAGCTGCTGATCGACCCCTCGCGGTCGATCGGGCCGGAGCCAAGCGGTTTCGCAACATCGTCGGTGACCTCGGTTGTGACTTCGACGTCACTGTTGCGCGGGAGAGGGTGTGTGGCTTCGTGCACATTACCTATGTGCGCGATCTGCTGCTCGGCAACCGAGCTCAGTTGATGGCACTGATCGGCGCGACTCAGGAGGTTCGTCAGATTCTGCTCGGGCGTGCCGTGCATCGAGCGCTGCGTCGCCGCTGTCGGGACGTCACCGTGTTGCCGAATGCATGGGTTGCAATCGAGTCCCTGGACTTCACGGACGATTGGCGATCGGCCGACGGCTGCCGGCGCCTCGATCTGGAAGCAGGCAGGCGAAACGCGGCCACGGGCGATTTGCCTGCCGGCCGCCAAACGTGCTGAGGCTGAGGGAAGATGCCTCGCTTCCAGAAGGCCCTGGCCCAACTGATGGGCCAGGAAGAGGGACAGACCAAACCGCCGCGCGAGGCGCAGGACGGCTCCGGGACGATCATCTCCGAGCTGCGCACGCGTGTGTCCGCCGCCGAGCTCGAGCTGATCTCGCCCTTTGTGGGGCTGTTTCTGCAGAACACGCGTCTCCTCGAAGCGGTCATGCCAGCTTCGGAGGCGGCGAGTTTGACGCTCGGCGCGTGCCGCTTTCTCTGTGACCGTCATACGTCGCCGCTGAGCCTGCGCGTCTATGTCCCGACCGTCTCCGAACACGGTTGGAGCTCCTCTCATGCCGTGTTGGAAGTCGCCACCGACGATCATCCGGGATTGGTGACTTCGATTTGTGGTGTGGTCGAAGAACAGGGTGGCAAGATCGAGAACCTGCTCGGAGCGGCTGTCCACGTCGAACGCGACGAGACGGGTCTGGCCCGATCGATCAAAGCCGCCGAGGGTGATTCGGACGAGCGCATCATGCATGCCCAGGTCAGTAGTGTCGGCAACCTGGCTGATCTCGAGAGCACTCTGCGCCGCCATCTGGCGGCGCTCGGCCGGAGCCGACGGGAATCGGGTTCGCTCGGTGACGAGGTGCGCCGCCTCGCCGACCTCCTGCGAGACGGAATGGGGTCGGATCGCGAGATGGTGGAGTTGCTCACGTGGCTGATGGACGGGCGTCTGAGCGTCGCGGGATTCGAGGAGATCGATGCGCGACAAGGTAGTTCGCTCCGATCTCTCGGGACTTACGCGGAGACCGCGGCGGGTTTGACTTCGACTCGTGAGGCGACCTCAAATCCAGACTCCCTTCTCGTCAAGACGCGTGCTCGCGATCCGCTGCACGCCGGCCAGTTTCTCGACGAGATCCGTGTCTGGCCGGCTGGGCCGGCCAGTGCCGATCCGCGTCTGTATCGGATCGCCGGGACGTTAGGGGCCGGGGTGTTTCGCGAACCCACCAGTGGAGTCCCCGTCGCGCGCGAGCTCTGGAGCAAGGTGAGTCGTCTCCTCGACGCGTCCGCGGATCGCGCCCGCATTGTCTTCGATCGCATTCCGCTGGACATCTTGCTCGGCACGACCGACGTCGAAGCCGCAGCGCTCGTCCGAGCGATCCTCGCGGCCGACGAGCAGCCGGGTGTCCGCATCGCCATTACCGCTGGATCGAAAGGTGCCGACACTTGCTTTGCAACCGTCATCGTCCCGCGGCAACAGTTGGCGCGCAGCGACGCGGAGCCGGTCGGGCAGCTGGTCCGCGAGCGCCTCGCGCCGGTGCTCGGGCGTCACTTCGTCAGTGACGATCTCGCCGTCGTTCGGCTGCACTATACGCTCGCCGCCGCCGCCCCGCGCCCCGAAGCCGTCGATGAAGCGGCGGTCGAGTTGCGCAGGTTGCTCGCCAGCTGGCGCGACGCGACTCCTGCTGAGAAACCCTTCATCCCGGCGGATGCCGCACCGATCGCCGCTCCTCCCGTAGAAGGGGCGGCCGGGATCGAGTTGCCCGATGGCGTCGAGGTGCGGGCGGAGGGCGCTTCCGGAAGTCGCTTCGTAGTGCGCGTCGCCGCCGATCCGGCGGGGGGTGCCCTGAACGACATCTTGGTGACCCTTGGCCATCTCGGCCTGCGCATCGTCCAGCACGAAGCCGCGCCGGCGACGTCCACCTCTTTGGGTGTTCTGGAAATTGCAGTCGAGGCTGATCGCGCGGCCGATCCTCACAGAATCGCGTCTTTGCTGCGCGAGGTTCGAGCAGGTGCGATTGTCGCCGACGCGCTCTTGTCGCTGTGCTGGCGAACCGGGCTCGACACTGCGACGGTCGACGTTCTGCGAGCCTTTTGCGCTCTGGCTGAAGCGCGGCGGGTGGCGGAGCGCGCCGTCGTGAGTCGAGCGCTCCTCGACAATCCGGATGCTGCGGAACACTTCGTGCGCGCTTTCGAGGTTCGCTTTGATCCAAGGCTACCGGTGGCGAACGATGGGCAGCGGCGCCGTGACTTCGAGGCCGCTCGGGAGCGCTTCGATGCTGCGACGACGTCGACAGGGCGCGCCTCGCGACGCGTCCTGCAACAACTCGGCGAGTTGCTCGCGGAATCGGTGCGCACTTCCTTCTTCTGCGGTGACCGCCGGCAGGCTGGACGAGCCATCGCCCTCAAGCTGCGCAGCAGTCTTACGGCCGGGGCGCGCTACGAAACTTTCGTTTGTGCGCCAGGCTTCGAAGGCGTGCTGCTGCGCGGCGGACCTGCGGCGCGCGCTGTCCTTCTCTTGTGTGAGGAGTTTGCATCGCTTCATTCAAGGGCAGCGCGCGAGCTCGCGGAGCAGAGTTTGCGAGCTGGTCACGTTTCGACAGATCCGGGCTGTGCGATTCTCGCCTTGAGGGGGGAGGGCGTGGCGAGGGAGGCTGCCGATCGCGCGCTGCGCGAATTCCTGGATACGCTGCTCGACGTCACCGACGATGTCGTCGACGGAGAGCTGCATCGCAACCCGGCGGTCGTCGTCCACGACGAAGCCGATTCCTACTTCGCGGTCGCGGTCGGTGAGCGACCCAGTGGTTGGGTTGAAGTCGCCCGTCGGGCCGTATTGGAGCGGCGATTCTGGATGGCCGACGCCGCGGTGGCGCGAGTCGACGAGCGAGTTGCCGCTGAGGGTGCGTGGTCGGGTCTCGAGACCCTGCTCACAGCGGCGGGCGGCCGGTCTCCGTCGGCGCCTCGAGACGGCGAGGCCGGAGGGGACGACATCCTCACCGTCGTCGCGATCGGATCGCCGCACGATCTCTACCTGCCCCCCGGCGTTCGATTGCTCGCGGCTTTCGACGATCACGAGATTTTCCTCGCGCCGGAGATCGATGCAGCTAGCTGCGCGAAAGGTCTCGCCGAGCTGAGTCGCCGCGGCCGCTCCTCGTGGGCGGACTTTCCGGTCGACCTGCGTGGCCGCGGTGGTGCCGTGATACGCCGCGATGCTCGCAAGATCGAGCTTTCGGAGCAGGTAGCAAGCCTCCTCGAGTGGACCGAAGGCGGCGGTGGCGACGAACTGGCGCGCGCCGTTCTGGCGATCGATGTCGACCTGCTGTGGGTGCGGGGTTCCAGTGTGAGGGCAAGCGGCAAATGGGAGATGTCTGGTCGCTCCGCCGATCGACTCGAGGTCGAAGCGGACCGGATCAGCGCCGACACGGTGGCCGAGATCGGCTTCGCACTGTTCTCGCCGGCGGCCCGAGTCGAGTTTGCGCTGTCGGGGCGAACCGTCCACACCCCGGTGCTGGACGGCATGGCCGCCGATGTCGTCGCGGATCGTGTTTCCAACATTGAGCTGGCGCTCTCGTTCGCTGGGCCGAACCGCGAGGCCGTCGAGACACAGAGCGCGGAAGTGGCGGCGGAGATCCGCCGAGCGGCGATGGAGGCACCGCGCCGCCATGTCGTTGCGATTGCGCTCGACCAGAAGCGCTCGCGGGAGGACTGGCCGGCAGCGGCTGCCTGTATCCGACGCCTCCGTGAGGCCGGCGACGTTACCGAGATCGCTAGTTACGTCGGCTCGGACCTGGAACTGGCGCGCCGCCAGGGCGAGTCGGACGGCCTGACGCGATCCGAGATCGCTGTGCTGCGCTCCGCGATTTCGCTGCGGCTGCAGCGCGCGGTGAGCGCAAGCTCGCTGTGCAAGGACCCGTACCTCCGGCCGTGGATCGACGACTACTTCCCGGGTCCGATCTCGCACCATTTCCCGGATCTAGTCGACCAACATCCCCTGCGCGACGAGATTGCGTCACTCGCCGTTGCCGAGCGCCTGCTCGACGTGATGGGCTTCGCGTTCGTGAGCGCGGCTGCCGAAGTTCACGGCCGACCGGATCTCGACATCGTCAAGGCATGGACGGCGGTGTTCATCTTCGGGGGGGCGCAGGAGGTGTGGACAGAGATCGAGGGTGCCGGATTGGCGCCCGGATCGGTCGGGCAGACGCGACATCGGTTGGCCATCGCCGCCGCCCTGGGGCGGGCAACCGATCGGCTCATCGAGCTGCGCGCTGTGGATCTCAGTCTCGAGCGGATGATCGATCGCTTTGGTGGAGCGGTCGCCGAGATCTTGCGATCGTGGCCGGAGTCGCTGCCCGAGTCGCGGGGTTCGCAGCACGAAGGCGCGATCGAGGCCGGCGTGCAAAGTGGCCTGCCTCGCGAAGCGGCGGACCATCTTGCCCGGATCGTTCACCTGGACGAGATCGTCGACATCTGCGATCTCGCGATTCAGATCAACTCGCCGCGCTCCGCGGTGGCGGCGTCCTTTCTCGGACTCGATCCCGTATTTCGGTTCGGGGAGATAGACGTGATGGTGCAGGCGCTTCGCGATCACGATTTGCATTGGGGCGCGCGTGCCGCGGCGCACCTGCGCGCTCGCCTCTCCGCGGCGCGGCGTGGATTGACCACGGACGTCGTAGCCAGTGCTGCGGGACGCAGGCGTCCGGTCGAGCGCTGGGTCGACACGCATGGTGATGACGTGAGGGTTTTCCAGCGGCTCCTGGGGGAGGTCAAGAGTCGAGGACAAGCGTCGGGCGCGGCGGTCGAGGTGCTGATTGGCGCCTTGGAGAATCTGGCGCGAGGGCCGAGGCGCGCGCGCTAGACGGCTCGAAAGGATAACGAAGGGCAACAAAGTCACTGGAAAAGGCGAATTTCAATCGGTAAGGTGCCCACCGGCCAGAGGTTGTGCGTGGGAGTTCGAGTCAGATTTCTCGGGTGTGGCGACGCGTTCAACGAACGTGCCCAATGCCACGCATGTCACCTCGTGCAATCGAGGGACACCAACATCCTGCTCGACTGCGGGCCGACCAGTTTACTGACGCTGAAGCGCGAAGGTTTATCGGCCCGCGACATCGACTACATTTTCCTGAGTCATTTGCATGGCGACCACTTCGCGGGCGTTCCGTTCATGTTGTTGGCGTGCATCTACGACACTCCCCGCGTCGATCCACTGACCGTCGTGGGTCCGCCGGGCACCGAACGCCGCATTCGGGATCTCTACCGCGCTCTCTACCCGGACATCTCGCAGCGCCCGCTGCCATTTGACTACCGCTGTATCGAAACCGCGGGCGATGAAGCGTTGAAGTTCGACGGCATCACCCTGCGCGGATTCCAGGTGCCGCATCAGGAGCACGATATCTCGCTCGGGTTGCGTGTGACGGTCGAGGACAAGGCCATCCTATACTCGGGTGACACGGGTTGGACGGAGGCCTTGGTCGAGCAGGCCAAGGGAACGGATCTGTTCATCTGCGAGTGTTGCTTTTTCGAGACGCGCGTCGACTTTCATCTCGACTATCCGTGTATCGAAGAGAATCGGGATCGCTTCGAGACGCGCCGGCTCGTGCTGACGCACATCGGCCGAGAGGTTGCGGCTCGTCTCGATGAGATTACTTGCGAGATCTCGACCGACGGGATGGCGATCGACCTCTGAGAGGTTCTCGCTGCCGGTCAGCGGCGCCGTGATTTCCGCAACTGGTCCGGCGTGACGATCAGCGAGGATTGCTGCATCTCTTCTTCCTGCTTCTCCGCGGCGCCGAGATACATTCCCAGCGTGCGGCGCACGTAGATGTCGCAGAAAGGAATGTCTGCTGGTGGGTGTCCCTCGCCGAGTGCGCGCGCTGCCGCCGCCGCCTGAGCGGCGCGCAGGGGACGCGACGTTCGGTCAAAGTAGTAGGCCGTCTCTTCCAACCTTCGTTGCCAGGAGGCGCGCCGTTCGCCGCCGAAGGCGGCGTCGACTGCTCCGCCGTTGACGGCGTCGAAGCGCTCCGTCACCTGCGCTTCGTTGAGCACCAGCGGACTCTTGCGAATCTCGACTAGCTCGTCGATTGCCCGCTGAGCGAGGTCCTCATCGAGCACCCAGGTGCGCATTTCCGGCTCCAACAGGATCTCCGCCGAGTCGACGAGCTGCTGGTCATCCGGCGGCGGCACGGAGCGCATCCGCTCGATTGGGCCAGGCAGGTCGCTGCGCACCGGCTCTGCAGTCAGTTGCGAGCGCAGCCCGTTATAGTCGCCCTCGACTGCGCCGCCGAGCGCACGCGCCCAGTCCAGTGCGCGGTGCATGACGAAATCGGCCCAACGCCAGTCGACGTCGACCAACCGAATCTCGTGCTTTCGGCGCAGCTCTTCCTGGATCTCGCGCAGCGCCTTGCGCGACAGGCGATTGGCGGCAACCTCGCGCAGACCGGACGGATCGTTGACGACGCCGAACAGGTGGAGAACGCTGCCGGGCCGCGGTTTGACGAGCCACACCAGACGGTCGCCGCGGCCATCGAACGCCGACACGTAGCCCTCGATGCCCGCCGCGATTGCCGGCGTTGGCCGTGCTTCAACGGCGAGGGGAGGTGCCACCAACCCGCGTTGCTCGAGACGGTAGAGCGAGCGTTTGATCTCCTTGCGAAGATCCTTCGTCTCCTTCGCTTCCCGACCTTGGCCGGCCGTGTGCGCGATGCGGTGCAGAATCTCGATGGCTTCTTCCGAGGCGACGCCGCCGAGGCGATGCACGATCGCAAAATCGACATCGACATCACGGCCGAGAGCCGCTTCGAGCTCTTTCGGTGTTGCCTCGGAGCCGATGCCGGCCGCGCTCAGTTTCGAGTCGCCATCGCGCAGTCGATCGGCTGTCTGCCTACCCATTGGGATTGTCGCTTTCGCCCTCATCCAGTTTATCTGCGGCCTGCGGGGTCGCCACCGTCCCCTCAGCTTCGCCCGCCGCCGCCTCTTCGTTGCCGCTGGATTCCTCGCCGGGGCGAGGGAACATGTCGAGCTTCGCAGTGACATGATCGTGAATCCATTTCGGGTCCCACCATTCGACGGGGTCGACATGAACACCGTGCACCATCGTCGAGAAGTGAAGATGGTCGCCACCGGCGAGCCCGGTTTGACCAGTCGTGCCGATCACCTGGCCAACGGTGACGGTGTCGCCCTTCGCGACCGATATCGAGCTCAAGTGGCCGTATAGAGTAAACACGCCAAGGCCGTGGTCGAGCACGACTGTTTGGCCGTAGATACCGAGGTCGCCGGTGAACGCCACGACGCCGTGCTGGGCGGCGTCGACCGCCGCACCGCGCAGGGAAGCGAGATCCACGCCGAGATGCGTCTGCCGATCGACGACGCGATCGCCGTACGTGTAGGAGCGTCGATCGCCGAAATCGCTCATGGTCTGGGCGCGCGACATGCGGCGGAAGGCCCCTTGCCAGAGCTCGTGCGGAGTCGTTTGTCGCGTCAACTCGCGCAGAGTCTCTTCGGAGCTGCGACGAATGTCCCGATTGACTACCAGATAGCCCTCGAGCAGGTCGCTTGGAGGTGCCATGCCGCGCGCTTCGAAGATGGGCGGAATCTTGCGCTGCAGGAAGTCATCGCTGATCTCGAGTGATCTTTCGCGAAACTCGCGCGGACGAATGGACGCGTAGAGCGGCACGTCGACTCGATTGCCGATGTCGTCCGCGACCCGCAGCATCGGTTGCGCGCCGGCGTCGAGGTCTTCCGGTACGGCAAAGATGGCCAGACCGATAGAAGGATCGGCGAAGTAGCCGCGCTGAATCGGAAACGTATATGTGCCGACGCGAATCTCGTAGGTGGTGGCGTCTTCGCCGATCCGCACGACCGCGACGGAGGAGCCGCCGAGGCGCATGTTGTGTTGTTCGGAGAGAACCTGCGCGGTAGGGGGCGTGCGGTCGATGCGCTGCGGAAACCGGGCGACGACCGGCGAATCGCGGTCGAAGAGGTGCCAGCCATAGGTTTCGGCCAGGACCTCGAGCGTCGCCGGACCTTCCGGGACGCCTAGACGCCCGAGGTCGACTTCGAGTGGAATTCTCAGGGCTCCGACTCCACTCCCCCTCCAACTCTGGGCGTCGAACTGTCGCTCCGCGATCTCGAAGGTGCGTTCGTCGGCGAGCAGTCGGATCGCTACCGATTTGAAGCCCGACTGTCCGGGCGACTCGAGATTGATCACCCATTGGGCGTCCCGCCCGACGACGGCCGTTTCTCCCTCCAGGGTCGCCTGGGGTAGGCCGCGGTCGAATTTGAGCCACCACACCACCAGCCCGGCCAGCAGCACCACCACGACAGGCAATAAAACGAATCGTCTCACCACAACCCCGTAGCAGCCCAAGCACTGGAGCGGCTGCGCCATGTGGACGCTTCCCGAAGCACTTCGAGCTGTCAAGCTGTCCGGCTCGGTAGCTTGCGGCGCAAGCTGTACTACCGCTTGCAAAAGCGCCGGTCGCGTTGGGGGGGGATCATCGCCGTCGGGGATCGAGAAACATTCGCGGCGTTTAGGGGCCGAGTTGCCTTCCGATCGCGGCTGCCATATCAGGCTCCCGATATGATCGAGCCTGGTACGGAGATCGCGCCGGCCGAGGGGTCCTTGGGGATTCTTTTGCCGGGACTCGGGGCCGTCAGCACGACCTTCATCGCCGGCGTACTACTCGTTCGCCAAGGCCTCGGTACGCCGATCGGCTCACTGACGCAGATGGGTACGATTCGCCTCGGCAAACGCACCGACGATCGAGCGCCGTTCATCCGCGACTTCGTGCCCCTCGCCAAGCTCGATTCCCTGCAGTTCTGTGCCTGGGACATCTTTCCGGATAATGCATACGAGAGTGCGCTGCGGGCGGGTGTCGTAGCGCCTGAGCTGCTCGAGAAGGTTCGGGGAGAACTCGAATCCATCGTGCCACTGCCGGCGGTGTTCGAGAAGAGATTCGTCAAGAATCTCGATGGGCCCAACCAGAAGAGCGGCGCCACGAAACGCGATCTGGCGGAGCAGGTGATGGCCGACATCGATGCGTTTCGCGAGCGCTCAGGCGTCGCCCGAATGGTGATGGTCTGGTGTGGAAGTACCGAGACCTTCCAGGCGCGAACTGCCGTTCATGCCGACCTGGCGTCGTTCGAGCAGGGCCTCGATTCCAATGACCCTGCCATATCGCCGAGCATGATCTATGCGTATGCGGCGTTGCAGCGCGGCGTGCCGTTTGCAAACGGCGCCCCGAATCTGACGGTGGACATTCCGGCGATGGTTGAGCTCGCGGCGGCGCGCGAGGTTCCGATCTGTGGCAAGGACTTCAAAACGGGCCAGACCCTGATGAAGACCATCATCGCCCCCGGCTTGAAGGCGCGCCTGCTCGGCCTGGAGGGATGGTTCTCGACCAATATCCTCGGCAATCGGGACGGCGAGGTTCTCGACGACCCCGAATCGTTCAAGACCAAAGAAGAGAGCAAGCTCTCGGTGCTCGACGTGATCCTGCGCGCTGATCTCCATCCCGAGCTGTATCGCGACTATGTGCACAAGGTCTCGATCCACTACTATCCGCCGCGCGGCGACAACAAAGAAGGTTGGGACAACATCGACGTCGTCGGTTGGCTCGGCTACCCGATGCAGATCAAGGTCAATTTCCTCTGTCGCGATTCAATTCTCGCCGCACCTCTGGTGCTCGATCTGGCTCTGTTCCTCGATCTGGCCCAGCGCTGTGGCATGCGCGGCATCCAGGAGTGGCTGTCGTTCTACTTCAAGAGCCCGCAGACGGCCGAGGGGCTCTATCCCGAGCACGACCTGTTCATCCAATCGATGAAGCTGAAAAACACCCTGCGGCACCTTCGCGGCGAGGATCTCATCACGCATTTGGGTCTCGAGTACTACGATTGACCCCGGGGTTAGTTGCCTTGATCCGCTGTTCCCGGCTGGATTAGTGGCTTGACTATGACCCAACAGGGGTTTAAATGATCGCAACCCAGCCGCCCCCTCAGAAACCAGGTGGGGGGCGCACAGCTGGTTATTTTTCCCTTGATTCTGCATCGCGTTAAGAATTCGGCCCCTCTCTTCGGAAGGGTCTACGAATCGCCGCGCTTCTCGGGCCGGTTTCGGCATCGCGACCGATCGTCATAGTGCCTTGAGGGAAAGAAGGTCGCCGCACATGGAGAAGAAGCGTTCTCAAGCCACTAAGCCGTTGAAGCGAAAGCCCGCCGTAGGGAAGGGCAAGCGCGCGGCGGATGACGAGATCGGCAACGGCAGGCTCGACCCGGAAGAGGACGAGCCTCGCGCTTCGCGGGGGCACAACTCGTCGGAAGACGATGAGTCGAGCCCAGGCGAGGACATGGACACCGTCATCTCTGTCCTCGACGACATGGATGACGACAGCGACGAGTCGATGTCCGATTCCGACTTCGAGAAGGAAGACTCGGAGAAAGATTCGGCAGAGCCGAAGGGCGGCTCGGCTCTGCGTCGATCGCCCGACTGGAGCGATGACGAACCTGAGGTCCGGACCCCGAACTATGCGGAAGATACTTCGGACCCGGTTCGAATGTATCTGCAGGAGATCGGCGCTGTCTCCTTGCTCACGCGCGAGCAAGAGGTCGAGATCGCCAAGCAGATCGAAGAGGGACAGAACCAGGTCACGGAGCATGTTCTCGCCCACCCGTTCACTCTGCGCTACCTGCTCAATATCGCCGACGGCATCAAGGCGGGCGAGATCAGCGAGCGCGAGCTACAGGACGAGGACTCGACCAGCGACGAGGAACAGGATCTCGAGGCAGAGGCTGCGCCGCCGACCGACGGCGTGATCCTCAAGACGCTGGAAAAGCTGCGCAAGCTCGCCAAGGAATACGAAGACTTGACGACCGAGGTCCGCAAGCGAGCCAACCCCGACAAGAACTCGCTGCGCAAGCTCGCCAACGTGCAGAAGCGAATCCGCAAGATCGTCGACGAGCTGCAACTCAGCCGTCGCCACATCAACGCCGTCGTCGACAAGCTCAAGCGAGCCCGTCGCCTCCTCGAGGACGAGATGGTCGTCGTCAAGCGATGGGAGAGGCGCTCGAAGATGTCGTCCAATCAACTCCTGCGCCTTGCTCCGAAGCTGCGCGGCGACGATACGCGGGCAGCGGCAGCTGCGGCGCGATCGCTGCGCATGGCGCCACAGGATGCGCGTCGCATGATCGACGAACTGCGCACGGCGCGCCGCCAGGCAGTCGAGATCGAGACCGAAGTAGGGATGCCGTACGAAGAGCTCTCGGCGACCCTGAAGGTAATCCGCGCCGGTGAGCGACTCGCGCAAGAAGGACAGAAGCGCTTGATCGAGGCGAATTTGCGCCTAGTGGTCAGCATTGCGAAGCGCTACACGAATCGCGGTCTCGGTTTCCTCGACCTGGTGCAAGAGGGAAACATCGGGCTCATGCGCGCGGTCGAGAAGTTCGAGTACCAGCGCGGGTATAAGTTCTCGACGTACGCCACGTGGTGGATTCGGCAGTCGGTGAGCCGCGCGATCGCCGACCAGGCCCGCACCATCCGCATCCCCGTGCACATGATCGAGACGATCAACAAGGTCGTCCGATCGTCGCGGTATCTCGTCCAGCAGTTGGGTCGTGAGCCCACTCCGGAAGAGATCGCCCAGAAGATGGAGATGCCGCTCGACAAGGTGCGCAACGTATTGCGGATCGTCAAAGAGCCGGTATCGCTCGAGACACCGATTGGCGACGAAGAAGAAAGCTCGCTCGGAGATTTCGTCGAGGACCGCCAAACCGTGTCGCCGTCTGATGCCGCGGTGTATACGAGTCTCGAAGAGCAAACGCGCAAGGTGCTCGCGACGCTCACGCCTCGCGAGGAGCAGATTCTGCGAATGCGTTTTGGCATCGGCGAGAAGTCCGACTACACTCTCGAGGAAGTCGGGCAGCGGTTCGCGGTGACGAGAGAGCGGATTCGGCAGATCGAAGCGAAGGCCCTGAGAAAGTTGCGTCATCCGAGCAGGGCGCGTTCGATCGAGTCATTCGTCGGCAACTGAAGACCCCGAGCTCGGGGTGGATGCGGAGGTGGGGATGTTGGAGAAGGCATCGGGACTCGAAGAAGAGTTGCGGCGCTGGCAAGCCGAGCGGGCCCGCAAGAATGGCGACGACGTGAGTGTTGCCAACGCGGCGCGGGAGCGCAGGACCGTCCGGGTCAACGGTCGCGAAGTCGAGATCGTCAAGAAGCCTCGGCGTTCGCAGTAGATCACCGAGGCAGCGGGCGGTTTGCGTCCTCGGCGTTTGTTGCGAGCGCTCGACCGCGAACGACGTTGACAATGCGGCGGCGTGCGGCTTAGCGTCGTGCCATGAGTTCGTTTACGTCAGCGCTGGCGGTTGTCGTCTGGTCGGTTGTGCTCGCGGGAACGCCCGTGTTCGCGCATCCGGCATCCTGTGATCGGGTTTTGGAGATGTTGTCGGGTGGCGCCGATCCCGCGCAAGTGGCGGAGGAACTGGCGACGACGCGGGCGCGCGTCAGTGCCTGCGCCAAGGTCGGACAGGCCGAGGAGCGCGTGGCCGAGCGGCGAGCGCAACTGCACTGGGAACGACATCAACGCGGCCTCGAGTGACGGAGCATCGCGACGGGCGAACGACTCCGTCGCGGCGAGCTGCCAGGAGGCGGCTGTCCGTTCGTAGCGGGGGCGCTCTTCCGGTAGCTTGTCGGAATCGATCGGGCGTCGCATCGCCGCCTCACGGTCGGTCAAGCGATGATTCGACTCCCCCGCAAAGGCGCCACGGCTCGGGTCGTGCACCCCGCTTGGTACGCGCTCGCGTCCCTCGGTGCAGTGATTCTGCCGAGCTCGTCGACCGCTCAGACCATCGAGTATCTACTGCGGCCGATTAGTCAGATTCGCCGCGTCTGTACGGACTGTCCTGACGCGGACAAGGTCGCCGAGCCGTTGAGCGGCACCTTCGATCTGACCGTGATGCCGATTCCGGAGGCATACGCGATCGAAGCGGTCACCGGAGTCCATTGGAACAGTTCTAGCTTCCGCATCACCGGTACCGGTTTTCTGGAACGACTGGGTCGGGACCGCATCTCCATCGTCGTCGATGCCCAGGTGAACGACCAGCAGGTGTTGCTGGCGAGCGCGGCTCATCCCACTGCTGAGAGCGGTGGCGATCTGCGACTGACGCTGGTGTCCGCTCCGGACTCTCCGGTGGCCGTCGAGATCGAGGTGGTGGCGTTTGCCAACCGAACCGACGGTCCGGACGTCGACGCCGACGGAATCCCCGACAGCCTCGACCTCTGTCCACGGGTTTCCGACGACCGACAGAGCGACGCCGACCTCGATGGTCTCGGCGATCCCTGCGACGTGTGCCCTGGTACCCTCTTTGGCGAAGCGGTGCTGCCCGACGGCTGTTCGGTGGAACAGACTTGCCCCTGCGCCGGCCCGCGCACGGGGATGCAGTGGCGGAGTCAGAAGGAGTACATCACCTGCGTCGCGCGGGGGCTGAAGTTTCTCGCCGAGACCGAGGAGATTACGCGCGAGCAGGCTCGCCGGATGGTCCAGGCCGCGGTGAGCTCGGGGTGCGGCATGCCCGCGATCGCGCGCGTCTTCGTGAACTGATTCTACTTCTTCTTGGCGTTCGTGCCGCCGTAGCCCGAGGTCGATTCGACCGCGGACTTGGTCGCACTGTTCAAGTAGGAGACGGTGCCGATGGCGTCGAAGTACTCGAACATGTACATCGCCGTCGCTCCTACGATGATGCCGTAGATGAACTCTCTCAAGAGCCGGACCCCTCTGCGTGGGGCAGAGTATAACCCGCTCCGGAGGGCCCGCAACGACGGTTTTGCCCGTCCCGCGACGGCTACGGGAAGATGATCTGTGAGGGCTTGCCGCCCTCGAGATACGGGTCGTTGGCCGCCGTGTGTGTCGAGTTGTCGGGGCCGCCCTGGAATTGATCGATGACCAGTCCGATCAGCGGCGAGTGTACGCCTCGCAAGACGAGATGGGCTGTATCGGTGCCGAGCGTCGAGCGACTCAGGGTCGAGAAGCTGGAGAACGACTTCACCGAATGACAGGTGAAGCTGGTCGCCGACGAGAAGACCTGTTCGAACTCGTTGACGATCTGCATCTGGACGGTGGTGCTCGTGGGCACCTGGGTCAGCAGATCCTGCTGGCACGGAGTCAAAACGATACTGCTGTTCGATCCCGTCTGTCGCGTCAGCACCTGGAAATGCAGCCTTTCGGGGCACTGGTCGTAGGTGAAACCGTCGAGCGGCACGACACCCGGGAAGTGACCCGGGCTCAGTCTCTGAAACCCTACCGCTCCGTAGGCGACCGTGTTGCCTTCATCTTCGTCAAAGACGGTGGCGCGCCCTTGCAGGACGTTGTGCGCTTCGAGATCGGGCAGGTCCGGATCGACGGCGCACTTGAGCTCTCCGACGCCGTCGAAGGGCGGCGCGGCGGTGAACGTCAAGGGATTGTTCGTGCCCTGTCCAGCGAACCACGAGAATGGCTGCAGCGGTGTCAGATTGATGCGAAATCCGACCTCGAGACATCCGTAGACCGGCCCCGCGTCTTTGACGAAGAAGCAGTTCACGCCGATGTTTCGATTCGACATGTTGATCAGCGTAAGGCGGGTGTCCTTGGAGCCGGAGTGGACGACGTACGGGAAGATGAGCAGTGCCGAGGCGAGGCGCTGCGCCGGGGCAATGCCCGTCGAAGGATCGAACGACAACTGACCGGAAGCCGGCTCGGTCGGCATCCGCGTCGGCGTAAAAGTCTGCGTCCGTGTCGCGGTGTGGGTCGGTGTGTTGGTTCTCGTCGGTGTGTGCGTTCGCGTCGGTGTCGCCGTCGGGACCGGAATGGTCGGCGTCGGCGTCATGCGCGGAAACGGCGACAGGCGCCATGAGTCGAGAGCGATGCCGAGGGCCCGCAGCACTGCTGCCCAATCGACCTGATCGACCTCCACCGCACGTGCGGGCATGGTCCCGCACGCCAGCGCGAGCGCCACGGCCACTGCGACTCCGCGCAACCGCGAACCGCTCATGGAATCCGGATCCTGGCGGGTCGCCCGCGCGAAAGGGCCGGCTCGTTGGCTGCGACTGCCGGTGCCCCGGCGGGAGTTACGAACTTGTCCACGATGACCGCGATCACGGCTCCTTGAACGCCGCGAACGATGGCTTGGCCAGTCGGCGTTCCCAAGGTGTCGCGCGTGAACACGGAGTTGATCTCACTCAGCACCTTGCGGTCGTAGCAGCGCACCGAAGTCGCTGCGGACAGAAGTTGCTCGAACTCGTTGATGATCTGGAACTGCACCACCGTCGTCTTGGAGATCAGATTCTCGAGGTCTTCGTCGCAGGTGGAGAGAATGAGCTCGCTCTCGGTCGCCGGATCGCCCGGCTCGCTGGCAACGAAAGTGAAGTGATAGTTGTCCGGACATTGGGCGTAGGTGTCGCCGTCGAGCTCCAGGGTCGTCGAGAACTCACCCGGCGTCAGCCGCTGAATGCCGATCGCACCAATACTCTCCGTGTAGCCGTCGGGTCCGAAGGTGATGGACCGCCCCTGGATCGCGTTCTGATGGTCGATGCCGTGCTCGTCCGGCACGACGAAGCACTTCAAGCTGCCCTCGCCGTTGAATGGCGGCGCGTTGACGAAGAAGTTGCCGGTGCCCAATGTGCCGCGGCTCGCCAACCACGAAATCGGCTGATTCGGCGTCAAGCGAATGAAGAAGTCGGTGCCGTTGCAAGTCGGCGGCGAAAGGAAGTGACACTTCACATCCTGTGTCCGCCCTGACAGGTTCACCATCTCGATGCGCGTCTCGAACACCCCGTCAGCCAGGATGTTCGGATACATGATGATGGCGGAAGGCAACCGCTGCGCCGGAGCTTGGGCCGAGGCCGGTGTCGCCAGGCCGGCGGCACACAGAGAAGCGATTGCTACTGTCCAGATCGCGCGCATGTGAAGTCAGGTCCGTCCGAGAGTTGGACGCACGACTACTACGCTCGTCGGCCGGTGAAATCAACTCAAAATTGACTTGTAGTTGTGAGGTAAAAAACACCGAAATACGGGAACATTTGATGCACTCGGCCACCTTCGAACACAGTCGTCGGAGAGACGGCGGTGGAGGCGCCCGGTGCTTGACTTCGCGGGTGGATTCACACAGAAACAGCGGTCTAGCGCCGTTCGGCGTCCCACCGCATGTCCGCCCTGATCCGCTTCGGGAATCGACCCGGGCCGGATTCGGGCAGCTAATCCAGCGCACGAAGTTCATTCAGGAGGCATCATGTCACGACTACTCGAGGGGAAAGTTGCGATCGTCACCGGTGCCGGCCGAGGTATCGGACGGGAAGAGGCAATGCTGCTCGCGGAGCAGGGGGCGAAGGTCGTGGTCAACGACCTTGGCGCCGGGTTCGACGGTTCGGGCAAGGACGACAGTCCCGCTCAGCAGGTAGTCAACGAGATCAAGGCGAAGGGTGGTGACGCGATCGCGAACGGTGAGAGCGTCGCTGATTTCGCTGGTGCCAAGCGCATCGTCCAGGCCGCGATCGACAAGTTCGGCAAGCTGAACATCATCGTCAACAATGCTGGGATCCTGCGTGACCGCATGATCTTCAACATGGGCGAAGACGACTGGGATGCCGTCATCAACGTGCACGTCAAAGGCAGCTTCAACATGAGCCGGCACGCCTGCGAGTACTGGCGTACGGAGCACAAGAAGGGGAATGTGCTCAACGGACGCATCATCAACACCTCTTCGGATGCCGGCCTGCTCGGCAACGCCGGGCAGGTCAACTACGGCGCCGCCAAGGCGGCACTCGCGTTGATGGCGATCACCATCGACAAGGAGATGGCGAAGTACGGTGTCACTGCGAACGCGATCGCACCGCTGGCGCGCACCCGCATGACGACCGATGCGACGCCGCAGACGGCGGGGATGATGGCGGCACCCGACCAGGCCGACAAGTTCGACGTGTTCAACCCGAAGAACATCGCGCCTCTGATCGCCTTTCTCGCGAGCGACAAGGCTGCCGACGTGCACGGCCAGGTGTTCCGGGTCGGCGGCGGTGTCGTCTGGCTGATGAGGCCGTGGACGACCGCGGCGTACGTCAAGAGCGCCGACACGTGGGATCCGGCCGATCTCGGTGACAAGCTCAACGCCGAGCTCGCCAAGGGCGTTACGGCGGGCGACGACCTGGGCAAGGTGTTCTCGGTACTGCAGTAGGTCCGCACCTCGGGCGACGTCCATGTCCGACGAGGCGAGTCGCTGTGTTGATCTGCGCGAGGGCGAAGCGCGACTAGCAGACGAGGGAAGGGGCGCGAAGCGATCCCTTCTCATCGTCTGTCACGCCAACGTCAGCCGCAGTGTCATGGCGGAGGCGATCCTTCGCCGGATGTTGGCCGAGCGGAATGCGACCGATCGCTTCTCGATCGAGTCCGGAGGGGTCGCCTACTACGCGCGCGACGGGGCGCTTGCATCGCTCGATGCTCGCCTGGCGCTCGAAGAGATCGGCATCGACATCGCGGCCGATACCGTGTCGATCGATCTCAAACGCCATCGCCACCTGGTCAGTGCGGCCGACGTGATCTTCGCGATGACCGACGAGCAGGTAGCGATGCTGCGCGAAGGGTTTCCCGAAGCGCACGGCAAGGCGATATACACTCTGCGCGAGTTCGCCGGTGACAGCGGTGACATCGAGGACCCGCAGGGGCAGGACACCAGCGTCTTCAGCGCCTGCCGCGACATCATCTTCGAGTGCTGGAGCAAATCGCTCGACCGCTTGCTCGCGTAAAGGCCGGCGGCGTCTCAACCTGCAGCGGGGTGCGCCGAAGTGGCAAGCTCGCGCGCCAAGGCGATGCGATCTGGAATCGAGCGCGGGATCTCGGCGAGGTCTTCGACGCGGTGCAGCGCACCCAGTAGACCGACGCGGTTGGCGAGTTGGACGTTGAGGCCCGGCCGTGCGTTGAGCTCGAGTACGAGTGGGCCCAGGTCGCGGTCGAGCACGATGTCGACGCCGAGGTAGCCGAGGCCGACCAGATCGGCGCAGCGCGCCGCCAACTCGAGAATCGTGTTCCAGTGCGGAATCACGAACCCCTGAATCGGCTCGCCGGTGTCGGGATGTGTGGTCGCCGGAGAATTGCCGGAAACGCCGTAGGTCGTCTCGCCGCTGGCGATGTCGATGCCGACTCCGAGGGCACCTTGATGCAGGTTGGCCTTACCGTCCGACTTTCGGGTCGGCAATCGCACCATCGCGGCGATCGGCATGCCGAGGAAGACGATGACACGGATGTCCGGCACGCCCTGGTAACTCACGCTCTCGAAGAAGGGATCGAAGCGCACCATGTATTCGATCAGCGCTTTGTCGGGCAGCCCGCCGAGGCTGAAGAGGCCGCTGATGATGCGCGACAGGTGGTACTGCAGCGTCTCCTCGGGGATCAGCGTGCCGTTCGACAGCCGATACGAATCGCCGGCGCGCGCCTTGATCACCAGGACGCCCTCGCCGCCCGATCCCTGCGCGGGTTTGACGACGAAGCTGGCTCGACCCTCGATCATGCGAGCCATGTGGTGCGCATCTCCCTGCACCTCGACGATGCCGTACAGCTCCGGCACGGCGATGCCGTTCTCCTGTGCCAGGCGTTTGGTCTGCAGCTTGTCGTCGACGAGCGGATACAGGCGCCGCGGATTGTAGCGCATGACGTAGTCGGCATTGCGCTCGTTCATGCCGAGAATGCCCTGAGCGCGGAGCTGGGAAGGGCGTGCGAAGATCATGTTGGCGGCGGCTGTGCTGCGGCGCGAAAGCGCCGCAGCTCGGACAGCCGGTAGCCGGTGTATCGTCCGAGCAGCAACATCAGTCCGAGTACCACCAGCAATAGCTCGGGGAAGACGAAGACGAGGTGCTGCAGGCGCTCGTTGGTCATGACCAGATAGCCCAGGCTGGCGATCACCAGACTGCCGACGCCCTGCTTGATCGATTCGCCGGCGCCGTGCTCCTCCCAGATGATCGACATTCTCTCGATCGTCATGGCGAGGATGACCATGGGGAAGAGGGCGATGGACAGCCCGCGCTGCATCCCGGTTTCGGCGCTGATGACGCTGACCACCGCCATGAGCAGGACGACGATGGTCAATACCGCGGCGAGGCGCGGTACCAAGAGAAGTCGCAATCGCTCGAGGTAGAAGCGAAACAACAGGCCGAGGCTGACGAGCAGGACGAACAGCACGATGCCCCACAGCAGTTGGGTCTCGCGAAAAGCGAGCGCGATCAGAATCGGCATGAAGGTGCCGAACGTTTTCAGCCCCACGATGTTGCGCAGGACGACCACCAGGAAAGCGCCCAGCGGCACCATCAGCAAAACCCGGTAGACGTTCTGGAGGTTGACCGGGAGGCTGAGCAGAGAGAACCGCACCAGCACGGATCCGAGATGGTCGGCGCGTTTGCGCGCCACCTGGATGACGTCGCGCTGGGTCTGCGTCACGGAGAACGAAACCTCCGGCGCGCGATCGATGCCGTCGACGGTGACCAGGGGTGTATCGCCTTCGTGCCAGATGAGAAAGTCCTCCGGCAGGCCGCGTTCACCCGTCGTCGGATTGAAGTACAGCCACTCGGTGCCGTTGTGGACGAGCAGCAGCGACTCGATCGGCGTGTCGTTGCGCGGAGTGCCCACCCGCAAGCCGTAAACGACTCGGCTCGGTATGCGCGCTCCCTGCAGGATGTCGACGATGCGATGCACCCAATCGGTCGGATTGTCTACGCCTTCGCGAATCAGCTCGACGTTCTCGTCGCCGGTCGACATGTTGAGCCGTAGCAGCAGCTCACGCGTAAAGGTCGCTACGTCTGCCGATTCCTGGCGCACTCCGGCAAGCAGAGCGCGCACCGCCGAGCCGTAAGGCTCGTCGTAGGTAGCCTTCGGAGGATAGGTCGGCACCGCGCCCGGAACCGTGGTTGCGGTGAACGCGGCTTTCGCCAACGAGAGACGGTAGTAGAGCGTCTTTTTGCCGTCGGCGCGCCGCACCGCCCAACTGGCGCGCCGACGGTCGTGATCGGTTTCGACGGCCAAGCCAAAGCCGCCGGAAATGAAGTCTTCGTCGAGCACGACGAAGCCGGCGGGGTTGAGCGGGATCGCCAGACTCGCCTTGATCGGACGGCTCCGCGCGTCGAGCGTGACCCGTGCCTGCACCATCCAGGTCTCAGTGTCTTCGCCGGGCTGCAGCGGCAACCGCAAATAGGCGGATTTGTACCAGCACAAGCCGAGGCCGGTGGCCATCAGAACGAAGGCTAGAATCTGCACGTGCCAGCTACCGCGCCGCATCGGTCTCTCTGTCCGTTCCTAGCTAGCTCGCTATGCGGATCACGCGCGCCTTCCGGGGACGCTATTCCTTGGTATCGCCCAAGCAGTTCGAGCTGGTCAGATACTTCTCTGCGGGGTCGATGACGGCAACGCCCGCCAGGAACCGCCTGCCGAGCAGTATTGGATAGAGGAAATTTCCTCGGTCCGCGAGTGTGAATTGAGGTTCATATCGCTGTCCGTCGAAGCAGACCTCGATCGTCACCACCGGCCGCCGCGACGCGGGATCGTCGTGGTCCTTGATCTGCACTCGGCGAACCCGGCGGCGTTCGAGGGTCACAGGCTTGTCGCCTTTGCCCGACGCGGGGAGGTCGAAGCGGACCCAGTTCTGACCGTCGCGCTTGAACTCTTTGATGTTCGTTGCGTGGATCGAGGACGTCTTGGCGCCTGAATCGAGCTTCGCCTTGGCGACGCGCTTGGCCGCGGGAATCTCGATCAACTCCAGCCAGCCGGCGATTACCTTGGCCTTGGCTTCTTCGCTCTGGATACCTTCGACGCGCGGCGGACCTTGCTTGGATACCTTCGCATCGCCGGATTCGGCGGCGCTACTCGCCTCGCCGAAGACGGAACAGACGATCGATGTGGCGATCATTGCGATGCGGGTTGGCCCAAGTCGCATTTTACTGTCTCCATTGGTCGTTGCACACGTTCCGCGATCCAATTCCGTGTCACTCCGGATGATCTTCGGGCTCCATCTCGGTTTCAGGTTCTTCGTCGCGGGATTCGGACGTGTCGAGTGGCCACTCCTGCGTTGCGCCGGCATCGCCGACGCTGCTCGCGGCCGGCGTCGTCGAAGCCGGCGTCGGCGTCGCCCCTTCACCGGCGACGGCGCTCTCTTCGCTGCGCGGCCTGTGGGCGAGATGGAACGCGGCGAATCCCGGCATGACGACCTGGTTGATTGCCATCCCGAGGATGCGGCCGTCGGTGGGACTGACGATCGAGCCGCGTCGGTTGGTGATCGGGTCGGTCACGGTGCCGAGAATCTGACCTGCGGTTACGTCGTCGCCGAGCTCGACCTTCGACTGGAGAATGCCGCCGTCATCGGTGCGCAGCCACGTCGACTGGTTGAACACCGCTTGCTTGCCGGACTTCTTGGATTGCTTGACCGAGATACCGAGTCCGCCGAGCATGGCTTTGATGCCGCGGACGCCGTTCGCGACCTGATCGGGCTGCAGGCGCAGCGGCTCCCCGACCTCGATCGTCGCGGCGGCGATTCCCGCCTCGGTGGCGGCGCGGCGCAGCGTGCCGATCGCGCCGGGATGATTGAGCAGGGTGATGTCACCGAAGGTCTTGGCGAACTTGAGGACCGACGGTCTGTCTAGATCGGCGCGGACCTGCGCCAGGTTGGTGCGCTGAAACGACCCGGTGTGGATGTCGACCAGGTAGTCGCAGTGGCGGATCACTTCGGTGAACAGCGAATGCGCGATTCGCGATGCGGAGCTGCCGCGCGGATCGCCCGGGAAGAATCGGTTGAGGTCGCGCCGATCGGCCAGATAGCGCGAGTTGCGGCGGAACCCGTGCAAGTTGACGATCGGGATGCCGATCACCGTGCCGTTCAAATCTTCCGGCTCGAGACCGAAGATGACGCGCCGAATGATCTCGACGCCGTTGAGCTCGTCGCCGTGCACTGCACCTGTCATGCAGGCGGTTGGCCCCGGCTTGGCGCCGCTGACGATGAGCACGGGAGCCGGCGCCGACAGTCCGTCCAGGGACTGGCCCGATGTCCAGTAGCGGTGCTCGAGCTGCCCGCGGCGAACCTCGCCGCCCAGCAACGAGGGGCTCTCGACCACGGGCTCCCCCTCAGGGATTGCCGTCGGCTGATCGCGAGGGCCCTCCAGCGGCGTTGCGGGGGGCTCGGCCAGCAGTGACGCCGCGATTGCGAGCGGCGCCAGCAATGCGGCGAGTTGCCGCCCGGCGATGTCGTGAAGCGTCCGCAATTCGTCGAAACTATGCGTCCACTTTGTCCGGCGCAACCGGACGTGCGACTTGCGACGCGCGCCGAAGTGCGTCAGCGCACGGCGATGCGCGCCCGGATGGCGTTGAGGCTGGGGATTCCGCGCTGTCCGTCGATCGCCTGCGTCACGCGAAACTCGACGTCGAAGGTGCCGGGACGGTCCGGCGCGACGAGCGGCATTTCCATCTCGAGCGATTCGCCGGGGGCGAGATTCTCCGGCAACAACTCGACCTCGCCGAGCCCGCCGATCTGGCGTCCGTCGACCTGCCACGACTGCACGACGAAAACGAGATTGCGGATGTCGAGCAGTCCCTGCCCGGAGAACGATGGCCATGCGGCGTTGCCGAGATTGGTGATCCGAACCCGGACTTTCGCAGACTCGCCGGTTCGCAGCCGTGCCGGCATCCCGGTCAGCTCGACCCGGCTCGCCAGGTCGATCTGCCGCAACTCGACGAGGCGCGCCGGCACGTCGTCGGCGAAGGCGTCGACCATCACCGGCAACAGCTCGAACGCGCGAAAGCCGTTGTCGAGGGACCGCACGATCTGCAGATCGTTCCAGTCCCAGACGCGCTGTGGCCGCGTGTCGACGGAGATCGGCTCGCGGTTCCACCCGTCGTCGGCCGCGTAGACGCCGACCGCTTGCACGAAGACGCCCCAGGCGGCCAGCACCGTCGCGACAACGCGTACCGCGCCAAACCGCCAGATGGGCGCCAGGCCATACGCGACGAGGACGAACAACAGAGGCAGTACGTCGGTGAAGTAGCGCGGGCCATACGTGTAGCCGGCCCACCACTCGTCGAACTTGGCGTAGATGACCACGTGGGCGCCGAGTGCCACCGTCAGGTAGCGCAGCCAGCGCAGCTCGTCGCCGCGACGCCAGACCTCGACGATTCCCCACAGCGCGAAGACGACGATCGGCGTGAAGACGAACAGCCCGCGATTGGGGCTGATCGTCAGCCCGGCAAGCCCGGCGAGAAGCGGATTGGAGAAGTGACCCAAGCTGCCGTATCCGCCGAACACGTTGCCGAGCGCCCACAGGTTGTAGGCGATCAACGCGCCGCCAGAGACGAGTGCGGCGGCTGCGAGCGGGATCGCGACGCGTCGGTCCAGCGTCAGGAGGAATAGTGACGTCATGGCGGCGAAGGGCGCCATCTGCGGTCGGTTCCAGACCATGATGCTGCACACGATTCCGATCGCGGCGATCCACTGCCAGGAGCGACTCCGGCGGGGCAAGAGCAGACAGAGCATTGCCAGACAGACTTCGGACAAACCGTGCGCCCATAGCGCCTGGCTCGATATCGACCAAGTCGAAGTTCCGAGAGCGTACAAGAGCGCGAGCGCCAGCGCCCAGGTCTCGGTAGTCAGCGCGCAGAGGGCGAGGAAGAGTACCGTCGCCGACAGCGCTGCCAGCAGTGCCGCAGCGAGCTTCTCCATCACCACCGCGATCACGCAGGCACGTGAATCGACGTAGGGGATGTCGTTCCAGGCCAGCCACAGGGTCGGCAAGATGTAGAGCGGCGTCACCACCACCGACGTCGCGATCGAGGAAACGGAGAAGAATCGCCGATCTCCTTCGGATCCCTGCGCGTGGATGTAGTAAGGCCACGGGCGCTCGGGCAGCGACGTCCAGGTGAACTCGTCCAGATCGAGATCGCCCTCGCGCAGGATGCTGAACGGCAGAGCTCTGGTGGGCAGGCTGTCGCCGGCGCCGCGCAGGCGGAAGTTGCAGAAGTACAGGGCGGTCAGCGCGAGAAACAGAAGCGCCGCCGTGCGCCGTCGGCTCGGCCAGCGCCGCGGCGCCGCGGTGCTCGCCGGCTCGCTGCCGCTCGCGCTCCGCGCTCTCTTGCTGTGTTTCGGCATGACCTGCGCCGCCGAAATCAACCGAGCTTTTCGAGGTTGGTGCGGTACAGCGCGTTGTCTGGCTCGATCTCCAGAGCGCGGCGCAGCGCGGCGCGTGCGCGCTCCTTGTCGCCCATCAGGAATGCGACGTTGGCGCGGTACTGGTGCACGAGGGCCAGCTCGGGCGCCAGCCCTTCCGCTTCGTCGAGCAGCTTCATCGCGCCGCCGTAGTCGCCGCGCCGCGCCACCACGCTCGCCTGTTCCGCGAGCTCGAGTGCTTTGCGATCGCCCTCGCCGACGGGGCGCCGATGCGATGAGTCGATTCCCAGTCGGGCCAGGGCACGCAGCGAGGGCTCGTAGGCGGGCGAGTAGCGCAGCGCTTCCCGGTATTGCTCGACGGCGCGTTCGCGCTCGCCCTTCTTTTCGAGAATCACCGCGCGGTTGTGGTACCCCTCCGGATTGAGCGGTGCCAGGCGGGTCGCTTCGTCGAGATGTTGCAAGGCCTCGTCGTAGGCGCCCATGGCGCCGAGCACACCGGCGAGACTGGCGCGCGCGGCGCCGTCGTCGGGAGCTGCCGCGACCAACTCGCGATAGGCCTTTGCCGACTCCTCGTAGCGGCCCTCCTGGAAGAGCAGGGCGGCGAGATTGCGGTCGCCGGTCGGCGACTCGGTGTCGAGATAGCCGAGCGCCCGCAGCCGCTCGAGGATCGCGGGATCCACGGCCGCGTCGCCGCCTTGCGCGGCGGCGACGGCGTCTTTGCCGCCTTCGTAGGAGGCGACTTCGCGCTCGCGTTGGGGGATGTCGAAGCCTTCGTAGAGAACCCGGCCGGGCATGTCGCGCGCAGGTGAGAGACCGGCCACCGCTAGAATGGTGGGAGCAACGTCGACCAGAACCGGCCGATCGAAGCGACCGCGGGCCTTCACGCCCTTGCCGTACGCGTAGAGAATGCCCTCGAGGTTGTGGAACTTCTCGCTGACGCGGCGCAGGTCGCGCGTCTTGCTGGGATCGTCCGGCAATGCGCCGAGCTGGAAGCCGTGGTCGGACAAAACGATCAACGTCGTGTCGTCGTCCATCAGCTCCATGAACTCGCCGACGAGGCGGTCGGCGTAGAGGTACATCTGCTCGACCGCGTCGCCATAGCGCCGCTGCTGCTCGGCTAGCTCGCCGACGAGACCTTCGGCGCGAAAGAGATGGCCAAACAAATGCGATGTCGAATCGGTTCCCTCGATGTACACCATCAGCAGATCCGGATTCTGCTCCTGCCAGAGGTGGCGGCCGATGGCGCGATAGCTCTCCGCGGTCGCATAGGCCCACTTGAAGTGTGCGAGATCGTCTTCGAAGCGAAAGGGCTGCGCCGGCTCGTTTGCCTCGACCTGGACGAACCGCGAGATCTCCTCGTGCGATATGCCGGCCGGTCGGCGGATCATCGGCGCCAGCGACTCGTGGAGGTCCGCGGGGTACGTGATGCCCGTCCAGTCCCCTGCTCCAGCGGCGCCACCGTCGAAGAGAAAGTGATAGCAGGTGTGATCGCTGACCATGGCGCCGTTGACCGTCTCAGCGGGCCACGTCGCCCACCAGCCGACGACGCCGACTTTCTTGTCCGCTTCCGAGAAGACGTTCCACAGCGCCTTGACGCCGCGCATCTGGCTGGTGACCGGCAGTTGCTCGCCGGTCTTCTCGTTGATGGTGACGAAATGGCCGATGCGATGGTCGGCTGGATTGCGACCGGTGGCGATCGTCGTCCAGATGATCGGCGAGAGGATCGGCTTGCTGGAGATGAGCTTGCCGTAGGCGCCTTCCTGTCGCATGCGCGCGAAGTTCGGCATGTGCCCCTCCGACATCAGGAGGTCGATCGCCGTCGGCTCCATGCCGTCGAGCGCGAGCACGATCACCTTGCTCCGCGAGTCGGAACTGCAGCCGACCAGCGCGATGAGGCTCAGCGCGACCCAATGTCTGCGGCGGACGCGGGCGGAAAACGGCATCGGGAACGCCTTAACACGGACGCCCGCAGGGCGCACACGTCGACGTGTGCGAAAAGCGCGGAGGGCGGGTGGCCCGCCCTCCGCGTTGAAACGGCTTAGTTCAACTCTTTGCTCGAGTAGCCGAGGATGCGGCGGGCGACGATCAGCAGGTTGATCTGCTGTGTCCCTTCGAAGATGTCGTTGATCTTCGCATCGCGCAGCCACTTCTCGAGCAGGATCTTGCGCGAGTAGCCGAGCGGGCCGAGGATCTCGACCGCCTTCTGCGTCACCTGGGTGACCGCCAGCCCCGCCTTCGACTTGCACATCGAGGCTTCGAGGTTGTTCTTCATGCCGCGATCCATCATCCACGCGGCGCGCCAGGTGAGCAGGCGAGCCGCTTGTAGATGTGCCTCCATCGCGATGAAGTCGCGCTCGAGCGCCGTCTGCTTCATCGGCGGCCGATCGTAGTGGATCTCGACGCCGGCTTCCTTCAGTGCGGTGCGCACGAAGTCGACGGCGGCGCGGCCGATGCCGAGAGCGCTCGCCGCCACTGCCGGTCGCGTCGCGTCGAAGGTCGCCATGGCGCCCTTGAAGCCTTTGCTGGCGTCGGCCGGGTCGGCGTGCACCTCGGCGTCGCCGAGCAGGTTGTCGAGTGGAATGCGCGCATCCTCGAGGACGATGGCGGCCGTGTCGGAACAGCGAATGCCGAGCTTGTCCTCGACTTTCGTGACGGTCACGCCGGGCGTGCCGTGGTCGACGACGAACGCCTTGATGCCGGCTCGTCCGGCCGACTTGTCGACCGTCGCCCAGACGACGACGAAGCCTTCGGACTTTTCCAGCGCGCGATGGCCGGAAGTGCAGAAGATCTTGGTGCCGTTCAGCACCCACTGGTCGCCGTCGCGCACCGCGGTGGTTGCGACCGCGGCCGAATCGGATCCGAAGCCCGGCTCGGTGATCGCCATCGCCGCCCACTTGGGATCGCCCTCGCTGAAGCGCTGCAGGAAGCGCTTCTTCTGTTCCGTCGTGCCGGCCGCCGCGACGGCCGCGCCGCCCAAGCCGGCGTTCGGGATGCTGAGGTACAAGCCGGCATCGCCCCACGACAGCTCTTCGATGGTGACTGTCGCCCCGACGTTGCGCTCCGACGGCTTGCCGTTGCCGCTGCGCTCCTTCTTGTCCGTCGGACCGCCGCCGAACACCGAGCTGCCCTTCGAGACGTCCCACATCATCTTCTGCCAATCCGACGGCTCGGTGTGTTCCTCTTCGTCGAACTGGCGCGAGATCGGCCGCATCGTCTGTTCCGCGACCTGGTTGATCATGTCGCGCATGCCCTTCATGTCCGCTGAAAGCTCGAAATCGATCATCGTCTACTCCCGTCGTTTGCGTCGCTGTTGGATAGGGCGCCGTCAGGCGAGCGCCAGCCCTTCGAACACCGCGAAGCCGCGGCCATTGCGCAGCCACAGCTCGACCATGTGATCGCGGATGTATCCGTGTCCGCCGAGGATCTGCACCGCGTTGTCGGTCACCTTGAGAGCCGTCTCCGCCGCGTAGTTCTTGGCGATCGATGCCTCGCGCGTCGCATCTTCGCCGCCGTCCAGCTTCCAGGCGGCCTCCTAGGTCAACAAGCGCGCCGAGTCGATCTCGATCGCCATCTCGGCGAGCATGAAGGCGATTGCCTGCTTCTGCGCGATCGCGACTCCGAAGGCGCGGCGGTCCTTCGCGTAGTCGCGCGCGTACTCGAATGCGGCGCGCGCGACGCCGACTGCGAGCGCGGCGAGGGCGATGCGCGAGCGATTGAAGATCGGCCGCAGATCTCCGGCGAGCTGCGCCGACGCCGGCACCTTGCAGTTCTCGAGCGCGATCTCGTACGTCGCCAGCGCCTTGATGCCCATGTTCTTCTCGCGCTCGGCGATGGCGAATCCGGGCGTATCGGCGGCGACCAGGAAGGCCGACGTTCCCGACTCCGTCTTGGCGTACACCACCGCGTGTCTGGCATCGGGGCCGAGCGGCACGTAGCACTTGCGGCCGTTGAGCACGAAGCCGCCGTTTTGTCGCGCCGCGGTCACCGCGAGATCGTTGAGATCGAAGCCGAGCGACGGTTCCATCACCGCCGCGGTGCCGGCCGCGAAACGCTCGCCGCAGTAGGCGGGCAACACCTCGCGCTGCTGCTCGGCGGTGCCGAGCTCGAGGACCGGGTAGGTGACCAGACGCGGCGCCAGCACGTGGAGCGCGATCGAGAGATCGCCGTAGCCGAGCTCTTCACAGACCAGGGCGCTGGTGACCGCCGATCGATCGCCGCCGAAGCCGCCGAATTCCTCGGGGATGGCGCTCTGGATGAGGCCGAGATCCCAGGCCTGCTGGACGATCGACTCCGGGATCTCCCCCGTTTCGTCGGCGTCGCGCGCCACCGGGCGCACCACTTCGGTCGCGAAGCCCGCAACCGTATCGCGCATCAACTGTTGGTCTTCGGTCGGTTCGAAATCGATCATTGGATCCCCTCCTACGAATGTTCTTCTCGCCGCCGCGTCGGGTGGGATTCGCGGCGGCCGTACCTGTTCATCGCCGTTCGGCGCGTTGCGGATGGTCGCGCTGCAGCCAACCAACGTACTGGTCGAGGAACGTGTTCACGGTCCCCTCCAGGTCGAAGCTCTCCGGATCTTGGTAGTACTGGATCTCGGCGCCCATCACGGCGCCGGCATAGACGTCGGCGGCGACCGAAGCACTGACGTCGCCGCGAAACGAGCCCTCGCGCTGGCCGAGCTCGATGATCTCGCGCAGAAAGCCGCGGAACCGGTGCATCATCGCCCGGAACTGCTCGGCGAGGCGCGCGTTGGTGTCGATCGCCTCGACCATCAAAGTCACGATGAAGCGCCGGTGGTTGCTCTTGGTGGCGTGATCCAGACAAACCCGCGCGATCTCGCGCAACGCCCGCCCGGCGTCTGCGGGCGGCAGGATCTGTGCGGTAACGCTGCGCTCGAACTGCGTCAGCCGGTCCGAAACCGCCGCGAAGAGCAGCTCCTCTTTGTCGCGAAAGTGGTAGTAGATCGCGCCCTTGGTGAGCCCGGCCGCCTCCGCGATGCGGGCGATCGAGGTCGCCTTGTAGCCGTAGCGAGCAAAGCAATCGATCGCGATGTTGGTCAGGTCCCGCCGCCCATTCTCGAGGCGTGCAGGCCGTGCGGCATCAGCCATACTGAACGTTCGGTATGTAATTCGTACGGTTTAGTCAAGCCGTTCTGCGCCCTCATTCTCGGAGCAGATGCCCACGGCAGGGAGATCCGCCCGATACGGCAGAGACACGTATGATGGTGCTCGACTACGTGGATCTGATCGAGTTCGCCTGCGACGCGGCGCGCAGAGTGGACGATCTCGTCGCCGCCGAGCGACTACAGCGGATCAGACTTCGAGCTTGTCGTAGACCTCGTCGAGCGCCAGCGCGGCGGCGACCGACGACAGCGGCACGGTCGCGCTGCGGCCGTGCCACTCGGTCAGCAGCCACTGGGCGTCCGCCTGGCGCACGAACTGATCGAGGTGGGGACGGTCCTGCGCGACCAGCAGGTATTCCGACAGCGACGCTAGCTTGCGGTAGTGCTCGAACTTCTCGCCGCGGTCGTAGGCCTCGGTCGAGTCGGACAGCACCTCTACGATGAGGGTCGGATTGAGCAAAGTATCGATCTGCTCGTCCTCGAAGCGCGCAGCGCCGCAGACCACGACGACGTCCGGATAAGTGTAGAGCCCGCTCGCGTCGACCTTGACGCGCATGTCGTTGGCGAACACCTGGCACGGCCGCTGTTTGAGCTGTCGCCGAAGCTCGCTGGCAACGCTCAGCGCGATCAGGTTGTGGGCGCGGCTGGCGCCGGTCATCGCGAACACCTCGCCGGCAAGGTATTCGTGCTTCTCGGCGCTGCTCCGCTCGAACGCAAGGTACTCGGCAGGCGGACACGTCATCTCGGCGGCGGCTCGCATGGCGGCTCCTAGACCAGCCTTAGCGCCGCCGATGCGGCCGTTCAACGGCCGCGGATCGAACGTTCTGCCACCGCGACGCCATCGCCGCTTCAGTGTCCACGCGGGTCACTCCACGTAGCCGAGAGCGCGCAGCTTCTCGGCTACGGCGGGATCGATCTCAACCTCTTGTTTCGTCGGCTGCGGCGCCCGGGCGAATGCCGCGCGCGCCGCGGCGGCGCGCCGTTGCAGGCCGGCCATGGTTGGTTCGTAGCCGGCCAGCAGCTCGCGCAGGTCGGCGACCGCGTCGGACCGCTCGGCGTAGAGGTCGGTCTGTTCGCCCGGGTCGGTCGTCAGATCGTAGTAGCTATACGCGAAGCTGCCGCCGGGGGCGTTGTTGCGGATCAGCTTGCGCGAGCCCGTGCGCACCGAGATCGACGGCGGATCGAGCGAGATCGTCTTGCCGCCGGCGAGCATCGCCGTCCCGTACCAGGCTTCGCTGAAGAGCGGTGCGTCCTCGACCGAGTCGATCTCGCCGCGCACCAATGCGGCCAGATCGCGGCCCATCATCACCGCCGGCGATTCGATTCCGAGCAAACCCAGGACCGTCGGCTTGTAGTCGGCGTGGCCGACCGGCGTCGTGATGCGGCGGCCGGCGGGGATGCCGGGACCGCGCAGCATCAACGGCACGTGCAGGACTTCCGGATGCAGGTGGCCGGCGTGGCCGATGTGGCCGTGCTCGAGAAACTCGTCGCCGTGGTCGGCGGTGACGATGAAGATGGTGTCGTCGAGGACCCCAGCCGCCTTCAGCTTGCCGAGAAAGGTGTCGAGTTGATCGTCGACATGGCGGATCTCGCGATCGTAGAGGACGGGTGCGTAGTCGGGCGGCAGGCCAGGGTCGCGCGCCGGGTCGCCGAACAGCGCCGCGTAGCGAGCCGGCGGCGTGTACGGATAGTGCACCTCGAACGTGTGCAGGAACAGAAAGAAGGGTCTGTTCGAGTTGCGCCGCAGCCAGCTCTCGGCGGCCGCGAAAGTCGCGGCTACGTGTCCCTCCGGCAACATGACGTCGGCGCTCTTGTTCTCGGCATACGAGTCGAAGCCGCGGCTGAAGCCCCAGCCGGCGTGCAGAGGGCCGTCCTCGGTGACCGCGCCGGTTACGTAGCCGTTGGCGCGCAGTACCTCGGCGAGGGTCAGCGGCGGCGGCCGATGCACGCCCGGGCGATTGGTGATGCCGTGCACCGAGGGCGCGAGTGACGTGAACATCGTCATGTGCGCCGGCCCGGTCGTGGTCGACGCGGCGACGGCGTTTTCGAAGAGCACTCCGCCGCGCTCGAACCAGTCGCGCATCTTCGGCGCGGTGTCGCGCTCGTGGCCGTAGGACGTGAGATGGTCGGCGCGCAGCGTATCGATCGACAGCAGCACGACGTTGGGGCGCGGCCGACTCGCCGCCGGCCCGAACAATATGGGCCGCGACCAGACCGCGAGCGAGTAGGCGTTGGGCGCGGCGGCGACCAATTCGGTCGCGAAGGCGAACTGAACCTCCTCGCCGGCGAAGTCGCCGAGTGAAACCGTCCAGTCCGCCCAGCCGTTGGAATCGCTCCCGACGGTTTTGTCGAGGATCTCCACGCAACCGGACGGCCGGCAGGCTTCGACGCGAAATCGCACGTCGCCCTGACCGCGGCCGACTGCGAGGATGCCGCCTCCCACCTCGAGCACGGCGCCGCGCGGAATGGCGATCGGATCGCTCCGCTCGGCGTTCTGCCCGTTTGCTCGCGCCGCGAAGGCGGTGCCGTTCAGAATGGCGTCGCTGCCGCGCATCGACTCGGGCAACTCGAGCGCGAAGTCGATCCACGCCTCGCCGTTTTCGCGGAGAATCGGTGCGACGAGTCGCGGCAGCTCGGTCCAGGATCGCGAATCGACGCTGGCCCGCGCGCTGACGACGACTCGTCCGCCCGCCGCTACGGCGCTGCCGACCTTGCGCCGGATCGAGACTACGCCATCGGCAGGTACGGCCTGTTGGTGGTTCAGCAGAATGGCGCCGTGCGGGATCTCGGCGAGTAAGTATCGCGTCTCATCGCCGATCGAGGCGGTGATCTCGCCGCGCTCTTCGCCGATGCGCAGGATCGGCGCCAGGCGAACCGGCTCATCGGATCGACATGCCGGCAGCAGAGTGAGTGCGGCAATCGCAAGGGCGCGGATCTGTCGGCACCGAAGCATGGCCGCTCAGACTAGCAGGAGGGACTGGCGAATCGAATTCGTCGGCCTCTTGGCCGCGGCGGTGCGTTGCAGTAGCGGTAGGACGACAAACCGAGCGGATGAACCCAGTGCACCCCATCTACATTGACGAAGTCGCCGGCCACGAGGGCCAGGAAGTGGTGTTGCGCGGCTGGCTCTACAACAAGCGGTCGAGCGGCAAGCTCCACTTTCTGCAGGTGCGCGACGGAACCGGCACGATCCAGTGCGTGCTCTCGAAACAGGACGTTGTGCCGGAGGTGTTCGACCTCGCCGGCCGTTTGACCCAGGAGTCGTCGATCGTAGTGCGCGGGACGGTGCGAGCCGACCCGCGCTCGCCGCTTGGTTTCGAGCTCGGCGTCACCGGCATCGATCTGGTCGGCGAGTCGATCGACTATCCGATCACGCCCAAGGATCACGGCGTCCACTTTCTGCTCGACCACCGCCATTTATGGGTTCGATCGGCTCGTCAGCACGCCATCCTGCGCATCCGCAGCGAGATCGTGCACGCCTGCCGGCAGTTCTTCGATGAGCGCGGCTTCGTCCTCTTCGACTCGCCGATCCTCACTCCGAACGCCTGCGAGGGTACGACGACCCTCTTCGAGACGCCCTACTTCGACGAGACGGCGTACCTGACGCAGAGCGGGCAGCTCTATCTGGAAGCGGGAGCGCTCGCCTTCGGCAAGGCCTACTGCTTCGGCCCCACCTTTCGGGCCGAGAAGTCGAAGACCCGCCGGCATCTGACGGAGTTCTGGATGGTCGAGCCCGAGGTCGCCTACATGGACCTCGCCGGCGACATGCGCCTGGCCGAGGACTTCGTCGAACACATCGTGCGCCGCGTCCTCGAGCGGCGCGCGGCCGAGTTGAAGACTTTGGAGCGCGACGTCACCGCGCTCGAGCGGGTGCGCAAACCCTTTCCGCGCATCTCGTACGACGAAGCGCTGACGCTGTTGCGCGACAAGGGCTTCGCCGTCGAATGGGGATCCGACTTCGGCGCTGAAGAGGAGTCGGCGATCTCCGAAGCGTTCGACCGGCCGGTGCTGGTGCATCGCTACCCGGCGTCCTGCAAGGCCTTCTACATGAAGAACGATCCCGAAGATCCGCGCCTGGCGCTGTGCGTCGACATGCTGGCGCCGGAAGGATACGGCGAGATCATCGGTGGCGGCCAGCGCGAAGACGATTATCAGACGCTGCGCGACAAGATCGCCGCGCACGATCTGCCCGAAGAGCCGTTTGGCTGGTATCTCGACCTGCGCCGCTACGGCTCGGTGCCGCACGCCGGCTTCGGCATGGGCATCGAGCGCGCCGTAGCCTGGATCTGCGGCCTACAACACGTGCGCGAGACCATTCCCTTCCCGAGAATGCTCGAACGCCTGCGGCCGTAAATCGGTCACCCGTGCGGCGGAAGGCCGCCGCGCTCAGTGATCGCCGCGGATGCGGCCGACCGCAAAGGCCAGCTCGGCGGCGGAGCCGGCGCCCATCTTCGCCAGCACCCGGGAGCGGTGCAGCTCGACGGTGCGCTCGCTGATCTCGAGCTCGACGGCGATCATCTTGTTCGCCAGGCCCCGGATCAGGAGCTCCATGACCTCGCGCTGCCGCGGGGTCAGGGCCTTCAGACGGATCTCGAGGGCGCGCCGATCTTTGTACTGGCCCCGCACCACTTGGTCGCGCGCCAGGGCCTCCTCGATGGCCTCGAGGAGCGCCTTGTCGCGAAAAGGCTTCTGCAGCAGGGTGATGGCTCCGAGGCGCATGGCGTGGACCGTCATCGGCACCTCGGCATGCGCGGTGATGAGGATGACCGGGCTGAGCGAGCGGCGGCGAACCAGCTCCTCCTGCAGCGCATGGCCGCTCATCCCGGGCATCCGCTCGTCCAGAATGATGCAGCCCGGACGATTGGGGTCGAACGATGCGAGAAACTCCTCGGCCGAGCTGAAGGTTGCGACGTGATAGCCGGCGGTTCCGATCAGGACCCTGAGCGAGTCCGTCACTGAACGATCATCATCGACGACCGAAACGGTGGATTGGGATTTGCTCATGTCGGTTCTGCAGCGTCCTGAGGGGTGAGGATGATGTCCAGCCACATATGAACAAACTATTTCGACGAGGGGCGCCGAAAACGCAAGTTCGGGAAAGTCTGTAGTAGGCCGTGTCGCCGAGACCGCTTGGCGGTCGGGTTGTCTCCTCGACCGGCGGTAGGCTGGTGCCGCGACGGCGGAGCCGTCGTTGATTTCAGAGGAGGTTTTGCCGGGTTCTGCGCAGATGCCGTGTGCCGAAGCAAGCAAAGCGGCGTGTATTCGACGGTCCGCGATGAGACCGACGAGCGGTGGACAAAATTCGTCCATGCCTTGGAGGGGCGAAAGAAAACCTAAAAATTCGTGTCGGGTCGATGCTGGCACGGCGGCTGCTTAGCACGCCGAGACGCACTCACTGTCGGGTGCGCGTTGACTCGAGGGGTTCCGTCCATGTCCAAGATTGTCAGACTCTGCTTGCGCGTGCCGATCGGGGCGACGGCCGCCGTGTTCGCAGGATTCCTGGCGCAGGCGCTCCTGCTGCCGTCTCCGGCGGCGGCCACGCACTTCCGCTTCGGCCAGGTGAACTGGAAGCCGGCCGATTCCGGCCCGGCCAATGCGGTCGACTTCAGTATCACCCTGGGGTACCGCCGCACCTTCTTCTCGGGGTCGGCGCCCGACGGGTATCCGCAGCCCGGCGACGTCATCTCCGTCGATCCCCTGTCCTTCGGCGACAGCTCCTCGACGTCACTGAGCGCGACGGTCACCGACTACAACACCGATGAGGACTGGCTGCTTGCCAAGGCGAACGTTTCTCATACCTACGCCTCGGCGCAGGACTATCTGGCCTACATCGAGAGCGGCAATCGGCTCAGCCCTTGTTCGGCGGGCAACGCCCACTTCAACAATCCGGATGGTACCTATCGCGTCGAAACCACCGTCGACGTTGGCACCGGCAACAGCTCCCCGGTGAGCTGCTTGCCGCCCGTCGTGCGCTGCCCGGCCGGCGAGCCGTGCTCGTTCCAGATCCCGACCAGCGACAACGACGGCGACACACTGTCCTTCCGCTTGTCGACTGCTGGCGAGTCCGACGTGGTCACTCAACCTGGCGCCGGCAATAGCTGCACCGGCGGCACCGCCAGCGTCTCTGGAACCGGACTCTACTCATGGAACAGTGCCGGCTGCTCGCTGGCGTCGGGATCGTGCACGCGCACGTTCTACTCGACGCAGGCGACGATGGAAGAGTCGACCGGGGATGCGAAAGCGGCGATCGACTTCCTGATCCAATTGGTCGACTGCGATTCGTCCGACTTGCCGCCGGAGTACGATCCGTCGACGCCTTGCGGCCAGACTCTGACAACGACCCCCGGTCAGGCGGTGTCGTTCGATATCATTGCCTTCGACAACGACGACCTCGATCTCATCGGTATGTCCTCGGCCTGCGCTCCGCTCGGGTCGTCTACGACACCGCCGCTGCCGCAGAGCGGTAACCCGGCGATCTCCGAGTTCGAGTGGACGCCGGGCATGGCCGATATCGGGCAGCACGTGATGACCTTCTCGGCCGTCGACAGTTGCGGTCAGCAGACCCTCTGCCCGGTGACCATCGACGTCAGCGAGGAGGTCTGTGACAACGGCACCGACGACGACGGCGACACGCTCGCCGACTGCGACGATCCCGACTGCGCTTCGTCGGGTCCTTGCCTGCCGACGCCGACCGCCACTGCGACGGCGACGTCCGATGCCACCGACACGCCGACGGCGACCCAGACGCCGGTCGACACGTCGACTCCCACCAACACGCCGGTTCCCACCGCGACCGCGGTCCCGACTCAGACGATTCCGCCGGGCGGCAGCGCATTGATCCTGCGCAAGCTCAAGATCAAGGCGAACACGGCGACGCGGCGACCGAACGGCAAGATCCTGGCGCGCGGCGTGCTCAACGTGAACCGCCCGCTCGGCGGCTTCGCCGGCGATGTCGGGGCAAACGGCCTGTCGGTGCGCTTCAGCACCGGCAACCTGAACCAGACCGTCACCTGGGCCGCTACCGACTGCGAAACGAAAGAGCCGCGCAGCGGGCGCATCTCGATCCGCTGTCGTACCTCCGACGGCGATCACCAGATCAAGTTCAAGCCGGTGTCGGGCATCATCGCACCGAACGTCTTCCAGGTGACGCTGGTCTCGCGCCGGCACACCTTCCCGCCGCCGGTCGCGGTTGCGCCGGTGACGATGATCATCGACGTGACCGATCCGGATCCGGCGGACACGATCGGCGAGACCGGCACCTGCAAGGGCAAAGGCAGCCTGGCGGCCAAGCTGGTCTGTCGCGAGAAGGGCATCTTCGAAGAGTGATCTCTCCCCACGGCCCGGAGTTCCCGTTCGCGGGGCTCCGGGCCCCTCGCTCCCCTTCGACCGGCCGGCGCCGTCAGCGCCGGCCGGTTTTATTTTGGAGCGCCATGCTTGTACCGCGGCGATTTCAACGGCCGCGCGCCGGCGGTTTCTACAATCTCTTGTAAAGAGGGCTCCTCGCGTAAGGGGCCTGACGGTTTGGTCTACGTCGCCGTAGAGACCGGCACGGTCTTTGCGCCTCACGCTGCGACTCGGGCTGCTGCATTCGAGGCAGACGGTCCCTCCGCAGCCCGGATTCACTACAGGAACGATTGGGAGATCGGCACGGACATGACGAAGATGAAGAAGCGCAGTACGAAGAAGCGCAGTATCAGGGCCCAACGGAGTGGATCGGATACGGCCGACCGCAAGCGCGCAGCATCCGCCGAAGACCACGTCCTGGTCGGAGAGGGCGGCGAGGTTCACCAACTCGCGGGCGAGGCCCATCCAGTCTTGACGACGCAACAGGGTGTTCCGGTTTCCGACGATCAGAGCTCCCTGAAGATCGGCGCTCGCGGCCCCACCACGCTGGAAGACTTCCACCTGCGCGAGAAGCTGTTTCACTTCGACCACGAGCGCATTCCCGAGCGCGTCGTGCACGCGCGCGGCTTCGGCGCGCACGGATACTTCGAGAACTACGATTCACTGGCCGATCTGACGCGCGCCGATCTGTTCCAACGCGCCGGCGAGAAGACGCCCGCGTTCGTCCGCTTCTCGACCGTCGCGGGCAACAAGGGTTCGGCTGATCTGGCGCGCGACGTGCGGGGTTTCGCCGTGAAGCTCTATACCCAGGAGGGCAACTGGGACATCGTCGGCAACAACATTCCGGTGTTCTTCATTCAGGACGCGATCAAGTTCCCGGACCTCGTTCATGCGGTCAAAGCCGAGCCCGATCGCGGCTTTCCACAGGCGCAATCGGCGCACGACAACTTCTGGGACTTCATCTCGCTGACGCCGGAGAGCATGCACATGGTGATGTGGATCATGTCCGACCGGACGATCCCGCGCTCCTTCCGATTCATGGAGGGATTCGGCGTCCACACGTTTCGGTTGGTGAACGCCGACGGCATCTCGACGTTCGTCAAGTTCCACTGGAAGCCGAAGCAGGGAATGCAATCGGTCGTCTGGAATGAAGCGGTGAAACTGAACGGCGCCGATCCCGACTTCCACCGGCGCGACCTCTGGAATGCGATCCAGCAGGGCGATTTCCCGGAGTGGGAGCTCGGGGTGCAACTCTTCGACGACGAGTTCGCGGACCAGTTCGACTTCGACATCCTCGATGCGACCAAGATCATTCCCGAGGAGCTGGTGCCGGTACGGCGGATCGGCCGTCTCGTGCTGGATCGCTGTGTCGACAACTTCTTTGCCGAGACCGAGCAGGTGGCGTTCTGCACCCAGAACATCGTCCCTGGCATCGACTTCACCAACGATCCGCTGCTGCAGGGTCGCAACTTCTCGTACCTCGACACGCAACTGAAGCGGCTCGGCAGCCCGAACTTCACGCACATTCCGGTGAACGCGCCGAAGTGTCCGGTGCATCTGTTTCAACAGGACGGACACATGGCGATGCGAAACCCGAAGGGCCGCGTCAACTACGAGCCGAACTCGTGGTCGGACGGCGGCCCGCGCGAGTGCCCCGAGAAGGGGTTTCGCTCGTTTCCTCGCGAAGAGCATGGACCGGCCGTGCGCAAGCGGTCGGAGACCTTCGCCGATCACTACAGTCAAGCGCGCCAGTTCTACATCAGCCAGACCGAGGTGGAGCAGTCGCATCTCTGTGAAGCGTTGGTCTTCGAGCTGAGCAAGGTCGAAACCCTTCGGATCCGCAGCCGCATGGTCGCGCACCTGCTGAACATCGATGTCGACCTGGCGCAGCAGGTCGCGGACGGACTCGGGATCAAAGACATGCCCGAGCCCGCTGACGCGGCGCGGGAAACGCGCCAGGATCTCGAGGCGTCGCCGGCGCTCAGCATTCTTCTCAACGGCCCCCAAGATTTCGCCGGTCGCAAGCTCGGCGTCCTGGTCACCGAGGGCGTCGATGCCGAGGTACTTGCGGCGCTGACTAAAGCGGCAGAGGACGAGGGGGCAACCGTCGAGATCGTTGCGCCGCGTATCGGCGGAGTCGAGGCGAGTGATGGATCGCACGTCGAAGCGGCGCAGTGCGTCGACGGAGGCCCGTCGGTTCTCTACGACGCGGTCGTCCTGCTGGCGTCGGCGGATGGGGTCGAAGATCTGGTGTCCAAGCCGGCCGCGCGGGACTTCGTAAGCGATGCGCACGCCCACAAGAAGTTCATCGGCTACGTCGATTCGGCGCTGCCGCTCCTGGATGTCGTCACCGGACGGATGGGATTGGACGAAGGCTGCATCCGAATCGACCGGCCGCGCTCCTGCGCGAAGTTCGTCGAGGCGTGCCGTGCGCTCCGCTTCTGGGACCGCTGATCGGCGGCGCGATTAGACCGGATCGTCGATCGGGAAAACTACTTCCCCACGGCGGCGCCGCTGTTGGTAGCCATGGGCTCTCGCCGAGCGGCGCGCTGCGCTGCCCGAGATCAGGTCGAACTGACGTCAGCTCAGTTTGCCGGTATCGATGGCCTTGCCTATATTCACCGGCCGGAGGGCGACGTGAAGAGGCATCGAGTCCATCGCAAGGCATTCGGGTTCATGGTCTGCGCGGCGTTGGCGGCCTGCGCGGCGCAGAAGCCGGAGAGGACGCAGATCGTATGGCAGAAGCTCGACGGCTCGCCAGCCACGCGCGAGGAACTGCAGAAGGCGGTCTCGGTCTGTGAGGCCGAGACCCACAAGAGCGGTGGCGAGGGCACGGGCCGCTTCGCGCACATGGAATGGTCGGTGCACATGCTCGACTGCATGAAGAGCAAGGGCTACACGCGAGTGGAGAAGCCGGTTCCGTAGCCTGCACGCGTGGCGGCGACATCGGAGACGTGACGTGAGAAGTCCGAGCGCGAGGCTGGCGGCGGTCATGCTGGTCGTCGGCGTAGCGTCCTGCTCGCGCATCGCCGTCGAAAGCAGCGCCGAGCCGGATTGGTCGCCGGTCAGCGCAACCACCTACGCATGGCGACCGGATCCCCCGGGCAAGTTGGCCGATCCGCGCGTGGATGAACCGCACCTGGTGAAGGCGCTCCGCTCGGCAGCCGACCGCGAGCTGGCGGCGAAGGGTTATCGGCTGGCTGACTCTGTCGCCGCCGATTTCCAGGTCGGCTACTGGCTCGCCGTGCGCACGCGCGAGGTGGCATCGCCGCGCGGTGGCTGGCGCAACTCGGACGACTCGGATGGCCGCGCGGGCTTCTGGGATTCGCCGGTCAATGTGCCGCCGGCTCATATCGAGAAGGGGACGGTCGGACTCTATGTCGTCGCCGGCGAGCCGCCGCGCAACGTCTGGCGCGGCGTCGCGCAACGCGTACTGAGATCCAACGCGTCGCGCAGCGAACGCGCCGAGCGCGTCGACGATGCCGTGCGTCGTATTCTCGAAGAGTTCCCGCGCCGCGGCACCGATTGAACGAAGCCCGGCAGCCGCGGCCAGAGTAGAGAGGAGATCAACTGCAATGAAGCTCAGTGCGATCGCATCGGTACTCCTTTTGACCGTTCTGATCGGCTGTTCGAGCGTCAAGGTCGATTCGGACTACGATCCGAAAGTCGACTTCACTTCGCTCGACTCGTATGCGTGGCTGCCGGAGCCGCGCGCCAAGACTGGCAATCCGCGCCTCGACAACCCGCTGCTCACATCGCGCATCGAGCAAGCCATCGAGGCGTCGCTGGCTGCCAAGGGGCTGAGCAAGGTCGATGCCGCGACGGCGGATTTCTTCGTGACCTTCCACATCGCGATCGACCAGAAGCTCGACGTGACGACGATTCCGACCACCTACGGCTATTACGGGCGTTGGGGCGGCTTCTACGGCGGTTCGGAAACGCGTGTCGATCAGTATGACGAAGGCACGCTGCTCATCGATTTCATCGATCGAGACAAGGACGACCTGCTGTGGCGCGGCTCCGGCCAGTCGCGCATCAGGCCGACCAACTCGCCCGAAGAGCGCGAGAAGAAGGTCCGCACCGTGGTCGACGCCATCCTGGAGCGGTTTCCGCCGAAGCGCTGAAGGTTAGCGCCGGGAACACCGCCGACCTCGGCGGATGCTGAATACAGTTGGCACCCATCGCGCCCGGTCGGTTCGAAAGATTAGCAGCGACCGACGAATCGCGGCCTGAGGTTTGTGCCATCGGGCATTGGCACGAGGCTTGATGTTATTGAGCTTCGACCGAGTCGTTCTTCCTCGCGACCTTGCCGCGCGAAGCTTTGCAACCCGCGGCCGAATGCCGGGGAGGCCCTTCTACCCCCCCTGGGTCTCCCCGGCTGTTCTTCAGGCCTGCCGTCGCATGGGTCGTGCGAGACGCCGCGGGCGCTGGGAACGGATGAGACTCAGCCGGCGGCGAGCAGGTCGCGGCAGGTGGGCGATGTCGTAACGCTTG